>PLXR01000161.1 GCA_003151495.1 Opitutaceae bacterium
TGTGGTCGATCGCGCCGTCCGGCAGCAGATGAGTTTCGAGGATCACCGAGCCAAGATTGCAAACGGCCGTCTCCTCCTTGGACGTATTTAGCACTATTTCCGTGCACAAATTAGATGAATGCACCACGCCCACGTGATCCTGCGGGGAACGAACATTGCAAGGATCCTTGAAGGTGATCCAGGGGTNNCATCGAGAGCATCTTCTTCCAGAGGTCAAGGGCTTCGATCTTGTGCCCGTGGACCTTGCCCTCCTCTGAGAGCTTTTCGTAGTTGAGATAAAGCTCCTCGAATTTCCGGCCGTAAGCGTCGTGGAGATCCGGAACCTCGTTGGCACGGAATAGGGTCCACGTTCCACGGGCCTCCATCCGTTTCATGAACAGGTCCGGAACCCAGTTGGCCGTATTCATGTCATGGGTACGGCGGCGATCGTCACCTGTGTTCTTCCTCAGTTCGAGAAATTCGAAGATGTCGTTGTGCCAACTCTCGAGGTAGGCGCAGCCTGACCCCCGTCTCTTGCCTCCTTGATTGACCGCCACAAGTTGGTCATTATGAAGCTTTAAGAAAGGTATGACGCCCTGGGACTCACCGTTGGTACCTCCAATGTGAGCACCCGTTCCCCTGACTGCGGTCCACGACCCTCCGAGGCCGCCCGCCCACTTTGAAAGATAGGCATTCTCCGCGATTCCGCGTTGGAATATTCCCTCGATCGAGTCGTCTACGTAGTAGAGGTAGCAATTGTGTGCGCAGATTCCCGCGGCCGAGAATGACGGATCACCCTCCACCTGGATATCGTGAACGTCTCCCGAATAATCTGAAAGCTTCACTCCATCGACCCTATAGAACGCCCTGCCATCGATGAAGAAACGCCGATTCCTCCACTTCGGATTCTCGCCCTGGAAATCGAAGAGATCGATACCCTTGCCGACCTTGCAGGCCAGCCTTGGCGCGTCGCTGGGCGTGATCGCAAGCACATAGGGCTGGACCCGAGCGAGCCGCGACATTGAGGGCTTCTGCACTATCGGAAGGATGCCTAACTTCAGCGCAACCTGGAACAACTGGAGGATCAGGTCACGATTCGACAGCTGGAGCGAAAGCTGCGTGCGATGAACCGCGCAGGCATCACCCCGGAATACCCCCACTAGGAGCTCTTCAAGGGCCTCGTTTGGAGCCTCGATCACGCACTGCGGCAGCTTCTTTGTGTCAAAGCCGGTGCCAAAGAGCGCCAGCATGAAGCTCACCGCGAGCTTCGAGTGAAGCACCACGCAGGTGCATTCGCCACTGCCCTTCTGGAGGAGAGGCGTGATTCCAAAAACCCGTTCGCAGAGTTCCACCGTGTCGGAGATGAAATCCACCTCCGTGCGGCCGAATGTGAAGAACAACGAATCCCTCCCCTGGCAGTGCCCTTCGGAGAGGTAGTATCCCACAAGTCGGAGGAAAACCCCGTCAAGCGGGACACTCGCTCGGATCGCCTTGACCTGGGTCTTGGCGGTCGGCTTGTCGTACCGCTTTTCGTCCTGGTGCGCCTCAAAGAGGAAACCATCCTTCTCGATCAGAAGACCGTTATCAATGAAGTCGGCTGGGCTCAGGACAACGGCGCGTTCCACCCTAGGAAACAGCATCTCGACAAAATCCCCTTCCTGGAGTTCACCCGCCTTAGTCCAGGCAGCGTCACCCAAGAAATCCACCTTCGCTATGCGCTCGCAGACCGCTGCATATTGGTTCTTCACAGTGAAGCACTGTTCGCGCCGTCCCCGGTATTCGATGCAGGCGGACTGCCCGCCTGAGGCCCTTTGGCGGACGCAGGCCGCGGCTTTGGCCGGGATCGCAAAGAGAAGGTGATCCTCCGTGGGTCGGATCCAGGCCCTTCCACCCAACATCGCGGAAAGGGAAACCTCAACCAGGCGTTTTTCGTTCGCCTTGGCTCGGGTGCCGAGGACTCGCCTAAAAGTTCCGTCCTGCGCGAGCACCCTTTCCCCTTCGCGGATATCCATTATGTTCCTCATTCCGGTTGACGTGACAACCGGCGTATCGCCAGGGAAGCAGCTCGACAGCTGACTGTGCAACGTCCCGCTGTTGAAGAGCGTCGGGGTGGAAGAGCAAAACCTGCGCGTCTTGTAGAGCTCGTAAAGGCCCACGGCCTTCGACTCACGATCACCCTTCTCGTCAAGGAACAGACCCATCGCGACGCGCATCCAGAAGAACTGAGGGGTCTCGATCCGACGGGTCGGCTTGGAAACCTTGTCGACTATCAGGTAGCGGTCATAGAGCGTCTGGACCCCCAGGAAGTCGAACTCGAGGTCTGACGACGGGTCCAGGGCTCCGGCAAGCCTCGCGAAGTCAAATTCTAGCAGGCGCGGGTTGAGGCGCTTGATCGCGATTCCATGCTCAATGTACTTCCTGAACGCCTTCTGGTGGCATTCCTTCAGCTTGGCTATGCCGTCCTTGAGGATGTCCCAGCCGAGCACCTCCTCGTAGATATAGGTCAGCTGGATCCGCCCTGCGAACTTAGCGAAGTCCGCATCCCTTTCGATCAGGGTCTTGGAGTTGAGGATGATCGTCGCATCCAGGTCCTTCTGTGAGATCTGGTCATACACCGCCCTGCGGAGTTCCAGCTCGATCTCCTCGCCCGACAGGCACAGGTCGAGGCCCGTCGTTGCGAACTCGATCCTCTTCCTGAGGTCCGCGCCCTCCCAGAGAACCGTCTCGCCGTTGGGTTTCTTCACGACCACGAGGGTCTCCTGGCCCGGTGCGGCCGCGCCCGGAGCCTCGATCACCGTGTCCGAGCCCACGGTTTCGCGGGCCGCGGCCCGCTCGGCCCGGAAAAGGATGTAGGCCTCGGCGACCTTGAAATGTCCGGCCTTCATGAGCTCCTCCTGGACGATGTCCTGGACCTCCTCGATCCGCACAAAGGCCTGGTTTGAAGCATTCACCCGGTCGGATACGGTCTTTGCGATCGCCACGGCTGGCGCCGAGTCCCGGGACATCGACAGGAAGGTCTTCCTCACTGCGATCTCCACCTTGCTGTCATTCCAAGGCACGACCTGGCCGTTGCGCCGGATGACGCGCACGGCGCTTTGGGCGGCCGACTCGCGGCTCACCGAGATCTTCCTCGAGCGGTTGAGCAGGAGGCTCTTGGCCACCATGTAGGCGTTGTTGTCGACCAGGGTCTTCTCAATGAGCTCATAGAGGCCGTTGAGCGTAAGACGGAGCGGGTTCTGCTTGCGGGCCATCTCGGTCAGGTTCCCGGCGAGCTCGCGGCAGATCTGGGCCACCCATGAACGGTTCTTGTCGTTGAATATGTCCTTCTCGCCCTGGGAGATGAGGACGTTTGTCAGGGCCTTGCCGAGCGTATCGGCGACCTCCGCCATGTCGAAGCGCTCCTCACCATGCGGGCAAAGCAGGACGATCGGCGGCAGCGCGATCTCAACGGGGGCGATGACGTCTTTCCAAGCGTAAAGGGGTTTGAGCTCTGTCGGTGCGTGGACCGTGCGCTTGAGGGCAAGGTCGTGGGCCAGGGGAGTGTTGTTCATTTCTATGTTCCTAATTATAAGATGTTTGCAATAGCGCGAGATTGGTCGGGGCGAAGTTTACCCCGTGCGCCAGTGACGGCAGTTTAAGGGACCGCTAAACGATGGGGAGACGGTCGGCTGAAGTGCTCTTTTCGGGCGGCTCTTTGGTCAGAGCTCGTCGTCCGAGGCGACAGTCAGGGAGGATGCTTTTTGGTATTCGGTTACCCGGCCCTCGAAGAAGTTCTGCTCCTTCGCGATGTCCATCATCTCGGCGAGCCAAGGTAGGGGATTCTTGATGCCGCCGGAAAGCGGCGCCAAACCGCAGCCTTCGAGGCGGCGATCGGCGATATAGTCTATGTAGGTTTGAAAGTCCTCGAGCCTCAGCCCCACTGCGTTCACAGGCAGGCAGTCACGGATGAATTCCTTCTCCAGAGAGACCGCCTCGCGCATGAGGCCGCGAAGCTCCTCCTTGTACTCGGGGGTCCAGATTTCGCGGTTCTCCTCGACCAGGTCCATGAACAGGTTGCGGAACACTTCGATGTGGTTCGACTCGTCCCTGAGCGTGTAGCGGAACATCTGCCCGATGCCGGGGAACTTGTTCTGCCGGTAAAGCGACAGGATCATGCCGAATAGGCCGTAGAACTGGGTCCCCTCCATGCACTGGCCGAATACGAAGATGTTCGAGGCCAGGAGGCGCTTGTTCTCTATCTTAGTGAGGTCCAAGTCCCTACGAAGCTCCTTGGATATCCGCGTCACGAATTCGTTCTTTCTTACGATCGTCGGGACGTCCTCGAACATCGCCTCGCACTCGTGCGGGTTGATGCCCAGGGAGGCGATCATGTAGAGGAGGGAGTCCGCGTGTATGTTCTCCTCGTGGGCGTGCCGACCGAGCACGAGCTTTAGCTCCGGAGCCGTGACGAGCTCCCGGACCACGTGTTGGATGTTGTCGCCAACGATCCCCTCTGCCGCCGAGAAATAGCCGATGCCCATCCGTATGATCCAGCGCTCGACGTCGGACACGGCCTTGGCATCGCGCCACTGCTCAATGTCCTTGCCCATTGGGATGTCCTCCGGCTCCCAATGGTTGGCCTTCATCGTCCGATAAAGGTCGTAGGACCACTGGTATTTCAACGGAAGGAGGTTGAACGTCATCGTCTCGCGGCCGTTGATCACGCGCTTGGCTGCAAACGCGGCTTCCGCTTTAGCCTGGTCGAGGACGAAGGTCTTGGTACCTACCTGAAAGATTTTCTGCATGGCGGCTGGCGTGAAAAAGGGTGAATGCGGGGTAAACAGGGGCTATTTCCGACGCGAAATAAGTCTAGGCGACCAAAAGTTGCTGGAACTTATTTACGCGTTGTTGACCACAACAGGATGTGGTCGACAGCCCGAACGGCCACAACCTATTGAGCTTTGGTTTTCGCCCGTCAACAGGTTTGTGAGCCTCAAATGTTAAATATTTCCAATTTTTCGGTGTTGACTGCCGTTTGGGGGGGAATTGCCCCCTTTTCGGCCCCGGGGGCACCCTCCCCTCAGGCCCCCGGTGCCGCAAGGGCGTCCGGCACGGCACCGCCTCCCTGTATCCTATTATTCGTTACGACCGGGGATGTGCCCGAGCTGGTGGCCGTGCACGACCACGGAATCACGGCCGCCGCGGTTGAGGCGGTCGAGGACCCCCGCGAGCTTCCGGCGCTTTTCGTCGCCCTGGGCGAACATCTCGAGCTGCGCCGGGCCCGCATCGACCCCGGATAGGCGCACGCTCACGAGTCGGAGCGGCCTGCGCTTCCCCCACGCCGCGCGGAGCAGAGGTGCAACGAGCGGATAGAACGGCGCCTCTATGTCGGTCGGCGCCTCGAGGCTCTGCCCGTGTGACTCGTGGGAAAAGTCGGGGTAGCGGACCTTCACCGTGATCGTGCGCACCTTGACGCCGTCGGCGCGGACCATGGGGAGGAGTTGGTCGATCATGCCTTTCGCCACCTTCTCCACCGCCGCAAACTCTCCCTGGTCGCAGGCAAACGTCTCCTGCTTGGAATAGCTCTTCGCGTCCTCTCGCTCCACCTCGACGGGGCTGTCGTCCTCCCCGCGTGCCCGGGCTAGCACGGCGCGCCAATCCCTGCCGAAGACCGAGGCCATCTCGTCCTCGCTCAAGGCGAGCACGTCCCGGACCTCGCGTATGCCCCTCAATGCGAGCGCGGCCTCCGTCTTTGCCCCGATCCCGGGCAGGCGGCCGATGGAAAGCGGCTCCATGAAGGCCGCCTCCTCCCCGTGTCGCACCACCACGAAACCCTCCGGCTTCCGGAGCTTAGAGGCAATCTGGGCGACGAGCTTGTTCGAGGCGATTCCCATCGAGACCGGGATCCTCAGCTCCTCCCAAATCCGCCGCTGAAGGCCGCGCACGGCAGCCTCGATCTCCCCCAGTCCACCGAGGCGGCAGGGCCCAAGGTCGAGGTAACCCTCGTCGATCGAGTTGCGCTGCACGTCGGGCGTCAGGCCCTCGCACAGGTCAAACATTCTCCGCGACACCTCCCCGTAGAGGCCGGAAGTGTGCGGGATGAGCACCAGGTCCGGGCATACGCGCAATGCACGGGCGGACGGCATGGGTGTGTAGACCCCGCAAGCCCGGGCCTCGTAGCTGGCCGACGAGATGATGCCCCGCTCGCGCCCGCCCACGGCGCACCTCTTGCCCACCAGGGACGGGTTGCGCGCCTGCTCGCACGAGACGAAGAAAGCATCCGCATCCAGATGCACGATTGTGGGAAGGTCCGTCATACCCGTTCCCCCCGATCAATCAGCCTCGCCCGCGCGTATGCCAGGAGGGTTCACGGTCCGGTACATGCCGGCGTACGGTGCATCGGCCCCTCCCCTTCCTTCGGGATCCCCGCCTTTCATGCAAAGGCTGCAGGGAGCGTCGGGTCCCATGGGCAGGGTGCTTGGATTGGGCGGGCCGTATTTCAACCTTGGGCGTTAGCCACATCGGCGGGCCCAAGGGCAGTCAAGCATGGATGCTCCGCCACGAAACGGGATTTGGAATCTCGGCAGTGCGGATCAGGAAGGCACCCATGCAGATTGCGGAATGCGGCTCCGGCTCGGTTGCAAAATGCACGAAAAACGGGGTGCCAAACCCCTGTCGTCGCGGGTCATAGAAATGTAATATGTTTTTTAGTATTATCTTATGTAACTTCGCAAGAAAGTGGCACGGCGAAAGGTACATCGTCGGGCATGAACACCGAAGCCATTCACGACGCCGACCTGGTGCGGCGGTTCAACGGCGGCGACGAGTCCGCCTTCGGAGAGATCATGGGCCGCCACAAGGCGCGAATATTCGCGGCCGCCATGGCGCTCCTGCGCAACCACGCCGACGCCGAGGAAATCACGCAGGACACCTTTGTGCGCGCGCACCGGGGCCTCTCCACGTTCCGCGGGGACTCGTCCCTGGCCACGTGGTTGCACCGGATCGCCGTCAATCTCGCGCGGAACCGGTATTGGTACTTCTTCCGGCGGCGCAGGCACGTGACACTCTCGATCGACGCCGCGATCGGAAGCGAGGGGGACGGCACATTCTCGGACCTTATCTCGACAAGCGCACCCGATCCGTCCCAGGAAGGCTCCCGCAATGAGTTCCTGGAGAAGGTGGAGGCGTGCCTTGAGAGCCTGGAACCCTCCCATCGCAGGATACTGTCGATGCGGAGCGTCCTCGACCAGTCCTACGAGGAAATAGCCTCGGCGCTTGGAATCAACGTGGGCACCGTGAAGAGCCGGATCGCAAGGGCCCGCGAGCGCCTGCGCCGCAAGCTTGAGCAGGAGTGCCCCGATTTTGCCCGCGACAGCAACCCGTTCGGGTGGTTCGAGCCGGCCAGGGGCGAGGGCCAGGCCGCTGTCGCAGCCACGTAGCGGGAACCCACCGGCTATAGGGGCGCCCCGACCGTCCCCGTGCCGGTGCCCGGGCGCGACACGTCCCGGACCCCCGCCTCCCGCAGCATCGGCACCACCTTCTTGACGTAGCAGTCCGGGCAAATGCTGTGGCTAAAGGCAAAGCTGGTCCGCTCCTGGATGTAGCTCTCGATCTGCTGCCAGTAGTCCTTGTCGTCCCGTATCTTTTTGCAGTAGCCGCACACGGGCAGGATCGTCTCCAGCTGCTGGACCTCCTTCGTGAGCCTGAGGATCCTCTCGGCGACATTGAGGCGCATCCATAGGTCGTCCACGTTGACGGGCTTCACCAGGAACTCGTCGACGCCGGCCGCCATCGCCGCCTCGCGGTTCTCGCGGGTGGCCGCCCGCTGGGAGACGAGGATGAAGTAGACGTAGTCACCCTCCCGCTTGCGAACGCGCCTGCAGAGCTCAAGGCCGTCCATCCCCGGCATCATCCAGTCGCTCACCACCACCCGGGTGTCCTTGTCATCCAGCTTGGCGAGCACCTCGTCGCCGTTGGCGGCCGCAACAAGCTCGTGCCCGCACTGCCGAAGCATCGCCTCCAGCATCATCCGCGAAATCGGGTCATCCTCTAGGGTCAGGATCTTCATCGGCCTTCAGTCCCTGAGTGTAGGCGCAGCAAGCGCCACCTGCAAGCGGTGAAGCGCCTCCCGAAGGGCGCCGAGGCCCGCGTCGACGCCCGTCCAGTCCCCGTCCTTCGCGAGCCGCTCCACCGCGAGGGCGGCGTCCTGGGTCTGGCGGGCGCCGAAATTTGAGCAACTGCCGGCGAGCCGGTGCGCCGCGTCGGCGAGCTCGGCGCCGGCGCGCCTCGACGCCATCAGCGCCATCTCCTCCGGGCTTCCGGAGTGGGCCGCGATGAACGCCTCGACCATCTCGGGCAGGAGCGAGGGCCCACGGACGCCGGGCAGGTCGCGAATCACGGCCAGCATCTTTGGATCGACGCTCCACGCCTGTGCCGGCGCGCTCGACGACGCATGGTCAGCCGGCGCGGAGTGCCCCGGGCCCAGCCCGCATCGCTGCAGGGACGAGCGCAGCGCCTCGGGCCTGAGCGGCTTCGAAACATAGTCGTTCATCCCGGCGGCCGCGCACCTTGCCCGGTCGCCCGGCATGGCGTAGGCCGTCAGCGCGATGATCGGCATCGACGGATCGACGCCGGCCAGGGTGCCTGAACGGATCCGGCGCGTGGCCTCGTAGCCGTCGAGCACGGGCATCTGGCAATCCATGAGCACGGCGTCGTAGCGGCGCTCCTGGAGCATGGCGAGCGCCCGCTCGCCGTTCACGGCGACGTCGGTCGCGTAGCCCATCTTCGCAAGGATCATCCGCGTGACGGTCTGGTTCGCCGGGTTGTCCTCCGCGACGAGCAGGCGCAGTCCCGCCCCCGCCGGCTCAGGTCCCGCCTTCGCCGGCGCCTTCACGTACGCGACCCCCTCCACCGCCAGGTCGCGCTCCGCCGCGGCGGCCAGGCTCCGCAGAAGGTGCGCCGTGCGCACGGGCTTCGTGAGCAGCCCCTGGAACTCAATCCCGGCAAGCTTGGCCGACTCGTCCGGCGGCCCGGCAAGGGAGAGCTTGATGAGCGACAGGCCCTGCAGATTAGGGTCGGCGCGCACCTCACGGGCGAACCCAAGGCCGCCCCCGCCAGGGATATTCCAGTCCAGAAGCACGATCCGGAACGGCATCCCGGCCTTGGCCTGCGCGCGGAGCCGCGCCAGCGCGGCCCCGCAGTCCGCCACGGCCTCCGCGAACACCCCGTGGACGGAGAGCTGGCCGAGCAGGATGCGCCTGCTCGACGCGTTGTCGTCGACCACCAGGACCCGAAGGTTCTGGGGCAGGACCGGGGACGGCGACGCCGCGGGCCGGTCCGGCGACTTCTTCAGCTCGAGCTCGAACCAGAACACCGACCCGCGGCCCGGCTCGCTCTCAAAGCCAATGTCGCCGCCCATGAGCTCGACGATCTGCCGGCTGATGGCCAGGCCAAGCCCGGTGCCGCCAAAGCGGCGGGTGGCGGTGCCGTCGACCTGCGTGAAGGCCTCGAAGAGGCGCTCGTGCGCCTCTCTCGGGATGCCGATGCCGGTGTCGCGCACCTCGAAGCGCACCTTCAGCCATTTGTCGGTCTGCCGCACGAGGTGCGCGCGGAGCACCACCTCGCCCTCGTCGGTGAACTTTATCGCGTTTGCGACCAGGTTCGTGAGCACCTGCCGGATGCGCCCCGCATCGCCCTGCATCGGCTGGGCGAGCGCCGGGTCGAAGTCGCAGAGAAGCTCGAGGTGCTTCTCGTGGGCCCGCGTCGCGAGCAGGGCGAGCGTCTCCTCCGCGACCACCTGCAGCTCGAGCTCGACCGGCTCGATGCGGAGCTTCCCGGCCTCCATCTTGGAGAAGTCCAGGATGTCGTTGATGATCGTCAGCAGGTTCTCCGCGCTGCCGATCATCACGCCGCACATCTCGCGCTGCTCGTCGTCGAGCGGCGTCTCCAGGAGGAGGCCCGCCATGCCGATCACCCCGTTCATCGGCGTGCGGATCTCGTGGCTCATCGTCGCGAGGAATTCCGACTTCAGGCGCGAGGCCTCGAGCGCCTGGTCGCGCACCCGCGAGAGGTTGTCCTCGAGCCGCTTCCGGTCGGTGATGTCGGTGATGAACCCGTGCCAGAGGACTCCGCCGTCCGCCTCCCGCTCCGGCACCGAGCTTCCCATGAGCCAGCGCTCCGTCCCGTCCGCAAACCGCACGCGGTACTCGTGACGCCAGGGGATGAGCGTGTCTGCCGACTCCCGTATGGAGTCCCCGACCATGGCCGCGTCATCGGGGTGCAGGATCGCGAACACCTTGGAGGCGTCGTCGCGCACCTCCGCCGGGCTCAACCTGTAGACCTCCCGTATCCCCTCGCTCGCGTACGGGAAGCACGAGGTGCCGTCGGGCCGCAGCCTGAACTGGTAGACGAGCCCGGGCACCTGCCGGCCTATCTTCTCCAGGCGCCCGAGCAGCTCGGAGCGCGCGGCCTCGCTCTGCTTCTGGGCCGTGACGTCCACCGCGACGCCCACGAGCCAGAAGTCCCCCGAGTCAAGGCGGGTTATGGACACGGACTCGCGCACCCATTCCACCTGGCCCTCGTTGACGAGGCGGAATTCCTGGACGTAACCCGCCTGCCCGCCCGCCATCGCCGCGCGGCTCCGCTCCTCCATCTCGGCCCTCTCGGGGATGTTGAAGCTCTGCCACATGACCGGCCCGGGCGGCATCACGGCCCACGCCATGAGCCGCTGTTGGAGCGCCGACGGGTGGATCGTCGTCCGCCATTCCCAGCCGCCATCGGCCTCCCGCGGCGAGACGCGGACATTCGCCTCCCAAATGAGGCAGTCGGCCTGGCTCAGGATCCGGTGAAGGCGCTCCTCGCTGACCTTGAGCGCGGCCTCGGCCTCCTTCCTCGCGGTGATGTCCTGGGCGATCCCAAGGAAGCCGACGATCACCCCGGCCTTGTCCCGCTGGGCCGTGACGGTCAGGAGCACGGGCAGGCGGCTTCCGTCCTTGCGCACGTAGGTCCACTCCCTCTCCTCGATGAGGCCAAGGCGGGCCCTTGCGACGAACGTCTCGAATCCCGGAGCGACCGGCCGGCCCAGGCTCGCGCTGAGCTCGGCGGCGCGGTGGGCGATCTCCTCCCCCAGGTGGATGACCTCGGGCGTCCGCTTGCCGACGACCTCGTCGCTCCTGTAGCCCAGCATCTTCTCGGCCCCGGCGTTGAAGGTCGCGATCACCCCCTCCGGGGTGGTGCTCACCAGGCTGAAGGTCGTGCCGTCCAGCACCGCCCTCTGGAGCTGCATGACGGTCGTCATCTCGTCCGCGCGGATGCCCAGCGAGGCATTGGCGAGCCGCAGCTTCTCCTCGGCGGCGCGCCACGCGTTCGAGGATCTGCGGGTCTGGACGATAGCCAGCCCTATCAACCCAAGCGCGATCAGGCTGCCAAAGACCTGCACGATCCGCGTGCTCCTGATGACCCCTTCCATCTCCGCCTCCCGCTGAGCAAGGAGGCGCGCCTCCTCCGAGCGCGCCTCGTCCGCCAGCGCCTCAAGGGCCCCCGGGTCGGATTCGCCCAGCTGCGCGGCCAGAAGCTGCTCCGGCGCGGCTGAGCCGCCGCTCGCGCTCCGGGACCTGATGAGCGCTGCGTTGAGAGCCACCTTGTCCTCGGCGAGGGCGCGCAGCCTCTTCACCCGCGCGAGCTGCGCCGGGTCGCGGCCGACGAGCCGCTCGAGCTCGGCGAACCCGACCAGCACCTCCCCGCGGTGGTACTCGGCGAGCGCCTCGAACGCCTCCTTTCCGGACATCGCGTAGCCGCGGGCCGACGCCTCCATCCGCGCCACCTCGGAGACCAGGTGGTCGATCGTGCTTCGCGCCTCATGGGTCGCGACAACCGAGCTGCCGGCGTCTATGAGGTCGGTGTTGCTCTGGACTGCGACCACGCGGATCGCGACGAGCAGGCCGACGGCCGCCGCGATGAGGGGGGCGGAGCTCCTCCGTCCCTCCGAGTCCGTTCGCGCGCGCAGAAGAATGGCCGCCGAGAGCGCTATGAGGCAGACCATGGAGCTCGGCGCCATGCCGCGGTAGCTCGCCCCGACGGACGTCGGCGAGAGCGACGCCATGAAGCTGAGCAGGGGGAGGGCGGCCAGCGCGAAGGCTCCCCCGCCCAGTGCGACGAGGAGCCACGTGTTCCTGCGCCGCGCCGCCATCGCCACGAGGGAGGCACCGACCACGACGAGCGCCACGGCCGTGTTGGGCGCCATCTCCACCTTATGCTGCCCAGGCGTGATCACGCCGAGGCGCTCCCACAACCCGTCGTCCAGGTGCAGGGGCCACGCCGTGATCTTCTGCACGATGATCGCCGACGCCGCGCAAACCACGGCGATGCCGCAGGCCCGCGCCGCGCCGAGCCACCCGGCGGCCACGGCCAGGAGGCCCGCTCCGCAGAGCCACAGGCACAGGGCCGCGTTCATGACCATCGGCGAGCCGCGGGGTACGATCGAGATCAGGGAGGGCCAGCCCCCCACCCAGCCGATGACCACCACCGAGCTGACCGCCAGCACCGCCGCGCCCAAGAGGCGCAGCTGGAGGGACTCGGTCGATGGGGGGCCAGCGCGATCCAAACGGAATCCCTTTTGCCCTATGGGCGGGCCAAGACGAGTAAGAACGGACCGGGCGGACCCGCCCGGGGCCGCCCGGTCACCGGGTCCTTAGGCCCAGGAACCGGGCCAACCCGGCGACGGCGACACGGGTCCTGTGCCCCCTCGCGACGGCCCGCGACACGACGCCGAGCCGGCCGGTGGCCCTGTCCGCCTTCAGGTCGACGTGGCCGACGAGCTCGGTTCCGGCGAGAACCGGAAGCGCGTAGTATCCCCGCTTTCGCTTGGGCGCCGGCGTGTAGGCCTCCCACGTGTAGTCGAAGCCCCAGAGGCCGCGGGTCACCCGCCTGTCATAGATCATGGGGTCTAGCGGCGCCAGGAGGAGCGGGGCGGGATCGTTTGCCGGCCCGGCTGGCGGCTCGAACCAGGGGAGGTCCGATGCGAGGCAGTGCAGCGTCGGGCAACCCTCCACGGAGACCGCCACCACAAGGTCCTCCACGTGCGCGAGCTCCGCCCTCTTGAGGGCGACTAGGCGGTGCTGCCTGAGGCGGGTCAGGGCGAGCCATCGCGCGGTCTCGTCCGCGGTGTGCTCCCTTTGCGCGAGCACCGTGGAGGGGAGCACCCGCTCGGGGAGGTCGTAGAGCCGTCGGTTCTTCTCGCGACCCGCGATCAGGAGCCTTCCGTGGAAGAAGAGCTTTTGGAGGGTCGACTTCGCGAGCGTGGCGGCGCCCCAGACGCGGCTGCCCCTGCGGTCGTCGGCGAACGCCTCCGGCCCGAGCGGGCCGCCCTGGGCGAATCGCTCGAGCATGGCCTTGGCGAATTCCCTCTCGCGGGGCGTCAGGCGGCCCGACCACGCGCTTGCCTGACGCGTCCTGGCCCTCATCGACGCGTGGAGGTGGGGCCATGCGTCCAGCGGGAGGGCGACCAGGATGCCGGTCGACGGCAGGTGGTGCTCAAACGCGGTGCGCCTGGCCGCCTCCAGAGGGGCCCCGTCGCCGTGGAGGTGCCTCATCAGCCCGCCCTCCTCGTACCCCCGGACCCGGTTCCTCAGGATGTGGTCGTGCATCCGGCCGCAGATGTTGAGGGGGTCTATCTGGACGTAGCCGTGGTGGGCAATCGCCTCGGCGATCCCATCCGCCTGGGATTCGATGAGGTGGGCGCGCCTGAGGAAGGCTCGCGCCTCGAGGGGCGTCACCTTCCTGGCCCGGCTCACGGCTTGGCTCCAGGTCGCGTCGGCACCGAGCGCGCAGGCGGGCCCGCGGGCGAGGAGGGCTGGGTCCCCGGGACGGCCCCGGCTGGCGCCACGGGTTCGGGACGGAGCCGGCGAAGGAGGTCGGAGTAATCCTGGATTCCCCCGAGGAGGGCGGCAGCGATCGCGTCGCGATAGGCCGGGGTTGCCAGGCGGCCGGCCTCCGTGTCGCTCGAGAGGAATGCCGACTCCACGAGGACACCGGGGCACTTCAGCATCCGGAGCACCCCGAGGTGCTCAAACTTCTCGCCCCGGTCGCCCGTGCGGAGGGAGTCCAGGAGCCTGCGGTGCAGGGCGCCCGCAAGGACGGCGTTCCACGTGTTGAACTCGTTGACGGGGGCGTCCCGTGCCTCCGAGTCGTCCTTCTCGCCCGGGCTCCACGAGTTGGTGGAGCGCTGGGAGCGTGGGGGAAAGGAAAGCACCTCGACGCCCGTTGTCTTCGTGTTGGGGTAGAGCGAATTGAAATGAATGCTGACGAGGAGGTCCGCGGATGCCTGGTTGGCGATCTCCGCGCGGATCTGCTTGGGCACATCCACGTCCGTCTCCCGCGTCATGACGACCGCGTAGCCGGCTCCCTCGAGGAGCTTCCTGAGCCTGAGGGCGACGTCGAGCGTGTAGGTCTTCTCCATCGTGCCGAGGGACCTGTTCTCGGTTCCGTGGTCCAGGCCCCCGTGCCCGGGGTCGATGGCGATCACGCGCGGCGGGCGCGGCGGGGCGGGACAGAGGTCGGGCCTGAGTCGCGGGACAATCCGGGCCTCGAAATCGGTGCGGCTGAGATAGAAGGTTCCCCGGCGCTCGATCACGGGATCACCCAGGAACACCCTGAGGCCCTTGATGTCGGACTCGCGGCTGCGGTCGGCGAGCCGGGCGACCGGCTGGGGTCCGTCCTTGAGCATCACCGCCGTCGGCGGGACCAAGCGCTCCATGCGAAGGCCGAGGCGGGCGGCGCCCTCCTCCAGGCTCACGTAGTCGATCCCGTTGCTTTTTACCTGCGCGAGGTCCGGGACCGCCGATGCGAGCGCCAGCGCGGGAATGAGGACCAGTGCGAGTAGAAACGCCGCCGGGCGCATGGCCGCTTGGGGCTCAGGCCCCTGCAGCCTGCTGGTCGGAGGGGCCGGAGTCATCCTCATCCTCGCCCGTGTCCCCGCCGTCCTTCATGTGAAACTTGGCCTTGCGCTTGTTGGCCGGCAGCGGGGTCAGCATGACGTGGATGTTCCTGCCGATCAGCTTGGGATCGGCATCGGGATGGCCCATTCCGGCGAGGTCGATCACGGCCTTCTTCATCACCTCGAAGCCGAGCTCGGTGTGCGCCATCTCCCTGCCCCGGAACTTGAGGCGCAGCTTGACCTTGTTGCCATGGTCGAGGAACTCCTCCGCGTGGCGGAGCTTCGTGTTGAAGTCGTTCGGCGCGATGCGGGCCGTGAACTCGATCTCCTTGATCTTGCTGGCGGTCGACTTGGAGTGGGAGTGCTTCTTCTGCTCCTCGTAGACGTACTTCCCGAAGTCCATTATCCTGCAGACGGGCGGGGTGGCGTTCGGGGCCACCTCGACCAGGTCGAGGCCGACCTCCAGGGCGAGGTTGACGGCCTTGGGCGTGTCCAGGATGCCGAGTTGCTTGCCCTCGGGTGAGATCACACGGACCTGCGGAACCTTGATGCGGTGGTTGCGGCGTATGCTCGCGAACGGATCGTTGTTACGGCGCTGGAACTGCCCGCTGGGGCGGTTGCCGCCTGGGGCGGCCGGAGGAGTCGGTATGGCCATCAATAATTACGCTGCTGGGTGTGTAGAATCAGGACACGGTCTCGTGAAACAGCCTCGAACACAACACCTAAACGCTGAAGCTTTCGCCGCACGAGCAGCTGGCCTTCGCATTGGGGTTCGTGAACTTGAACCCGCCTGCAATCAGCTGGCTCGAGTAGTCGACCACCGTGCCCTTCAGGTAGAGCGCCGTCCTCGGGTCCACGATGACGGCAATCCCCGCCGATTTGACCAAGATGTCACCTCGCCTGGGCTCGGGGGCGAACTTGAGCTTGTAGCTCAAGCCGTTACAGCCCCCGCCGGTGATCGCCACCCGCAGGTAGTCCCCCTGGTTCTCGCGCGCGATCAGCGCGCGCACCTTCCCGCCCGCCTGCTCGGTGAGGCGCACCAGGCCCTCGCTCCCCTCCCGGATCAGGGCGGGGGCTGCGGGGGCGGAGGAGGAGGCGGACTCGGGCACGGGGGACACTATCGCCCATTGCGGGCCCGAATCAAGCGCTGGGCGACGGACACGGCGTTTGAGAAGCTCCTTGGGCTCGCCACACCCTTTCCCGCGATCGAGAAGGCCGTGCCGTGGTCGGGGCTCGTGCGCACGTGGCCGAGCCCCAGCGTCACGTTGACGGATTCCTCGAAGTCGACCACCTTGAGCGGCCCGAGGCCCTGGTCGTGGTAGAGGGCCACCGAGACGTCGAACTCCCCCCTGAGCTGGCGGCCGAAGAGGGTGTCGGCCGGCTGGCACCGCGAGAGACCCGGGTACCGCGCCCGGAGGGGCTCAAGTATCGGCTCGATCGTGTCGCGCTCCTCAGTCCCGATGAGACCGCCCTCTCCCGCGTGGGGATTCAGGCCGCACACGCCGATCCGCGGCTCCGCCACGCCGTCCGCCCTGGCGAGCTCGTCGGCGGCCGCCACCGCACGCCCGATGTTGGCGGGCGTGAGCCAGGACGGGACCTCGCGAAGGGGAATGTGCCACGAAACCAGGGCGATCCTCAGCCTGCCCCCGCAGAAGGCCATAGTCGGATGCCCGCCCCAGCGCTCGGCGAAGAACTCGGTGTGCCCCGGGAACCTCCAGCCGATGGCGGCCATGCGCTCCTTGCTGACCGGGGCCGTCACGACCCCGGAACACTCGCCCGAAACGCACAGCGCCGCGGCGCGCTCGAGCGCCGCCCACGCGACGAGCGAACCCTCCCCGTCGGGGCGCCCTGGCAGCGCGGCGAAGTCCGCCATGCCGACCGCGATCTTCCGCGGGCCGTCGGGAAGCGTGGCGAGCCACCGGGCCGGGCCGATGACCGCGGCGTCGCGCGCCTCCCCGGGATTGGAGGCTATCCACGCCGAGACGACCTCGGGCCCGATGCCCGCCGGGTCGCCGCAGGAGATCGCAATTGAGGGGTTCAAGGCTTCGGGTCAGCCTGCGTCCTCGTCCTCCAGGTCGCCCCTGCGCCTGGCCCGGGCGATCCCGCGTTTTCCCTCGGTGATGAATTGAAGGAACTTGCGGGCCTCGGCCGACTTGAACGTTCCCTTCGCCATCGCGGCGGCCGCGATCTCCCGGATGTTGCCCGCATTGAAGTACACCAGCCTGAAAGCGTCCTTGAGCTCGTTGACGGCATCCCTCGTCGCGCCGCGGCGCCTCAGGCCGACGAGGTTGAGGCCGGACACCTCGTTTCGCTCCGCGACCATGGTGAACGGCGGTATGTCCTGGGTGATCCGCGACAGGCCCCCGACGATCGAGCCCTCCCCTATCCGGCTGAACTGGTGGAACGCCGCGCCGCCGCCGAGAACGGCGTTGTCGCCGACCACGACGTGGCCCGCCAGGAGGACGGCGTTGGCGACGACCACATTGTCCCCGACGCGGGAGTCGTGGGCGACGTGCGAGCAGGCCATGAAGAGGCAGTTGGCGCCCACCTCGGTGAAGGCCCCCGCCTCGGTCGAGCGGTTGATCGTCACGTACTCATGGATGGTCGTGCCCGCCCCGATCCTCGCACCGGTCCTCACCGCAGGGTCGAACTTGAGGACCTGCGGGTCGCCCCCGATGACCGCGTAGGGGTGCACCGTGACCCGGTCCCCCAGGATCGCTCCGGACCGGATGATGGCGCCGGCGTGGATCACGCACCCGTCCCCCACCTGTGCGCCCTGCTCGACGATTGCCGTGGGATGTATTGACGCCTTCATCGGGGTGATCCTCAAAATTGGCTGCGCACAGTGCGAGAACGATTTGCCAGGTGCCGCCCCGGCGGCTCAGCCCTCGACGGGAGCCGCCTGCGAGGCGCGCGTCCTGCGGGCGGTCTGCATGCGGTCGGACAGGAGGTCGAGCTGGGCGTCCTTCAGAAGGTCGTAGTTCTTGAGCACCCGGATCACCTGGAGCGTGTCGCTCTTCCCGTAGTTGCGGTGCGCGTCAATCTTGTCGATCAGGTCCAGGAGCATCGAGCGGAACGAGATTATCCCGTCCACGCCGCGTTCCTTCAGCAGCTCCACGCTCTGGGACCTGAACGGCTCCGCCGTGGGGAGCGCCGGGAGGACGAGGATCTTGGTGACGTCGCTCCCCACCCCGTCCCCCTCGGACGGGAAGAGCCTTGCCGCCTGCTTCAGGACGTTCTGCTCCAGGAACCCGAAGATCTCCGGCGATCCCTTGAGCGTGGCCGGCGTGAACACGCCGGTGTGCCAGGGCTTCACGGCCACGACCGCCTGGTGCACGAACTGCAGCTCCGTCGAGAAGAGGAAGAAGTCCGGCTTGCGGCTCCCCTTCCTCCACGACGGGTTGTGGACAAGGAGGTCTATCTCCTCGTCACCGGCCTTCTTGCGCGCCTGCACCTGGTACTTGTGGACCTGGCGGACGAAAAAGCCGTTCTGCTCAAAGTACTCCCGGACAATGCCTTCGTCGATCGCTGACATGACTCAGCTTATAGCGCCACCCGCGCAGGAACACACGAATTTTCGCCTTCCTTCAGTGGCAGCCGACCTCGCGCCAGGTCGCCTCGACGTCGGCCGGCTCCACGTCCCCCCTGATGACGGCCACCCCAGGGGCCCTCAGGAGGACGAATCGGAGCGCACCCGCCCGCGCCTTCTTGTCACGCGCCATTGCGTCCATGAGCTGGGCCACGGGGAGCGGGGAGCGCAGCCTCGTGGGAAGCCCGTGGGCAGCCACGACGGACTCGATCCTCGCCACCTCCGTTCCCGCGATCATCCCGAGGCGGCTCGACAGCCTCGCGGCGGCGCAGAGGCCGACCGCGACCGCCTCTCCGTGGAGGTAGGTCCCGTACCCGGTCACCTGCTCGACCGCATGGCCGAAGGTGTGCCCCAGGTTCAGGAGCGCGCGGCCGCCGCTCTCGGCCGTCTCCCTCTCGTCGGCCTCGACGAGTCCTGCCTTGATGCCGCAGCACACCCGGACCGTCCATGCGAGCCTGAGGTCGCCCGCCGAGAGGGCTGCGCGCTCGAGGTCCTCGAAGAGCAGGCGGTCGCCCAGGAGCGCCGTCTTGATCACCTCGGCCATTCCAGCGGCAAACTCCCGGGGAGGGAGCAGCCTGAGGAAACCCGTCGCTATGAAGACCAGTCTCGGCTGGTGGAACGCCCCGGCGAGGTTCTTTCCCGCTGCAAGGTTGATGCCGGTCTTGCCCCCGACCGAGCTGTCCACCATCGCGAGGAGCGTGGTCGGCACCTGGTAGTAATCGATCCCGCGAAGGTAGGACGCTGCAGCGAAGCCCGCGAGGTCGCCGACGACCCCCCCGCCCACTGCGAAGACGGCCCCCGACCTGTCGAGACCCTTCGCCGCCAGGAAATCCAGTGCGCGGCCGAGTTCCGCGACCGACTTTGACTCCTCGCCAGAGGGCACGACCAGTGTCGCCGCGTCTCCGAACAGCTTTTGGAGCGTCGGGGCCTGGATCGTGGCCACGTTTCGGTCGGTGATGACCGCGATCCGCCGTGACGCTCCCTTGAGCTCCGCGACGAGGGTCCGCACCTCCGCGGAGAGGTCCTCCGCAAAGAGGATGGAGTACGACCGGTCGCCAAGGTTTACTTGCAGGGTGTCAGGCATCGGGGCCTCTGAACTTGGCCGCTGGCGAACCGTCTGTCCATGGATTTGCGGCGGGCGCCGCCGGCGCTCACGCGGCGCCCCGAGGCCCCTGGTCCCTGCGCCTCGCCAGCCGCCGGACGATCGGTCCCCTGATCGCAAGGTGGTACGCGGCCAGGACCACGGCTATCCCGGCGCAGGCGTAGGCCAGGCCCTCCGCCGTCGTGGGGATCGCGGGGCGGTAGATCGACAGGGTTGCCCGCGCGATTCCCCAGTCCGCGTGGGCCAGGAACACGAATGGCCGCGTCCATGCCGAGGCGCCCCGGAGCGCGGCGTCCGAGGCCGCGAGCTCGTCCACCCTGCTCATCGACGCCCTGACGACCTCCCCGAGCTTGCCCATCGCCTTGTCCGGGTTGGCCGCGGCTCCGGACACGAGCTGCTCCAGGCTCATGCCCGACTGGGTGGCGGCGTCCTTGAAACGGTCGAGCGCCAGGCGGGCCTCGTCGAGGTGGCCCTCCAGCCTCTGGAGGTACTGCTGCATGAACTCCGGGAACTGGGAGAACGCGACCGCCCCCGCCACGCACAGGGCCCGGTCGAGCAGGCGCTCGGCACCCTCGGAGACGGACCTGAGAATGGGGGGCGCGGGCACGCACCGACAGTCGCACACGGGACTCACCCTTGCCATCCGAATCATCCGCCCCCTGGGGATCGCGGGCCGGGCCGTGGAACACGCGGCGCATCGAGCGGGCATCCCGCCGCACCCCGACCCTAGGAGTCCGTGCCCGCCCCAGATTGGGATCCCCCGACCTCCCGCCGCCAGGCTATGGAGAACACCACGAGCATCGAGAGGACCAGCGACGGTATAAAGATGCGAAGCTCGTCAAGATTATGGGAGATGGACGAGACCACGAAGATCGCAGCTGCGGCGAGGACAAGCCTCCTGGCCCGCCAACCGATCGACCCCCATTCGGAGGCCAGCAGGAAAGCCATGAAGGCCAGGTAACCGCCGAGGAAGAAATAGGGATGTCCAAACCGCGGCCTCGCAATGAAGTCCCTCAGCAGGCTGATGTTGGCCGACCAGAAGCTCGCCGGCTCGCTGGCCCCCGATCCCTGGCCAAGCAGGCGGATGTTCTCAGACCAGAAGGTGGGGTGCGCCCCCGAGGCGCCGTGCACCGAATTGGCCACGCGCAGGGACACGACGATCGCCGTGGAGACGATGCCACAGAGGCCGCACCACGCCGACTCGCGCCAGAAGTTCCTTGGCCCGTGCCCGAAGGCGTGCAGTGAGAACCAGACCAGCGTGGCAAAGACGGCCGATTCCCTGTTGAGGAGCCCGATCAGGAGCAGGCAGGAAAAGGCGAGCCGGTTGCGGGCAAGTGCTGCGGCCGTGAGGGCGCAGAAGAATGCCGCGTCGAGGAAATCCGACGGGATCTCATAGATGTGCGTGAACGTGGGGATCAGCGAGAGGGCGAAGAGCGCCGCGGTCGCGACGGCGGACATCGCGTCCAGCGCAAGGGTCCTCATTGACAGCCCCATGAATGCGGCGACCGCCAGGGTTGCCGTCACCCACCTGAAAAACACGTAGGTCCTGCCGAATTCCATTCCCGAAAAGTGCGAGAACCCCTCCATGAGATAGGGAAGCATCACCCGGTTCCGCCAGTCCCGCATGTCGAACTCGTCCAGCTGCCCGCCAAAATAGGCGGGGGAACGGTCATAGATCGCCTTCTGGCTGCCAATCGAGTCGCCCATCGTCAGGAACCGCGGGTGCATCGTCAGCGAGACATGCGCCAAGACCGCCCCGCAAAGGATCAGGACAAACAGTATGGCAATCGCGCGCAGCCGCGAGCGGGCCTTGGAATCGTTTTGGGGAGCGTGCTCTCGGGGATTCAACAGTCGCGGCGGGCGCCGAATCCGGACAGGGGAATGCGCCATCCGCGCCGGGAAGTGCACACGAAAATACCCTTCCTGCCGATCCCTTTGTTCGGGCGCGGTCCGCGGCACGGGCAAGATCACAGCCGGGCACGAAGGATGCCCTTCGATTCATCCACCCTGGAGGCGGCGGATCCCATGGACGACCCGCCTTCCGCCGCTCCCGGCGGGAAACCGGGGTTCAATGGCACCGAAAGGAGCACGGCATCGGCCGCGCGGGCACCTGCCAGGCGTTCGCCCGCCGCCGCGCCCGCCGCAAACAGTCCCGCCCCGCCCGTGAACCCGGCCCCCTGCGCGAGGTTCAGCGCCAGGCGACCCGCCCCCAGGGACTGCCGACCGGCGACCCCAGCCGCCTGGGACATGAAGTGGGCACCCGTGGAGAGGAGCCTGTGGAGGAAAACGGGGCCAAGGATGGAGACCGTGGCGACCCAGAGGAAGAATCCTATTCCTCCGACAAGGATCGATAGGAGCGCGGCCACGTTTCCCATGAACCAATTGCCGAGCGCGGTCTCGACCACCCGCAGCTGGGCCTCGGAGGGGGCCCGGGACGCGATCGAACCCCATTGGAGGATGACGGCCATCTCGGGCACGCGGCTGGTCCCCGCGATGAGTGACACGAGGGCGTCATAGAGCGCGATCGTGCCGGAATGGCCGATCGCCCATGCCACCGGCCATAGGGCGAGCGACACCATGTTCATGACGTATCCCTGGGCAGCCTGCCGCGCGAAGTTGCCCTCGGGCAGGGAGAACATCCCGGTGAAGAGCGGAAGCATCATGGTTCCGGATACCGCGAGAAAATACCGCAGCTGCTCCATGAACCAGACAATCGCGGCGGCGCAGAGCAGCAGAAGGTAAAGGGGGACGACCGTGACCGCGATCAGCATGCATTTGAGCATGGCGGAGCCCAGGCCGACGCCCATCGTGGCAAGCCTCACAATTCCGTTCCATGACGTCTCCGCACTCGACGCATAGTCGGAGGCGGTGTCCCACACCGCCACGCCATAGGCCTCAAGGTACCCGAGCACGCTTCCGTCGTTGGCGCCGTCGATCAGGGTCTCCCGTCTAAGGCTGCCTGGGGTCCTCTGCGCCGGCGGCTGTGAGAGTGCCCCCCTCCTCAGGACATCGAAGAGCTGGCTCAGCTCGGGCATGGCATAGGCGGCCTTGACGCAGACCGCCGTCAGGTTGCGCGGGCCCCCGGTTGAGGATTCGTAGACGGCATCCGCTCCCTCCATCGCCGTGCGCATGAGGAAGGGTCCCCCTACGATGAGGGCAATCACGATCCAAGTCTTGGCTATCTCGCCAAGCTTGCCCTCACCGCCCGACCGTTGCGCGCGCAGGATGAAGCCCCAGAGCGTGAAGAGGGCCCCGAATCCGGTGAAGATCCACCCAATCCTGCCGAGCACCGCGGGTTCGCCGCCGGTCCCGTCGGTGAGCCCGCGGAATATCACGCCGCCGTCGTAGGCATTGAACACATCCAGAAGGTCGGAGACGGGAGGCGACTGTGCGATCAGCGGGTTCAATTCGAGGCGCCTCCTGTGTCCGCCGTCGACCAGAGCCTTAGGGCCGAATAGTCCGCGACGGCACCGTGGGGGACCGGCTTCCGGAGCGTCGCGAGGCGTTGGTCCTCGGCCCCGCGGGCGCGAACGGCGGCCGAATCGTTAAGCAGCGCCGATTCGGCAAGCAACTGCTCGTCCTTTGACTTCTCACGGGTTCCGGACGAGGCCCGATCCTGGCGGTCCGAAAGCTCGAGGTCGTCCAGGATGGCCCGGCGCCGGGTGTCCATGACCTGGTTCTGCGACTGGAGCTGACTGATCTCGGCCAGGAACGCCTGCTTCTCGGATTCCGTCGTCGAGCGCTTGAACCGTCCCCAGGCCAGGGTGAGTTCCGAGGCGAGCGCGTACCGGGCGGCCTGTTCCGATTCGATCTGCCCCTGGAGCTGGGCCGCGGACGAGGCGCCGCGCGCCAGGGCCTCGTACAGCGAGGGGTCGCGCGCCCGCTCCGACCCGAACACCTGCATCGTGACGCCCGCGCCGCTTTCCTTGAGCAGGTCCGCCGCGCCCTTCCGCCGGGCCGAGGCATCCATCGCCTGCCACGCCTGAAGCAGCTGCGCGTCGGTCTTCGCCCCCGCCGCAAGGAGGGCGAACTGGTCCGATATCCCCTCCAAGCCGGGAACCGCGCCGACCGCTGCCTTCGGATCGCCCGCGAAGGCCCTGAGTTCCCCAACGGTTCGCAGCGTCCCCGTCGCCGCGGCCAGCTGATCATTGAGCCTTTGAAGCTCGGCCGCCCAGTTGGCGGCCTCCGCGGGATTCGCGATCACGGTCACGAACGAGGTGTCGGCGAAGCCGAGGAACCCGCGCGAGACGGAGCACAAGGCGACCGCCAGGCAGGCCGAGGCGATCGGGCGGGTATTCATGGGCCGGGACCTCCCGCCGGCACGGGCGAGGGAACGAACACGGGCACCCCGATGGACTCGGGGGCGAGCCGGCGCCCGTCGCGGGCCGTGCCAGACTCCTCCCAGCTGTAGTACTCTACCCGCCCGGCCGGACCCCGGCTGCCCGGCTTCTCGAGCGCCTGCCTGGCCCAGTAGAGGCGCTTGACCGCGTCGGCGGCGCCGGCGGCGTAGCCTTCCTCGTAGGCCCTGCGCTCGGTCCTGCCCGGGGCCGCCAGGCAGCCGGAGAGCGCGAGCCCGAGTACCATCGCGGATGCCGCCCTCATTCCGGCTTCCTCCCCGACTCCGCAAGCACGCCCTCGTAGACCGAGGGATGCCTCCCGAGCGCCGCCGTCCTCCCGTCAAACACGGCGCCCGAGGACTCGGCGACGTAGAGCATGGCCGGGTCAATCTCGACGCGGACCGTCCCGCAGACGGGTACGGCGGACTCCCGGGAGAAGTACGTGAAATACGAGGCCTTCCTCGCGCCGTGCTGGTGCTCCACGAGCGGGTGCTGCCCGATCGCCCTCTGCGCCGCTCCGGGCAGCCCGATCACGGCCCCGATCCTCTTCACCTGGTCGGCGTTGTTCTGGCGCATCAGGAAGTACTGCTTGCACTGCCCAAGCAGGAGGTCCGTGAGGGAGGGATCGATATCGTCGATCTGTGAAGGCTCCTGAAAGGCCCCTATGAAGACGCAGCGGTACTTTCGCATCTGTGCCAGGAGCTCCTTCACGAATTCCGTCGCGCCCGGGATGAGAAGTACCCTCCTCAGCTCGTCGAGTAGCATGACCTTTGACTGGGCGCGCGGCAGCGTGAGGATGTGTTGGCGGACGTGGTCGAAGACCACGTATCCGGCAAGCTCCTTGAGTGTGCCCTCGGGAAGCCGGCTCGTGTCCATGTGCAGGCCCCTTCCGCGCACGTCCATGTTTGTCGGGCCGTCAATGAAACCGCCTACCACCCCGCCTGACCGCAGTCCCTTCCCGAGTTCGGACGAAAGAAAATCAAGTTCGGCCGTGACGGCGGCGCTCCTGTGGTGGGGCAGCCTGCCATGTCTCATGAGCGCGACAAGGCCGTCGAAGCGGGGATACTCGCCGGCGCCCAGGAGGCTGAATGCCATCGAGTCGATGTTCCTGCGGCCCCGGGGCAGCATCGAGCTGCGAAGGATCTCGTCCTCAGTAAGAGACCCGACCAGCTCCGCCGCAGCCGCGGGGTCGACCCTCTCGAGCTCCTGCAGCGCGAGGCAGCCATCCAGGATGTCGTCGTCACCGCGCCGCAGCCTCTCGGCCGCGAGCGCCCTCCTCGCAAGCGTCCTCCAGCGCCCCTCGTCGGCGTTTTTCCAATCCTCTGCGCAGTCCTCGAAATGGCACCGTACGTATTCCCCAATGAGGCCCTCCCGGCGCTTGTTCCGATCCTCATCCCTGGAGATCCCCACGAGCTTCATGCACGTCCTGACGACCCGCGCCACCGTCGACGACGTCAGCGGCAGCCCCAGCGTGTCGAAGGGGTTCAGCGTGATGTCTCCGGACTCCCTCAGGACAAGGCTCTGCATGCCGCAGAGCTGCGCCTGGGTCACAAAGGCCAATCCCTCCTCCTGGTAGAACCTGTAGGCCCAGTGGCTGTCGGTCTGGCTCATGAGGTCGATCAGGAACGCCGTCTTTCCGGAGCCGTTGACCCCCACGGCGATCGAGTGCTGCGGGGTGCCGTTCGCGGTGACCAGGCGCACGCCGACGACGCTGCCGCCCGGACTGTCGTACAAGGCCTGCGCCTCGTCGAGGTGCCCGGTGAACGTCGAGGATATCGGCAGCAGGTCCGCGAGGTTGTGGTTCTCCACATAGATGTCCCATCCCCGGTATGTGCCGCCCAGGTTCCCGGGCATCGTCTCGTAAAATAGGTTGCGCGCCTGCGCGTGGTTGTTCACCTGCATGAATTCGGCCCCGTCTATGCCCTGGAGGGCGGTTCGCATCGCAAGGGCCTTCGCCGCGATGCCCTCCGCGGTGTCGCTCCACACCCGGATTGTGAAAAGCAGGTTGAACGGGATCGTCACCGACGAGAGGAGCGACTCGATCCTACCCTGGCGAAGCCGGATGTCGTTCTCCACACCGGCAGCGCGGCGGTCCGCCAGGAACGCGCTCAGCTCGTCGACCTCGCGGCGCAATCGGTCGATCTCGCCGCCCACCGGGAGGGGACGGATCCCAAGCGAGATGTAGGCCCCGCGGTTCACCGCGTCCAGCACGGGCAGCAGCATGCCCGGCCTGGTACCCCTGGGCAGCTCGCGCATGACGAACAGGGCGTGATAGTTCCCGTCGAAGTAGAGGAGGCTGCCCCGCTCGGCACCGTCCCTGGACGCGAACACGTCGATGTCGCTGCGCATGCAGTTCGCCCTGACGGACCGGCTCGAATCGAAACCGCCCAGGGCGCCGGCTCTTGTCCCGGCGAACAACCTTCCAAGGCTTGGATTGAGGAACCTTCGGAGATGGAGAGCGTGGGCGCAGGTGTCCATCGGCGTCCAGCGGCCCAGCGGGTGGACCATGCCAAGCATCCTGAGCTGCGAGGCGAGGCCGGCATCAGCCTGCCGCAGGTACGATTCGCATGCCTGGATGGACCTCACGTCCCTGGCTGCCAGCCCCTCGCACGTCCTCCCGACGTAGACGTACACCTGCTCGCGGCGCAGGCTGCCCTCGGCGAGCCTCTGGCCGTAGTAGGTCCTCCGCACGGCCCTTGTCCTGCGGCACCACGGCACGGCGTCGCCCGTCGTGCCTGAATACGACTCAAGAGCCAGCTCGAAGTCATCCTCTACCGTCCAGTTGACCTGCAGCGCAGCGGACGAGCCCAGGAGGGCCAGAAGATGCGCGCTCTGCCTGCGCAGGTCCAGTATCGTGCGGTTGTCGGCGCTTCGAAGGTCCGGAACCTCGACGGAGGCGCCTCGCGACAGGCAGGTCCGTGAGTCCAACTGGGGGCCCCACCAGAGCATGTCGCGCTCGAACCAGCCCACGGGAAAGGACCTGGCCATGCTCGCCCCTCAGGAGCCGCCGCTCGAGCCGCGAATCACACCCCGCGGATGTTCCAGATCGCCCGGGCGCTCCGGCCCGGAAGCCGCGGTTGCATCGAGGGCAACGCGCGGAATCACGGGAAAGCAGCGCAGCGGGGGATCCGCAAAGTCGAGGCGCAGGCCCAAGAGCGTCGACCACGTGTCTCCCTTGAAATGGGGAGGCCTGCCCATCACGAGGAACCTCAAATAGCCAAATCCCGCCGCGAACGGGGTCAGAGCGACGAGGGTATTGGTGATCCAATGGCGGCCGCCGGCCGTCCCGCCGATGAACAGCTTGAGCCCGATCAAAACGCTGAGGACGATACCCGCGAACATCGGCCAGAGGTCGTTGAATCCGATCCCGTCGATGCCAAGGTACCCCACCCTGGCCCTCCGGCCGGTGTTGCTGGGCGTGTAAGGAAGCGCTGGCTCCTGGGCCTCGGGTGACATGGGCGGCGGTCGTTGGCTCACCAGGCGGGAAGGGTCCCGAGGGTCCAGACCGGGTTAATGATCCCTATTCTTATCGAGAACCAATACACGCCGGCGGAAATGGCGGGAATTCCGATCGCCCACGCCGCCTCCTCGAGCTTGTCCTGCTTGTCCTGGGCCCGGTAGGCCCGCTGCGCGTGCTTTATCCCCTGCCATACCGAACCGGCCAATCCGAGGGTGAATAGCCAGCCCAGAACATCTGTGGCCTGGAATGCGGCGGCCAGGGCGGGTTTGAAGAATGAGGTTTCCATGTTGTGAGACATGTCCTTTTTGCTGTGTTAGCAAGAACTTTCTCGTGCCCAGGGGAAGATTGCCGCATTGAGGTTGCCCTCCGTCCGTGTCCGCTCGAAATTGCGGCCCGTCCAGTCTACCGCGCAAAGGCCCAATAGCCGGGACAGTGTCGGTCAATGCGAACGGGGACCACTCCAAGCAATCCAATCTGAAACCCCGTGCCGCCCGAGGAGAAAACAGACCATGATCCGTCAGCGGCAAGGACCCCGGCGGCCGGCCAGGCCGCGGCCCGCATAAGCTACCCGGATGTGCTCAGGGGCATCGCCATACTCCTGGTTATTTTTACCCACGTCGGGCAGAGGGCCCAGCAGGGCAGCATGGTCGCGGCGCTCTCGGGATTCGGCCAGCTCGGCGTCCAGCTCTTCTTCCTGGTGTCGGGCTTCGCCCTGACGCTCGCGTGGTCGAACCGAAGGGAATGGTCGCCGGCCGTCACACGCTCCTTCTTTGTGCGACGCTGGTTCCGGATTGCGCCCGCCTATTACACAGCCGTTGTCGGCTACTTTCTCGTCCGCTTGGCCTTGCGCTACTACGGGCCCCAGACTCACGGTGTGACGCCGCTCGACATGTACCGACCGACAGTAGTCGTGGCCAACCTCATCTTCGCGAATGGGTTTTGGGCCTCGGCGCAGAATTCCATTGTGCCCGGCGGGTGGTCCATCGCCGCGGAGTTCTTCTTCTACCTTCTGTTCCCGATCATCGTGACGCGATCATTTCCGGCGTTGATCGTATGCGCGCTGGCCATTCCCGCCGCAGTTGCGGCCGCCGCGCTCCGATACCACTCGATTGGCGTCGCGCCGATAAACGACTCCTTCCTATACTTCTACCCGGTCATCCACCTCCCCTGCTTCGTCTCCGGCATCATTCTCCAGAAGAACCTTGGGGCCATCAACAGGGGGAATTCCTACGTGGCCCTGGGAATTCTCGGCCTCTGCGGCGCAGCGGCAGTAGCGCTCATGTGGCAGTCGGGCTTCGGAGGCAACCTGTCCTTCCTGCTTGTCCCGGGCCTGGCCGCCTTTCCATTTGCATGGCTCCTGGTGGCTTCGAGCCGATCGTGGCTGGGCGATTCTGCGCCGCTGCGATCGATCGGGGAGCGCAGTTTTTCGATGTACCTCAACCACTTCTTCTTCGTTAACGTGATGTCGCTGCTCGCTGGGCAAAAGCCCCAGAGCACCTCAGCAGTGCTGATCGGGCTCGTGGTCATCATCGCCGTCTCGTACGCCGCGGCATTCCTTACCTACAAGTACATCGAGCTGCCATTCGTGGCCATCGGGAGGCGCCTCACGCGGGGCGCGGCGGCCGCGAGGACGCAAGCTGAACCCGCTCGCGGGTAGGTAACGATCCTGAAGTTGTCCCCTTCGTTCCCCGGCCTCCAGCGAACCATCTCCCGCCGGCACGGAGTGATTCGCCTCAAGGAACTGCAGCCACCGGGATTGTCCGCGAACCTCCGCTGCTCTGATAATGCGCGCCTCCCGACGGCCATTCGGCCCATGTAGAGTGAGGCCGGCTCGATCCCTCTAGGAAGGCGGCGGCGCGCGCCCGCCGAGCAGCGGCGTTTCCAAGAATCTCCTCGATGCGGGCCCCAGCCCGAGTTGCGTTCCGGTAACGCTCGTTCCTAAGTCGCTGGCTCCGAAATGGTGCGGTCGCCGAGGATCGAATCCGGTGCTCGCTCGTTTTGCAAGCCAGCGACCGGTCAATAAGATCCGGGATTCCGTCGCAAGTCCCATATTTGCATGAGTTGCACGAGTCTGCAGGAGGTTGCACCAAGCGGCACCAATGTTGGCAGGAATTGAACAGGAATACCGGGTGCGCAACGGCCGCGTTGCTCGACTCGATTTCTCAGCTCCGGGACCCTGTTGGCCCGAGGGGCGTCGCGTTCGCTGGCTCCGCGATCAGGACCTTGAACCTCGGATCGCTGCGAATCGAATCATACGAGGGATCGAGTCGAAGCACCTGCCGCGTCAGCAGGACCGCTCCACTCGGCAAGCCGATCAGTCCGGGTATCAGCGCAATGGCCTCATCGGTCCGTCCCAGCAATATCAGCAACCCCAACGCCCCAACGCTTGACCGTCGCCACCCATCCCCCTGGTCCTGCTCGATCCGCACGAAGACCCGACCGGCCTCCTCGACCCTGCCCAGGCGGGCCAGCACCTCACAGCGTACGACCATTGAATCGAGGTCCCCTGCCGCTCCCCGGTTATCGAGCATTGCGAGCGCTGCCGCCCAGTCGGCTCTGGCGGCTTCCTCGTGTCCAGCCAGCAGCTGCGCCCGGCCCGTCAACACGAGCTTTGGGCCGGTGAAGTATATGTCCTCGATAAAGTCCCGCGGGACCGCGCGCAGGAAATCGAGGGCGTGTTCCGGCTCTCGCCGCCACAGCCAGACCAACGTGGCGATGTTGACGCCGCGATTCTGCTGCAGCGTCGCCACCGGCACCTTCGCAAGCGAATCCCGGGCACGGTCCACGTCCCCGTGAAAGACCAATTGGAGCAGGGTGATGATAAGGTAGGCCCGCCCGGTAGGGGCCTGCGCGAGGGACTGTTCCGCGGCTTTCTCCGCCTCCGGAAGCTTGCCTAGGAAATAGTAGGCGCTGGCCTTGTCGGTCAGTGCAATGGGATCGCCTCCCGGTAGGGCCGCGGCACGGTCGTAGAGCGCGAACGCGTCCTCGGTCTTCCCCAGATAGCGCTCAAGATGTCCGAAGTTGCGCAGGGCCCTCCTGTCGGTTGGATTCACCTTTAGGAGCGAAAGATACAGCTGTTCGGCTTCCGCGCGGCGCGCCGGCTGCCGGGTGAACGCAAGTGCGGTGGCGAGCTGAGCTTCATAGGAGGACGGGGACAGGGACAAAGCCCTTTGCGCGTCGCTCTCCAGGGCCTGAATTCGCGCCGCCGTACGATCATGGCCGTAGCCGAGCATCACGTATGAAAGCTGCGCGCGCGCCGCCCAGACTTCCGCATCGGCGGGATCGAGCGCCACGGCCTTGTCGCAAATCTGCTCGGCCAGCAGCATGTTTTCCCGATTGGTTACATCGGGCGCCTCGAACAGCGCCCGCGCCTTCTGCACGAGCTGGCGGGCCTCCGAGAGGGGCGCAGCAGTAGGCAGGGGGCTGGTCGCCCCCTGCGTCCGATCGGCGCGCTCGGCGACGGTTTGCGCAATCGAAAGCATCTTGGCGATCTCCTCAGGGCTTCGCCGCGGCCTGAGTGCGATATATACCAACGCCCCGGCGAAGATCGCCAGGCCAATCCAAAGCGGCACCGGCAAGCGCGTGGCCTTTGCTGCGGGGGTCAGGCCGGCGAGGCGCCGGGTGCCGCCGCGCAGCGCATCATCTGCCGGATTCCCGGCGAGCAACCTCGCCACCCGCGCGGCAAGTTCGCCGGGGGTATCACCTAACCTCAGCCTGGTCCATTGCACTTCCTTGAACTTCTCCGGAACGCGTGCCGCGGCATCCGCGACATCCCCGATGACGACGGGGAAAAGGAACGGATGGTCGTCGGCGAGCAGGTGGGAGCGATCGACCGCCAGCTTCCATTCGAGCCGGAAATACCCTTCCGCGCGCGCCTGCGTGTTCCCGGAAATCACAGGCACAAAGAGCGCGCAATCCTTGATCTGCGCGCGGATCCTCCGGTCCCAGGCGTCGCCGCCGCGCAATTCGCTTTGGTCGAACCACACCTCGACCCCTGCGGCGCGGAGGGCATCACAGATATTCCTGGCAGCCTCAGTGTCCTGCGAGGCGTAGCTAAGGAAGACCGCTCCACGTGGGGTAATGGTTTGTTCGATGTTAAGCACGTGCCTAAGGTGCCGAATCTGCGAACGGGGCGTGTCGCTGGCCAGTCCAAAGCCCCCGTTTCCCCAAGATGGTGCCGGCTGTCGGGGTTGAACCGGCCACGATCCGGCAACTGGCGGCCATAAAGTGTTAAACGCACGCTCAGTGAAGTGTGCCTAAAACTGCCGAAAGACCTCTGCCCACGATTGTGTTTTCGAACGCGCGTTTAATCCGTTTAACAAACGGTTTTCTTTAAAAAGCTATGACGTAATAGCTACTACGATTCTGTTAAACGCTGTGGCTGCCATTCGAATTGGCCTTGAAATGGTGCGGGTGCGGGGAATCGAACCCCGATTTCAAGCTTGGGAAGCTCACGTGATAGCCGTTATACTACACCCGCGCTTTCCTGAACGGAAACAGACGGAAACGCTGCGCCAGCCACCGTCAGGGTCAAACATTAAGCGGATTTCCGCTGCGGCCGGAGGCTCCCCGTTCGAGTCCAATGACCAGGCCTGTCCATCGGGGAACCCATCCCGGCCGGGCCATCGGCTTCGGCCTTCATTTGCTCGCTAACCACGCCCACAACTGCATGATGGCGACCTGTCCTCAATCCGTCCTTCGTGCCCCGTGCGGCGCCGAACGGCCGGCCTGACTTCACCCGTTTCAGGTACAGACTGGTCCTCACAATATCCCGGTGTCCAGAACCTCTCCTCCCACACAAATTCCCGCGACAAACGAGCTCGTCCTCCAGGCGGGCCGTATGGAAGCCCACTACTGGAGGGACCTCTGGTACTATCGCGAGCTCCTGGGTTTCCTGGCCTGGAGGGACGTGAAGGTCCGTTACCAGCAGACTTTCCTCGGGACGGCGTGGGCTGTGGTGCAGCCGCTTACGACTGTCGTCATCTTCTGGTTCGTCTTCGGACACCTCGCCAAGATGCCCTCGAGCGGCTCGTCCTACTTCATCGTTGTCATGGTCGGCCAGCTCGCCTGGCAGCTCTTTGCCAACACCCTTGGCAACACTAGCGGCAGCCTGGTCGGCAGCGCCCAGCTGATCTCGAAGGTGTACTTCCCGCGGCTGATCGTTCCCCTGTCCACGGTCCTGGTAGCGCTCATAGACTTCGCGGTAGTTTTTGTGATCTACGTCATCGCCGCGGTCTGTACGCGTACCATGCCCGATGCACGGATACTCTGGCTGCCCTGCTTCATTCTCCTGGCCCTGCTGCTGGCCCTGGGGCTGGGGCTCTGGCTGGCAGCGCTCACGGTACGTTTTCGCGACTTCAGGATCCTCGTGCCCTTCCTCCTCCAGATCGGCATATTTGCCACTCCGGTAGGCTACCAGACCAACTACCTTTCGACCTGGAAGGAGATTCTCGCATTGAACCCGATGACGGGGGTGATCGACGCGTTCCGCTGGAGCATGCTTGGTGCCCCGGACGGATTCGCATGGTATAGCTTCAGCTTCACGCTCGTGTGGTCGGCGATCCTGGTCTCCAGCGGAATCTGGTATTTTCGCACCACCGAGAAGACGTTCGCCGATGACATCTAGCGATGAATGACCCGGTCATCAGGGTGGAGAACCTCTCAAAACTCTACCGCATCAGCCACCTCGCGAACCAGCGGACCGTGCGCGACGCGGTTCATCACGGCCTCAGGCTGGTATGGAGACGCCTGAGGTGGAACACGCGGCTGAAGCGCGAGGAGTTCTGGGCACTGCGCGACCTGAACTTCGAGATAGCGAAGGGCGAGGTCGTCGGGATCATCGGAAGGAACGGCGCGGGCAAATCCACGCTGCTCAAGGTGCTTTCGAGAATAACGGAGCCCACAACGGGACGCATCACGCTCCGGGGCCGCGTGGCGAGCCTGCTTGAGGTCGGCACCGGCTTCCATCCCGAGCTGAGCGGCCGGGACAACATATACCTCAACGGAGCCATCCACGGGCTGACCAGGGCCGAGATCAGCCGCAAGTTCGACCAGATCGTGGAGTTCGCGGAGGTCTCGCGCTTCCTCGACACCCCGGTCAAGCGCTACAGCAGCGGGATGTACGTGCGCCTTGCCTTCGCAGTCGCCGCGCACCTCGAGCCGGACATCCTAATCGTTGACGAGGTGCTCGCGGTGGGCGACGCCACGTTCCAGAAGAAATGTCTCGGGAAGATCAAGGAGGTCTCGAGCACCGAGGGGCGCACCGTGCTGTTTGTGAGCCACAATCTGTCCTCGGTTCGCCAGCTCTGCACGCGGTCGATCCTGCTGGACCAGGGCCGCCTTGTCTTTGACGGGCCCCCGAACGCCGCCATCGCCGCGTACACGCGCCAGGACAAGACAAAGGCCAGCTACCGGCACATAGCCGGCGACGGCGCCGCGCGGATAACCGCGATCAGGATGCCGAATGACGGAGGGGGCGACGCCGTCTATCCAATCTTTGGAGAGGTTCGCATCGAGATCCACTTCGAGGCCAAGCCGCAGGCAGGAAGCCTCGAGTTCTTCCTCCTCGTGTACTCGGATGACGGCGAGTGCCTCGCCGCCAGCTTCCAAACCGACAGCGGGGCCAGGGTGCGCGCGGACGACCGGCGGCAGAGCGTCTCGGTTACCTTCAAGAATCCGTTCGCGCCCGGGCGCTACATGGTCTCGGCCGGCATCTTTGACGCCTACCGCCAGTTCCACGACTGGGTTGAGTTCGCCGAGGCCTTCGAGGTCGTGCCCGGCTTTGCCGACGGCAGGGCGTTTGACCAGCGGCTCGGGCAGGTGTCCCTATCGGCAACATGGTCCCCATGACGAGCAGTCTCCCCATCTGGAAGCGTCTGGTTCTCCGCTTGGACAGGTGGTCCCAGCATATCCGCGCCGAGGGCCTCCGACGGGGCTTCGCGGAGTGCGGGCGCGACGTCTCGATACAATGGCCGGTCGTGATCAACGGCGCAGACCACCTTCGGGTCGGCAACGACGTCTCGATCAACGCCTTTGTCCACATCTGGGCGCAGGGAGGCGTCACGATCGGTGACTCGACCCTGATCGCCAGCCACGTGGCGATCACCTCACTGACCCATCCGCAGGACTCGGCCAAGTTCTCCGATAGCGTGGTCTCCAAGCAGGTCGTGATCGGCAGCAACGTATGGATAGGGTCCCATGCGGTCATAATGCCCGGAGTCAGGATCGGGGACGGGGCGATCGTCGGGGCCGGGGCCGTAGTCTTGCGCGACGTGCCGGCAGGAGACGTTGTTGCGGGGGTCCCGGCAGTCTCCATCCGGCGCCCGAATCCGTAAACCATGCGCGGCCAGCCCATGGGAACTCGGCACTCTCCTTCCCTCGCAGCCCTCGCGCGCGGTCCAGGGGCGGCTTCGGCCGCGAAACCCGGGTGCCGAGCGAATGGGGCCGCCCCGGTGGCGGCCGTACCCGCCTAGCGCTCTCCGATACTTGGAATCCCGGGAAAAACCAAACCTTGCCAGGCTTCCTCCCGCTCCTCCGGGCCGGGTGGGCTGGCCATGGACGGTCGAATCCGCGGTGCCTGCCGGAGCCGACCTGGCCGCGCTGCCGCGGATAACCGTGGTCACGCCGAGTTACCAGCAGGCGGATTTCGTCGAGGAATGCCTCCGGTCGGTCCTGCTGCAGGGATATCCCAACCTGGAGTATGTCGTCATGGACGGCGGCTCGTCCGACGGCTCGGCGGAGATCATCTCCCGTTACGCCGCCTTCCTGGACCACTGGCAGTCGCAGCCGGACGCGGGCCAGGGCAACGCCATCAACCAGGGATTCGCCCGCGCGACGGGCGAGATCATCGGCTGGATAAACAGCGACGACATGCTTCTTCCGGGCGCCCTGTTCAGCGTGGCCAGGGCCTTCCTGAGCGGGCGGCCCGACATCGTCTACGGCGACGCGCTCAACGCGTTTGAGGACGACCGGACCCTCCAGTACTGGCAGGGCTATTGGGTTATCCCCTCGTTTCTCCAGTTCGGGGGGGTGATTTCCTCGCATGCGGTGTTCTGGCGGCGCTCGATCCACGTCCCCCTTTGGGAGGAATTGAACTGCAACGTCGACGGCGAGCTGTGGCAGCGCCTCGTTCCGGGGCACCGCCTCAAGTACCTGCCCCGGCCGCTGGGGGTCTGCCGCATCCACGGCGACACGAAGAGCAACGCCGAGCGCTGGCGCGAGAAATGGCGGCAGGACGACACCAAGATATGGGGCCGTCACGGGCGCCCGACGGACAGCCGGCTGTTCCGGCACTGGTTCGCCAGAAGCCAACGCATCTTCAAGTGGGCCAGCTGGATGAGGGACCGGGCCGGGAAGCGCTCAGTGATTTCCTCGTGCCAATGGACTGATCGGACCTGGAGGGGCCCGAGGCCATGAGCGGCGCGGCCCCAACGCTCGCCCTCTGCGTGCCCGCGTACAACGCAACGGGCTTTCTCGCGCGGCTTCTCGAGGGAGCGCGCTCGCAGACCGTGCCGTTTGACGAGATCCTCGTCTACGACGACGCGAGCACGGACGGCACGGCCGAGCTCGCCCGAAGTCTCGGCGCGCAGGTGGTCCGCGGCACCGAAAACGTCGGCTGCTCCGCCGGCAAGAATGTCCTGGCCGCCCGCTGCTCCAGCACCTGGATTCATTTTCACGATGCGGACGACGCCCTGGAGCCCAACTTCGTGGAGGCCACACGCCGGTGGACCGCGATGCCCGGCGGTCCCGACGTCGTGTTCTTCAACTACCGCAGCCTGAGCCACGAGACAGGCGCGCCGCTGGGAAGCCGTGAATTCGACGGCGCCGCCCTGCGCAGCGACCCCCTGCGTTATTGCCTCACGGAGCAGATCAACCCGTTCTGCGGGATCTACCGCCGCGAACCCTTCCTCCTAGCGGGAGGCTGGGACGAGGACCGCAGGGTGCTCCAGAGCGAGGACCAGGCGGGTCACCTCCGGCTCGCGCTGGCGGGGCTCAAGTTCGACTCGGACCCGGCCTGCGTGGTCGTCAATTACATCCGCGCGGGCTCCATGACGACAAGCAACCTCCCTGGCGCGCAGCGCTCCACTTTCCAGGTGATGTCCAAGGCGGCCGCCTTGGTGCCGGCGAAGTACCTGCCCGTGGTGTCCGGGCGCCTCTGGGCGACAGCGGGCCTGTCGGCCGCATATGGAGACTGGGGCAACGCAGACCGTGCGGCGGCGCTCGCACTCAGGCTGACGGGCGGGGCGCCCCCATCCGGGGCAGCATGGTTCCGGTGGGTCGCGGCCCGCCGGCCCCAGCTGGCCCTTCGCGCAAGGGAGAGGCTCATCCGGGTCTTTCGGCCCTCCGCGCGCGCCGACCCCGTCTACCACCGCGTCCCGACGATCGCCCCCGACTCGTGAGCTCGCCATGCCCTGACCGCGCCGCCATGGTTTCCGCCACCCGCTGAAGCTCCAAGCAACATGGATCCCCTAGTCTCTGTAGTAGTCCCCTGCCACAATGCGGTTTCGTGGCTCGAGGCCGCTATCTCGTCCGTACGGGCGCAGACGTGGACCCGCATCGAGACCATCCTCGTGGACGACGGATCCGTTGACGGGTCAGGGGAGCTTGCCGATCGCCTGGCCGGACCCGACATCCGAGTCCTGCACCAGGAAAAAAAGGGACAGTGCGCTGCCCTCAACGCGGGCCTTGAAAGCGCGCAGGGGGATTTCATCCAGTACCTGGACGCGGACGACCTCCTCGCCCCGGAGAAGGTCTCGATACAGCTTGCTCGGCTGCGCGACGAACCCCCGGGCTGGATAGCCTCGGGCGCGTGGGCCCGGTTCCAGGACGACCCCTCCGCTGCGGTATTCGAGGCCGAGCCGGTGTGGCGGGATCTCGCCCCGGTCGATTGGCTGGTCACTTCCTGGACGGGAGGGGGCATGATGCACGGGGCCGCATGGCTCTGCACCCGAAGCGTTGTCAATTCGGCCGGTCCGTGGAATGAGTCCCTCACCCTGATCAATGACCTGGACTATTTCAGCAGGCTGCTGCTGGCCAGCGGCGGCATCGCCTTCTGTCCGGGCGCCCGGACCTACTACCGGTCGAACGTCGCGGGCAGCCTGAGCCGGCAGACCACTCGGGGCGCGTGGGAGTCGGCGTTCAAGGCGACCGAACTCAGCATAGGCGCGATCCTCGCCCGGGAGGATTCGACCCGCGTTCGCAAGGCATGCGCCGTCAACCTCCAGCGCCTCGTGTACGGCGCGTATCCTTCGGCACCCGACCTTGTCGCCGGGGCTGAGCGGCGCATCGCCGAGCTCGGCGGAACCGATCTCCCCCCGAGCGGAGGAGCCGCTTTCCTGAAGCTGGCGGGGGTCTTCGGCTGGAAGTTCGCCCGCCGGGCGCAGCTGGTCGGACGGCGCCTTGGAGGGAGGGGAGCAACATGATCGCGATCGTGTCATCCACGGTGGCCCCAAGCACCCTCCCAAGCCACGACGGCGCCCGGACCACGCTCAGCCCGGAGACGCGCCTCGAGCAGACCCGAGGGACCATCGCCTGCCTGCTGGCGCTGGGCGCAAAGGAAATCATCGTCGCCGATAACTCGCCCGGCAACGGGCCCTCTGGCCTCAATGAGGCGCTCGCCCCCGCCCGCGTCCTTCACTTCGACCAGCCCCCCATCAAGAACAAGGGCATCGGCGAGTTGTGGCTTCTCCTCGGAGCGCTGCCGTCGCTCAGGGAGGGCGAGCCGATACTGAAGATCTCGGGGCGCTATCGCGTGGGCGGGGGCACTGGGCTCGCGCTTCGCGAAGGGGACGACATTGCGGCAAAGCTCCGCGGGAGCGGGCCCACGGCCGAGATATCCACGCGATGCTACCTTCTTCGCGACAAGGCCGTTGCAGCCGCGTTCTGGGAAAACGCCCTTGACCAGGTCTACGCCGAACGGAGCCGGATTGTGGGGCCGCGTTCGGTGCTCCGTATCGTCCGGAACTCGATCAACCCGGGCGGGGACAACTTCAGGTACTCGGATCCCAACACGCTCTCGCTCGAGCAGGCGTCACTCCGGGCCATCAGGCACATCGGGCTTCGCCTGCGAGAGGTCGATAACCTGGACGTTGAGGGCACCTTGGGAAGCTGGACCAACCCGCTCGTGAAGGAATGAGTTTCCTGCACCCAACCGGCAACCGGCTCGCCCCATGCGCATATTCCTGAGCTGCCAGCAGGCCCTGAAGCCCCATGCCGTGCCGGCCTACGGCTTCTGGGAACACTATTTCAGAAATGCCCTGAAGGAAGCTGGGCACGAACTGATCGAGACCCCGGACGTGGACTGGGCGGAGGGGCTCACCCCCATGCAGGATGCAGATCGCGCCCGTTGGATGGGCAGGACCTGGCAGAAGACGGTCGATTTCCTCCGCGGGGAGCATTCGCGCAGGCCGGTCGACTTCTTCCTGGGCTATCTCTTCCCCTATCAGGTCGAGCCCTCGGCCGTGCGTACGATCCGCTCGTTGGGAATCCCTACCGTCAATTTCTTCTGCGACAACATGCGCGAATTCGCCCGGGTTCCAGAGTCCTACGGCGACTTCGACCTGCATTGGGTGCCGGAGGCAGAGGCGCGCCCGATGTACGCGCAGGCGCACGCTCCGTTTCTCTACGCGCCGATGCCGATGTGGGTCCCCCTGGAACTTCGCAATGTGCCGCAGACGGAGACAGAGTCGGTCGTGTTCCTCGGCTCACATGATCTCCTGCGCGAGGACCTTCTGGGGAATGTCATAAGGAAGGGGACCCGGCTCCAGGTGTACGGAGCGGGATGGGGTGGCGATGGCGGGACCCAGACGGGAGTCCCGGTATCGGTCGCCGGGAGGGTTCGGAACCAGTTGACGTTTGTCCGACGGGAGGGCCTTAGGGGCTTCGCCATGCGGGCGACCTACCAACTCAGGACGAGAGGCTCCAGGGACTGGGAGGCCGTCCATGCACGGCCCGCGGTTCCGATGGACGACTATCTCCGCGTCACCCGGGAGAGCCGGGTGGTGATCGGGATAAACCGCTGTCCGGGTTTCCGCCGCCCGTTTTGGGACTCGCTCAGGTATTCGCGCCTGCGGGACATCGAGGCGCCGATGCTGGGCGCGTGCTACCTCACGGAGACCGCGCCCGGACTTGAGGATCTCTACGACATCGGCGCGGAGATAGAGACCTACCGTGACGCGGCCGAGCTGGCAGACAAGATCGAGCGCCTCCAGGCGGATCCGACCCGGCGCCTCCAGCTCCGCCAGAGGGGCCAGCGTCGCGCCCTGTCCGACCATACGATCGAACGGACACTCGGCCGGCTGGCGGAAAAGCTCGGCATTCCCCCGCGGGACCGGAACTAGAATGGGACGGATTTGCATCACTTACCGGGCTGAACCCGAGGTTGACCGGTGGGTCCCCGGGGACCGCTGGATAAGGCCTGCTGTCAGGCGGCTGGTCAGGGGAAGGCCACGCCCGGGCGGGATTGACAAGGTCTTCATCAACCTGCGCCTCGGACTGGACCGGCTGGGGATTCCCTACGAGGTCAACCTTCCGTACAAGAGGCTGCTGCCGGACGACCTCCTCGGGGTCCTTGGGCGCGGGCGCCATAGCCTGGACGGTTACAGCCGCAAACAGCCCCTCGTGGCGGGCATAGGCCTGATGACCCACCCGAGCGAATGGCCGACGCTCTTTGATGACTTCCCGGTGGCGTGCTATCTCCAGCACAGCGCCTGGACCGAGGCACTCTACAGGCGGGCCTTCGGCAATCGCTGCGCGATCTGGCCGGTGGGCATAGACACGGAGGGTTGGAAGCCGGCCTCCGCAGGCGCAGGAAAGGACGTCGACTTCCTTATCTACGACAAGATTCACTGGGAAAGGCCGAAGCTCGAGCGGTCGCTCCTGGCGCCCATCAGGGAATCGCTGGACCGCCTCGGCCGGTCGCACATGACATTGAGATACGGGGCCTACGAGCCCCGGGCATACCGCGCGGCGCTCGGGCGGTGCCGCGCGGCGATCTTCCTGAGCGCGCACGAGAGCCAGGGCATAGCCTATCAGGAGGCCCTGGCCTCGGGGGTCCCCATACTGGCGTGGGATCCCGGCTTCAGCCAGGACCCGGAGCGGTTTCGCTGGGGCGAGCCCGTCATCCCGGCGACCTCGGTCCCCTATTTCGACGAGAGGTGCGGCAGGACCTTCGTGGATGGCCCCGCCTTTGAGGGGACCCTGAGCCTTTTTCTGGAGGCGCTGAGGTCCGGGGCCTACAGCCCCCGCGACTTCATCCTGGAAAACCTTACCGTTGAGAAATGCTCCCAGCGATTCGTGGACATCCTCCGGGAAAAGCTCCTATGAAGACCTTGTTCAACCAGATGATGGGATGGACCGGAGCCGGCAACATTCCGGTGCGCGCCCGTGGCGGGATGATTGCCGGGGCACGATGGACGCTTTACCCCTTCAGCTCCTATTGGCGCGGTACGAGCGACCTGGAGTCGATACCCTGGGTGAACCGTTTCTGCGCGCCGGGCGGCTGCACGCTGGACCTGGGGGCCCACTTTGGGCTCTACACTGTCGCGATGGCCATGCGTGTCGGCCCCTCGGGCCAGGTCGTCTCGATGGAGCCGGGGCCCGTGCCCAGGGAAAAATGCCTGCGTCATGTCCGACTCAATCACCTTGATTGGGTCCGCGTCTTCCCCGAGGCCGCAAGCAATGCCAACGGGTCGTTTCGGCTTGTGCAGGCCGAGGGTCCGGGCAGCACCACCGGATTCGTGGCCTCGGGCTCCGACACGGGCGTTGAGATCAAGTGCGTCCGGCTCGACGACCTCTATTCCAGGGAAGGCCTCAGGCCACCCGGTTTCATGAAGATCGACGTGGAGAACCACGGGGCCGAGGCGCTGGACGGGGCAAGGGGCCTCCTCGCCGCGCATCCCAACATCCTGATGAGTTTCCATAGCGAACAGGAACTCAGCGGGTCCCGGGAAATCCTCGCCCCCCTTGGCTACAGGGCCTACTCGCTGGCCGGCGAGGCGATCGTCTGGGAACGCGCCCTCTACACGACCGTCGCGCTGTCGGTAATCCCCCAGGAAAGGCCGGCCGCGACCGAAGGGATTGCCGGAGGGACCTCCCGATGAACAAACCGGAATTAGGCTAGTCCGCCGATGATGGCACCGAGAACCATGGCGAACGCGCCCGTCCCACGAATCCTTATCCTGGCGGCCGGGCCGCTTTGCCGCAACCCGCGCGTGCACAAGGAGGCCGTGACGCTTGGCAGGGCCGGCTTTGATGTCACCGTTTCGTCAATCGCCAACATAGAGCGCTTCGAGGCCTTCGACCGGGACATGCTAGTCGGGGCCCCATTCTCAAGGATTGCCGTCGACCGTCTCTCGCGCGGCCCCGCCAGTCGCATCGCGGGCTTCATGGAGCGGGCGGCGTCATGGTTGGCCCGCCGCGCAGTGCGCTGGGGGGTGGATTCCCCGCTGGCCCTGGGGCCGTATCACGCCCTCAGGGCGCTTGCCGTCCGGCACGCCGCAGACCTCACGATCGTGCACGCCGAGCTGCCGTTCTGCATCGGTGCGCATCTCATCGCCCGCGGCCTCAACGTGGCCGCCGATTTCGAGGACTGGCATTCGCGTGATCTCCTGCCATCGGCGCGGTCCGCAAGACCGCTCCGGCTCCTAGAGAAGACCGAGGCGCTCCTGATGCGCAGGTCCGCGTACTCCAGTGCACCCTCCGAGTCGATGGCGACGGCCCTGCATGCGGCCTACGGAGGGCAGGTGCCGATTGTCATACCCAATACATTCCCGCTCCAGCCGGAGCCCTCTCCCCTTCCCCGTCAGAGGCCGCCGTCGTTCTTCTGGTACTCCCAGACCATAGGCGAGGGCCGCGGCCTTGAAGCGTTCCTGTCGGCTTGGTCGCTGATGGCCGCCGAGAGCCGCGTCCGCCTCCTCGGCGAGGTGTCTGAGGCCTACAGGGAAAGGCTCGTGCGCAGCGTTCCGGAGCGCCGCCGGAAATCGCTGGACTTCCTGCCCTTGGTGGCGCCTGACGCCCTGCCCGGCCTGATAGCCACGCACGACATCGGGCTCGCAATCGAGCCCGACACGCCCGAAAGCCGATTCCTGACGACGACCAACAAGGTTTTCCAATACCTCAACGCCGGCCTCGCAATCGTGGCCACCCCGACGGCCGGCCAACGCGAGGTTCTCTCCAAGGTCCCAGGCTGCGGGATCCTCGCGGAGAGGTCCTCGCCCGAGGCTTTGGCGGCCCAGCTGGACGCCCTCGTGTCGAGACCGGGACTCCTTGCAGAGATGGGAGCGGCCGCCCGCGCCGGGGCCGTCAATTATTATTCGTGGGAACGCTCCGAACCCGTTTTGATCGCCGCCGTGAACCGAGCCCTTGGCAAGCCCAGCGCCACATGAGCAAGTCTACGATAAAGCGAGCCCTATCGAGCCTGGGATGGTCCGTGCGCCGCGTCCCATCGGGAGTCGTCGTAGGCCACGACCTGCCCAGGGATCTCGCGATCGTCATGGGGCCCAGGCCGGACCCCGCCTGCATCGACGTCGGAGCCAACGTCGGCGACTTCGTGGAACTGCTCAAGACGACGCTGCGCGAGCCAAGGATCCACGCCTTCGAGCCCGCGCCCGAGCCGTTTGCGCGCCTGAAGGAGAGGTACGGGAGGGATCCCCGTGTTTGGCTGAACAATGCGGGGCTCGGGGCCGGGGATGGCCAGTTGAACTTTAACATCTACGACAACCAGACCCTGAACTCCGCCCTTCCCATCTCGGAGGCGGGCACCGGCACCCTGGGAGGACCCAAGCTGCTTCGCACCACGCAGGTGCCGGTGCTCGCCCTGGACGGCTACGCGGACTCCCGTGGGATCGAGCGGATCGACCTCCTGAAGATCGACACCCAGGGCTTCGAGCTCCAGGTGCTCAGGGGCTCCGAGCATCTGCTGGCCGCGCGCAGGGTGAGCGTCGTGCTCCTCGAACTCAACTTCGTGCCGCTCTACGAGGGGCAGGTTGCCGGGCACGAGGTGATGGCCTTCCTCAGCGAGCGCGGATTCGGCCTCGTCGACTTCTATGAGAAATGTCGGCTGAACCCGTTCGTCGGGTGGTGCACGGCTCTCTTTGCGCTCCGTCCCCTGGAATCCAAGTGAGCGGCGCCGGTGCCACGCTTCAGATAAACCTCTCGCCCTCGGACTGGCGGCACGCACAGCACATCCTCCCCCACCAGATCCGGGCCCTGGGAGGCCAGGTGTCGGAGATCCTCCTAACCGTCGACCTCCACCGAAGCTCGGGCCGCTTTGCGGCCGGATGGGAGCACGGCCGCGACAACATCATGGCCCTCGCAAACACGATCGCCGGGGCCCGCGTCGTCGCGGTCGATTACGGCGAGGAGGCCCGCGCCCGTGTCTCGGCCGAGTTTTTCGGGGGCGCCAGTGTTCCGGAAAAGGACTTCAGAGGAGGCCCCTACTACGCCTATTTCTTCGGCATGAACGCGGCGAGCAACGATCTCGTCCTGCATACCGACTCTGACATCCTCCTTGGCGGGGGCAGCCAGACGTGGATGGGGGAGGCTTCGGCCCTCCTCGCTAGCCGCCCGGACGTGCTCTTCTCGGCGCCCCTGCCGGGACCGCCCGCTTCTGACGGACGCCTGAGGCACATAGCCTCGAGCCCGGAGCCCGGGGAGAGGCGCATCCACCGGATCGACTCGATGAGCACGAGGATCTTCTTCATGGACCGGGCCCGGTTCCGCTCGGCGGTGGGGGCGTTGGTTCCGAGGCAGCCGCCGGCCCTTCGGAGCCGGATCAAGGCGCTTGTCGAGGGGAACCCCTCGGCAGACCTTCCGGAGCACCTTTTCACCCGCGCGATGAGGGAGAGGTCCCTCCAGCGGTGCGACATGCTCGGGACTGCGCCGGGAATGTGGTCTCTCCACCCACCCTATCGCTGCGAGGATTTCTACGAGAAGCTGCCCTCCCTGATCTCCCGCGTCGAATCGGGGGACGTGCCCGACGCACAGAGGGGGGACCACGACATCAACTCGAGCCTCGTGGATTGGAGCGAGGCCGTTGCCGCGCTCGCCAGGAACCGCTGGTGGCGCCGCCTCATTTCGCGATAGCCGAGTCCGTGCCAGTCGCGGTGCCCCGCTAACTGAACGAGCGCCGGCTCTCGAGCGCGCTCTTGAGCGTCACGGAGTCGGCGTAGAGCACGCCGCCCCCGCTTGGGATTCCAAAGCCTATGCGGGTGAGCCTAACTGGGACGCCCTCGGGCAGGTGCCCGCAGATGTAGTGGCATGTCGCCTCGCCCTCCACGTCGTTCGAGAGCGCGAGAACGAGTTCGTCCACCTCGCCCGCACGGATGAGCTCCAGCAGACTGGCGATGTTCAGCTCGTCCGGGCCTATGCCGTGCAGCGGCGAGAGCCTCCCGTGAAGCACATGGTAAACCGACCTCCACGAGCCGCTTCTCTCGATCGCGACCAGGTCGGGGACGTTTTCCACGACGCACACCGTCCTGTGGTCGCGCTTGGTATTGGCGCACACCGAGCAAAGCCCGTCCTCGCTCAGGTTCCCGCACCGGGTGCACCGGACCACCCGGGTGGACGCCTCCCCGAGCGCCGAAACAAGGGACTTGAGCTGCTCCGGCTTCCCGAGGAGCAGGTGGAGCGCAATCCTCTCCGAGGAGCGGTACCCGATCCCTGGGAGTTTCCGGAGCGCCTGCTGAAGGTTCTCGAAAGCGGTGCTCACATCCTTCAGAAGATTCCCGGCATCTGAAAAGCCGAAGTCACCTTCTGCATCTCGCTTTCATTGACGTCCTTGGCCTGCTTTCCGGCATCCTGGATGGCGGCGAGGATGGTGTCTGCCACCAACTTGGGATCCTCCTTAAGGAATTCCGGGTCGAGGGAGAGGGCCATGAACTTGCCCCCCGCATTGACCTTCACCTTGACGGCGCCGCCGCCCGCGGTCACGTCGATCTCCCTGGCCTCCAGCTGCGCCTGCAGCGACTCGATGGATCGCTGCATCTTCTGGGCTGTCTTGAGAAGTTTTCCGACACCTGCCATGGACCCAAGGTTTGCGAGTCACCGGGCAAATAACGAGGTGTTTTTGCGATATTTTCCGTGAGGTGGGGTCCCTGCGGGTGTTCAATTCATGCCATGCCCATTCCAACTGTGCTCGTTATCTTCCCAGCCGGGTTTGAGGAGATAGAGGCGGTCACGCCGGTGGATCTCCTCAGGCGCGCGGGGGCGCTCGTCACCCTGGCCTCTCTCGCCGAGGGGATGCATGTGACGGGGCGCAACGGCATGACGCTCCACACGGACGGCGCCCTGTCGGCGTTTGAATCCGGGAGCTTTGATTGCATCGTCCTGCCCGGGGGGCCGGGCGTGAAGCTGCTGAGCGATGATGAGCGTGTCGCGGGTCTGCTCAGGCGCCAGCTCGCCTCGGATGGATGGATTGCCGCCATCTGCGCGGCGCCGCTGGCCTTGGACGCCGCCGGTATCCTCAAGGGAAGGCGTTTCACGGCGCATGCTTCGGTGGCCGCGGACCTCCCAGGCGCCCTCCTCGACGAGAAGGTAGTAGTCGACGGCCGCATTATCACCTCGCGGGGCGCCGGAACAGCCCTCGATTTCGGGCTTATGATCATCGAGAAACTGATCTCCCGCGACAAGGCCGCGGAAGTCGCAAAGTCCATATGTACGTGAATATACGCCATTGTGAAGGGTTGCGGAATGCGCGCCGCGGCGTTGATATGGGATACCCATCCAGAGAGCTCCCAAAAGCCCCATGTTAGACCCAATCTGCCACCCCTGCGACGGCGCACCTGGTTGCGACGGGGCAATGCCTTTCACAAATCCATGTGTGGCATAGCAGGAATCGTGGATCCTGGCGCTCCCGCGGATGCCCGCGAGGGCTCCGTCGTCAGGATGTGCGACGCAATGGTTCACCGGGGTCCCGATGACGCGGGAATGGCCTCGCGGGGTCCCGCCACCCTGGGCATGCGACGCCTCGCAATCTTTGATCCGACCAACGGGCACCAGCCCATGACCACCCCTGACGGGAGGCACACGCTCGTCTTCAACGGGGCCATCTACAATTTCAACGCCCTCAAGGCTGAACTCGAGGCGGAGGGGTGGGTTTTCCGCACCCGCTGCGACACGGAGGTCCTCCTGGCCGCGCTCGCCCAGTGGGGAGAAAAGGCCCTGAACCGCCTTCGGGGAATGTTCGCCTTCGCCCTCTGGGACGCGGCGGAGGCGTCCCTCCTTGTCGCGCGTGATCCATTCGGGATTAAGCCCCTCTATTTCATCCACGAGGGGGGCCGCCTTGTGTTCGCCTCGGAGATAGGCGCCCTCCTGAGCGCAGGAATGTCCGACGGGGCCATCGACCCGTCCTCGGTTGCAGACTATCTTTCATGGTTCGCCGTTCCCGCCCCGGCCACCATCTTCAAGGGTATCTCGAGCCTGGAGCCCGGAAAATACGCGCGATTCTGCAGGGGACAGCTGAAGATCGAGACCTCTTGGAGCTTCCGGTCGATTCCCTCCGAACCAGGACCGTGCACCACCCGGCAGGATTTCATCCACGAATTGCGTGAGCGCCTCAATGACACGGTCCAGGCCCACGTCCTGGCCGACGTCCCTGTCGGGGCGTTTCTGTCGGGGGGCCTCGACTCCGCGGTCGTGGCCGGGCTGATGTCGCATGCAACGGGCGTCGCCCTGAAGACGTTCACGATCGGTTTCGAGGAGGACGGCTTCTCCGAGGCGGACGAGGCCGAGGCGACGGCCCGCCATTTCGGGGCGGTCCATCACACGCGTATCCTCACCGGGGACGAGGTCGCACGGGACCTCGACAAGTTCCTGGCCAGCTGCGACCAGCCGACAGGCGACGGCGTGAACACGTACTATGTGAGCCAGACCGCCCAGGAGGGCGGGGTTAAGGTGGCCCTCTCCGGGCTCGGCGGCGACGAGCTTTTCGGGGGCTATCCCTCGTTTCGCAACACCGCGGCCATGGCCGCCAATCTGCCGAGGTGGAGGCGCCTGCCCGCATTCCTGCGCTCGCCGACAACGGCGCTCTTGAACCAAGGCGGGGCGCGAGCCCGCAAGCTTTCCGATTTTCTGGCCTATGCAAGGGATCCCCACGAGCTGGGGGCCCTCCAGCGACGGGTGTTTTCAGAGAGGAGCCGGCTCGCGATTCTGGCACCCGACCTCGCGAGGAGCCTGCGCGGGTCCGGACCATTCCACCCGCAGCTTGCGGCGCTGCGCGCCGACGTCGACAGCGGCGACATCTTTTCCCTCGTGAGCGCCTGGGAGCTGCGGACGTACATGGCCGACGTGCTCCTGCGGGACAGCGACGTGATGAGCATGAGGCATTCCCTTGAGCTGAGGGTCCCGTTTGTCGACCGGCCCCTGCTGGAGTGGCTTTGGCGCCAGCCCTCCGCCTTCAAGGAAAGCCGCCGGCCGAAGGCGGCCCTTGTTGAGGCGACGTCGGACATCCTCCCCCCGGGCCTTGTGAAGCGCCGCAAGCGGGGATTCACCCTTCCATTTCCGATCTGGATGCGGAAGGACCTGCGCCCGTTCATCCAGGACACGCTGTCACCCGCGAGCCTCAGGAAGAGCGGCTTTTTCAGTGAGGCGCCGGTCCAGGCCCTCTGGCGGCAATTCGACTCGGGCAGCGACAACCGTGAATGGTCCCGCGTCTGGAGCCTTGCCGTGTTGGTAAGCTTCGTGAACCGCACCCGTGCCCCCGCTCCCCTCGCTGCAAAGTGACGACCCTTCTCCTAGCACCCGAGCTCTTTACCGGCGAAGGCGGGATAATGCGCATACTCCGCCTCTACCTGAAGGCCCTCTGCGAATCCTCGGGCGACGGTGACTCGGTCAGGGTTATATCCCTGAACGACGGTAACGTGAACGCCGGGGACCTCGCCGCGTATTCAGACAGGCGGCTGGTGGAGTGGAAAGGATGCGCCCGGGGCAAGGCGAACTTCTGCTGGGCAGCGCTGCGGATGGGGTTGGCGTGCGACAGGATCGTTTGCGGGCACATCGGCCAGCTCCCGATCGCCTGGATCATCTCGAGGCTGAGGCCGGGATTGCCTTACTTCCTGGTTGCACACGGGATCGAGGTGTGGCGCCCGTTCTCCCCGCTTGAGCAAAGGGCGCTGAGGGGCGCCCGCCGCATCCTGTGCGTGAGCGACTACACCAGGCGCCAAATGCTCTCCCACTGCGATCTCGGGGAGGACCGCACGGTCGTGGTGCCCAACGCCCTGGATCCCACGCTTGAGCCGCCCAGGCCAGGGAAGCCGGATGACGCGACTCATCTCATCTTGTCGATCTCGCGCCTTACCACGGCCGACAATTACAAGGGGATCGAGCATCTGGTTGCCGCCATGCCGGCGATCCGGGCCGCCGTCCCGGGCGCGCGATTGCGTGTGATCGGCAGGGGCGACGGGCTGCCTGCACTGGTGGCCCAGGCCAGGAGCCTCGGACTCGAGGGCGCAGTGGATTTCGCGGGATTCATCGATGACGCGGGGCTTGGCGTGGAGTTCGAGAGGTGCAGGCTCTTTGCGCTGCCAAGCCAGAAGGAGGGATTCGGCCTGGTTTACCTGGAGGCCATGGCGCACGGGCGCCCCTGCCTAGGAGCCCGGTCGGGCGGCGTTCCCGAAGTGATCACGGAGGCCACGGGGGTACTCGTCGGCTACGGGGATGTCCCGGGGATCGCCGCCGGTGCAATTTCCGCATTGAAGCGCGATTGGAGCCTGGACGCTCTTCTCGAGCGTGCACGATCCTTCTCCTACCCTAGGCTGAAGGCACAGCTGGAATCGGTGCTCTCCGCCCCGGAGGCTGTCAGGAAATGAGCCCCGTGCGGAATCGCGTCGTGAACCTGCCCCGTTTCCCGTGAGTCCAGGGTCCCAATCAAGCCAGCTTACCCGCCTGACCGAGATCGGCGAGCTGAGCGTGAAGGTTAGGCTCGCCGTGAAGAAGACGCTCTTCCCGCTGACCGGGCTCCTCGTCGCCGAGTCGGGGTACCTGTTCATCTTCGGCAAGCCCGGCGCCGCAGCTTTCGCAATGATGGCGGCAGGGAGCTGCATCGCGCTCGGCATCTGGTGCACCGGGGCGATCGGTCTCCCGCTTCTTCCGATGATGGTGATCCAGAGCCTCATCATCTACGGCGTCCCAGTAATCGTCGGCCATGAGAACATCCAGATGTATCCGCCGTCGTTTGTCCTGAATGCCGGCGAGGAGGTGCTGATATTCAACCTGGCCATGATCTTATCCTGGAGGGCCGGAATGCAGGTATTTCACCCGTCCCCGCCCATTTGCTACGCCGTGCAGGAGTTCAACAGGAGTGGAGTCAAGGGGTGGAGCCGTCTGGGGTTCGGGATGGTCGCTGCCACTACCGCATTCCTGATGTTGCAGAGCCTCGGCCTCGCCGACCCGATAGTCTCTTTGTTGCCAAGCGGCTTCAGCTCAATTCTTGTCGCCCTAATCTCGGTCGTGAGCGCCAGCGGGTTTTTCCTGATCTCTATGATGATCGGCGGAGGGGAGGCCTCCGCCGTGGGCAAGTTCCTTTTCTGGCTGCTCCTGATCGTGAACGGCCTGATGTCAGCGTCCGAGCTGCTTCTCTATTCGGCCGCCGCCAACCTGATCACGGTGGCGATTGGGATATTCTGGGGCCGCGGGCGTGTCCCCTGGCGCTACCTGCTGGGGTCCGTTCTTGTATTGTCGTTCCTGAATACGGGGAAGACCACCATGCGAGAGCGCCATTGGCGGCCCGACCAGGATGAGCAGATCTCAACGACCTCGCTCCGAAACATGCCTTCCCTGTTCTCGGAGTGGACCGAGGTCAGTTACGACGCCATCCTCGAGAATCGGACCGCCCAGGACGCCAATTCACGCGAGGACCATGGGCGCGGAGACAATTCGACGGCGAACAAGAACCAGACCCTGCTCGATCGCATAGACAACCTCCAGAATCTCCTCTACGTCATCGATGCCGTGGAAGCCGGACATGTGCCGCCCCTCCACGGGGCGACTTACGCGCTGATCCCGCCCCTCCTCGTGCCAAGGATCCTCGCGCCGAACAAGCCGCGTTCCCACGAGGGCCAGGTGATGCTGAACGTGCATTTTGGACGACAGAACCTCAGCGCGACATTCGACACCTACATCGCGTGGGGACTCCTGCCCGAGGCCTACGGGAATTTTGGGGCGGTGGCGGGTTCGATTTTTCTCGGTTTGGTCTTCGGGATATTCTTTTCTTGGGTTGAGAACCTCACGGCCCGGAAGCTCGTGGTCTCCACCGAGGGATTCCTGTCACTGAGCCTCCTCATGGGCCTCATGAATTCCTTCGAGATGGTCGCCAGCGTCCTGGTGACCTCCATCTATCAGTCGTTCATCATCATCGCCGTCGCGAGCATGCCGTTCGTGCGAAGGACCGTGATCAGGCGCCCCACCCCCACGGACGCCTAAACCCCTTGGGAATCTTGCACTCGAACAGCAGCCCACTCTCCAGGTTGGCGGGCCTATTGACGCTCGGATGGTCGGACTCCCCGGGCGGGCGTTCGCTGCTGCGCCGAACGGCCAGCCGATCCATTCGCATTGCCCTTCGGATGCGCAGCCGGGATTTTACCCCGGGAACCTTGAAATCTGCCCTCATAATCTCGCCCCATCCGGACGACGAATCCCTGGGCTGCGGCGGCACCGCGGCTCTGCTAAGCCGGTCTGGAGTGCGCGTGTCCGTATTGTTCGTGACGGACGGCGGCGGCTCCCATCCGGGCCATACCACCCTCTCGCCCTCCAAGATAGCCGTGATCCGCAGAGAGGAAGCTTGCTCCGCAGCCGATGCCCTCGGCATCGACCTGAGGAACGTCACCTTTCTTGGGGCGGAGGACGGGACCCTCGGCGGCCTCGATGAGGGTGGCGGCAAAGCGATCGCTGACCGGCTCGAGGGGCTCCTCCGGCGGGCAAGGCCCGACACCGTTCTCTTGCCATGCCGGCGCGACGGCAGCTCGGAGCACGAGGCGACATTCATCCTTTTTCAGGCGGCAATGCGGCGATCCGGAGGCCTCCCGCGCGTCCTGGAGTTTCCAGTCTGGGCGTGGCGCAATCCTCTCCGGCTCCTGCGGCCCATGATCTCGAGCCGCACCGTGTGGCGTGTTCGGTATCCGGGAATGATGGAGGTCAAGAGGCGGGCGCTCGGCTCGCACGCGTCGCAGGTCCTCCCGCTGCCACCCGACCCGAGGCCGGCGCTCCCCCCTGATTTCGTCGCCGAGTTCCAAGTGCCGGAGGAGTTCCTCTTCGAGCGATGACGGCCCAAGACCTCCAGGCAGCGCGCAGGAAGGTGCTGATCGTTTCGCCGCACTTTGCGCCCATAAATGCGCCTGACATGCAGCGCGTCCGGATGGCGCTGCCCTACCTCAGGGACAATGGATGGGAGCCTGTCGTCCTCGCCGTGTCCCCCGAGTCTGTCGAGGGCGGCGTGCTTGAACCGCTTCTGGAGGGGACGTATCCCGCCGACATCCGTATCGTGCGGGTTAAGGGGATACCGGCGCGGCTCACCCGGCTCGTGGGAGTCGGCAGCCTCTGGTGGCGCTGCAACCGCGCGCTGAACAAGGCCGGCGAGAAGCTCTTGGGATGCGAGCGGTTTGACCTGGTCTTCTTCAGCACGACCCAATTCGGCGCATTCTCCCTGGGCCCGCGTTGGAAGAGGAAGTTCGGCGTTCCCTACGTGCTCGACTACCAGGACCCATGGATAAACGAATACTACAAGAACACGGGAACCCGGCCCCCGGGGGGCAAGCTCAAGTTCGGAATTTCCCAATGGAGCGCGAGGCGGGCGGAGCCGAAGGCCCTGAGGGGTGCTTCGGAGGTGATCGCCGTCTCCAGCGCCTACGGAGAGACGCTGAAGAAGCACTACCCCTGGTTCGACCCGAAGACGGTCAAGTTCCTGCCCTTCGGGGCCTCGGAGGCCGACTTGGCGGTCGCCCGGACGCACCGGCCGACCGATCCGGTCGTCGATTTCGACGACGGGTACATCCATCACGTCTACACGGGCCGGTGCGGTCCGGATATGACCACCGCCTTGAAGATCCTCTTCCGCGCGTTCAAGCATTTCCTCCTCCTAAGGCCCGATGAGGCAAAGCGAATTCGCTTCCATTTCATAGGAACGGACTATGCGCCCCGCCCCTTCGGCCGCGAGTGGGTCATTCCAACCGCCGCGGCAGAGGACGTCGGTGCCTACGTCTCTGAATGCTGCTACCGGGTTCCGTATTTTGACGCCCTCTACTACCTGACCCGGGCAGATGCATTGATTGCGATTGGCTCCAACGATCCCACCTACAGCGCATCCAAGATCTTCTCGTATGTTCTCGCCCGAAGGCCGCTTCTCGTCGTCTTTCACCGCGACAGTCCCGTATTGGCGTTGGCCAATGCGATGAAGTGCGGCCAGCGTTACTCGTTCTCCGGTGACAAAGATGTGGAGCGCGTCGCCGTCTCTGTCGCGGAAGAATGGTTTGGTGAGGGAAAGATGGGCCAGCTCGTCGAGGCCGACCTTTCGGCATTCTTCCCCTATTCCGCAAAGAGCATGACGAAGGAGCTCGCCAAGTCCTTTGACGAGGCCCTCGAGGCAAAGGCCTCAAGCACATGAGCAGCCCATCAAAGGGAGGGTCGCGTCTCGCCGTGGTCCTCTCCCACCCGACCCAGTACTACAGTCCCTGGTTTCGCAGCCTCGCGGGCCTGGGCCAGGTCGAGCTGAAAGTGTTTTACCTCTGGGATTTTGGCGTGCGCGCCCAGGTTGACCGGGGCTTCAAGGCGGCCGTGAAGTGGGATGTGGATCTACTTTCAGGCTACTCGCATGAGTTTGTCCCCAACGTCGCCCGGGATCCTGGCACGCACCACTTTTTCGGACTTCGAAATCCCGGCCTGAGCGCCGCCCTGGCGCAATGGAACCCGGCAGCGGTCCTCATGTTCGGCTACAAATGGTACAGCCACGTGCGGGTGATGCTATGGGCCCGGTCCGCCGGCGTGCCCCTGATTTTCCGGGGTGACTCGCACTTTATCGGGAGGCCGAGGCCAGGCGCGGTGCGCACGCTGCTAATGCGGATCATCTACCGGCAGTTTGCAGCCGTGACCTTCGTGGGTGCGGCCAACAGAGGCTACTTCTCGGCCCTGGGCGTACCTGACGGTCGCCTTTTCTTCGCACCCCATTCGGTCGACGGCGCGCTTTTTGACAGCGCCAACCCGGCATACAAAGAGGAAGCCGCGGCTCTGCGAGCGAGGCTGGCCCTGCCCCCGGGAACCCGGGTTTTCCTCTTTGCGGGAAAGCTCATCCCGGAAAAGCAGCCCCGGGAGCTCCTTGATGCTTTCCTGGCGTTGGGACGACCGGACACCGCGCTGGTCTTTGTCGGGGAGGGTCCCGAGAAGGAGGGACTCCAGGCGGCGTGCCGTTCCGGGGCCGAACCCCTGGTCAGGTTCCTGCCGTTCGCCAACCAATCCGAGATGCCTTCGCGCTATCTCATGGCGGACGTCTTCGTGCTGCCCTCGAGGGGACTCTACGAGACGTGGGGACTTGCGGTAAACGAAGCCATGCACATGGGCGTACCCTGTGTCGTGAGCGATCGCGTAGGGTGCCAGCAAGATCTGGTGACCGAGGGCGAGACGGGCTGGGTTTTTGCCTCCACCGACCCGTCCGGCCTGCAGAAGGCCCTTGGCGATGCCCTTGGGACCATCGAGTCACCCCTTCGCAAGTCCGAGATGTTGTCGGCTGTCCGAAAACGCATTTCCGCCTACACCTATACCCAGACGTCGGACGGCCTGATTGCGGCGCTTGCGAGCCTGGGAAGATAACTTCAGCATCACAGCCTACCCATTTGCGTATAGCCATAGTGACAGGTTTTTTCCTTCCCGTACCCGCCGTGCGCGGCGGGGCAACCGAGAAGATTTGGAGCGGCCTCGCCCCCATGTTCGCGGCCGCCGGGCATTCGGTGACGATGGTATCCCGCTCCTGGCCCACCCAGGCCGAAAAGGAGACAAAGGACGGAGTCGCCCATATCCGCCTTCCGGGCTTCGAGCACACCCGACTCCTGCCCGTGAATCTCATCCTCGATTTCATCTGGGGAATCCGAGCTGGCTGGGCCCTGCCCGACGGGGACGTAGTCATATGCAACACGGTCAGCCTTCCCGCATGGCTCCCTTGGCTAAGGCCTTCGACGGGACGCGTCGCCGTGCTGGTCGGCCGGCTGCCAAAGGGACAGATACCGCTCTACGGCCGGGTAGCACGGCTCTACGCCCCTACACGCGCCGTGGCATCTCGTATCGGCGAGGCGGCGCCGTCGGCCTCCGCTCGGACAAGAGTCGTCGGGTATCCCATCGACTGGACGCTCCTAAGCGGCTCCCCGCCCCGGAGCGAAAGGCCGGTCACCATCGGCTTCGTGGGCCGACTGCATCCGGAGAAAGGGATCGAGCTCCTGCTTCGCGCTGCGCGAGAGCTTGCGGACCGAGCCGGGCTGCCCGAGTGGAGGATCGTCCTCATGGGACCGTCTTCCGTCGGGGACGGCGGAGGGGGCCGCGAATGGGTCCGGTCGCTTGACGAGGAATTCAGGCCCTCGCTAGGTGACAGGCTGGTCTGGCTGGACCCAGAATTCGACCCGCCTCGACTCGCAAAGGCCTACGGCGCGCTGGACATATTCTGCTATCCGAGTCTGTCGGACAGGGGTGAGACCTTCGGGGTGGCGGTCGCGGAGGCCATGGCTTCGGGATGTGCCGCCGTTGTCTCCTCCCTGGACTGCTTCGCGGATCTGGTGGTCGATGGGCAGACGGGCGTGGTTTTCGACCACCGTGGGCCCGGTGCGCCGTCGCGCCTCGCGGACTGCCTCCAAAGGTTGGTGGCGGACGATGAGCTCAGGCGGTCCATGGCCGCAAAGGGCAAGATGCACGTCCGCCGGTTCGACTTTGCCGAGATATGCCGGTTCATCCTCAGCGACCTGTCCGAATTGACGGGCGCTGGGACAAAAAACCCCCAATAGTCCGACCATGGCCAGCGAAGACCCATATCTGGGCCGGGGATGCTCCACGCCGTTCACGCGACGCGAGAACACGGAGCGAATGCTTTGGTGCGTTGTCCAGGCAACCCTGTTCCGCCTGAGCCCGCGGCCCTGCCACCGTTTCCGGGCCCGTCTTCTCAGGCTCTTCGGCTCGGACATCGCCAACCCGGGCAAGGTCGTCATATTCCCGACTGCATCGATCGTGTTCCCCTCCAAGCTCTCGCTGGCCCCCCGGGCGATGATCGGTCCCAACGTCGTGGTCTACAATCTGGCGCCCATCTCATTGGCCCGGGGCGCCAACATCAGCCAGAACTGCCACCTATGCGCAGGGACGCATGACTATTCCCGGTGGGAGATGCCTCTGGTCGCCAAGCCGATCACCATCGGGGAGAATGCCTGGGTCGCGGCCGACGTCTTCGTGGGACCCGGGGTCTCGATCGGCGAACTTTGCGTCGTCGGGGCGCGATCGGTCGTCGTAAAAGACCTTCCGCCCCGGACCCTCTGCGCGGGCAACCCCTGTCGCGTCATTAGGGAGAGGATCATGCCCACATCGTGAAGCTTTGCCACATAGTGCCCAGTCTTGAGGCCCGCCACGGGGGACCGAGCAGGTCGGTCCTTGGGCTGGCCACAGCCCTTGCGGCGTGCGGGAACGAAGTGGAACTGCTGACCACGGACACCTCGGACCCATGGCGCCGGGTCGAGGGAAACCTTGAGGTGAGGGCATTCGGGCGGGATTGGCCGAGGTCGATCTGCGGCTCCGCCGGCATGCGAAGGCACCTCCGCGCAGGCGGATTCGACCTGATCCATCACCACTCCATCTGGCTCCGAACGCTCGACTACGCGCACCGCGCCGCCCGGAGGGCCTCGGTTCCGCTCGTGGTTTCCCCGCGAGGAATGATGGATCCGTGGGCCTGGAAGCACCACAACCGGCGAAAAAGCCTCGCGAGGAACCTCATTCATCCCGGAGCGTTTGAGGCAGTTTCAGGATGGCATGCCACCAGCGAGGAGGAGGCGAGAAGCATCTCGTCGCTGGGATTCAAGCAGCCCGTCTGCGTCGCGCCCAACGGCGTAGCGGCCCCCACCGACGAAGAACTTGCCGCCGCGGAGGTGCACTGGCGCCAGCTGGTGCCGGTGTCCAGCGAGCGGCCTGTCGCCCTATTCTACTCAAGATTCCATCAGAAGAAACGGCTGCTCGAGCTTGTCGACGCCTGGCTCGAACAGGGGCCCGAGGATTGGCTCCTTCTGGTCGTGGGAATCCCGGAGGACTACACACCGGCGATGATCGAGAACTATGTGCTCAGGGCGGGCAAATCCGGGCGTGTCCGCGCCTACGACGGGATCGGGCACCCGCCTCCCTACGCCATTGCGTCGCTGTTCCTCCTGCCGTCCCACGGCGAGAACTTCGGGATGTCGATCGCCGAGGCCCTGGCGTGCGGGGTTCCCGCCCTCGTCACGGACACGACGCCCTGGTCCGGATTGAACGAGACGGGAGCGGGGTGGTGCCTTCCATGGAAGGACTACGGGCCGGCTATCCGGCGGGCGACCTCGGAGGGCGTGGACGCGTTGCGGAAGAGGGGCGAGATCGGACGCGAATGGGTGCTCAGGGACTATTCCTGGGGGAAGGCGGCCAGTATCCTGTCGGAGTTTTACACCGCGATCGGTGCGGGCTCTGGCGCCCAAAAGCCGTGAGAGGCGATACCCGCGGGAATGCGCCGACCGGGCTGGAACTGGCCGTAGCCGCCCAGATCACGGTCTTTCTCATCGGAGTCTCGTGGGCGTTCGGCGGCAACGCCGACTGGGTGAGGACGCCGATCTCGATCTGGGGATCGCTTGGAACAGGGCTCACGCTTGTGATCGTTGCCGCCAGGGGACACCGCGGGCGGATCATCCCCGGGAGTCTGGCATGGGCCCTGCCCGTTCTCGTTCTCTGCGCCCTGGTGCTCCTTTCGTGCCTGACCCCCGGCTACCGGCGAATGGCCTCGGAGGGGGGGGCGTTCCTGATGCCGCTGAACGTCCCCTGGTGGGTCCCCAGCGCGGCCCTTCCAGGGGTCACGCTGAGCGCCCTCTGGCTCTTCAGCGGAATCTATTTCTCGGCCTTCAATCTCGCGCTCGCGGTCAGGGACAGGGGCGTGATACGGATGGTTCTCGCGGTTGCCGTGGGCAACGCCCTCGTCCTCGCGGTATTTGGCACGATCCAGAAGCTCGTCGGTTCCGGAGGGATCTACTTCGGGGCCATCAGGTCACCCCAGGACTATTTCTTCGCGTCGTTCGTCTATGACAACCATTGGGGCGCATTCATGATCCTGATGATAGGCGCATGCGCAGGTCTCACGCTCAGGTATGCGTTCGGCTCCCGGGGTGAGGGTTTCTTCCGCGGACCGTCATTTGCCGGGCTTGTGGCCGCTTCCCTTCTTGCGGTCTCGGTGCCCCTCAGCGGGTCAAGGGCGTGCACGCTCATGCTCGGAATCCTGCTGGTTGTCGCCCTTTGGAAGGGCGCGCCAAAGATCGCCGACTCGCTAGGCGCCTCTGGCGCCGACCCGGCGCTCGCATTAGTGGGAATACTGCTCATGACCATTCTGGCAATATTCGGGGCGTGGATCGTCGCGGGCGACGTCGTCAGGAGCCGCGCCTCAATGGCAAAGGCGCAGATCGCCGCCATCGTCTCCCAGGGAGGCCTCGGGACCCGGGCGATCCTCTACCGCGACACCCTGCGCATGGCGCGGGAACGTCCGGCATTCGGCTGGGGGATGGGAAGCTTTCCATCGGTGTTCCCGCTCTACAACTCCCAGAAGCCCGGGATCGACCGGATTCCCGTCGTCTATCATGACGCCCACTCGGACTGGCTCCAGTCGATTGCCGAGATCGGCTGCGTCGGCACGCTCCTGATAGGCGCCTCCGTCGCCCTGCCGGCGCGGGTCCTGTTCCGGAGGCACGTCTCAAAGCTCCCCTATTTCCTGGCTGCCGGATGCATCCTGGTCGCCGCCTATGCCTGGGTCGAGTTTCCCTTCGGCAATGTCGCGGTCGTGCTCGCATGGTGGCTCTGCTTCTTCAGCTCGGTTCAGTACCTTCGCCTTTCGGGGCACGCCGAGATGCTCCCGCGAGGAAGCTGACCCATGTATTCGGTCGTCATCCTCACCCTTAACGAGGAGCGGGCCCTGCCGGGTTGCCTCTCCTCACTTGCAGGCTGCAGCGACATTGTCGTGCTCGATTCCGGCTCGACCGATCGCACCGTGGAGCTCGCGAAGGCGGCGGGCGCCAGGGTGTTCTTCAGGCCCTTCGATGACTTTGCCGGCCAGCGCAACTACGCACAGCGAGTCATCGGGTTCCGCCACCCCTGGGTATTCCATTTGGACGCCGACGAGCGCATGACTCCGGAGCTTGATGCGGAGTGCCGCCGATCCCTTTCGAGGAACGACCTCGACGGCTTCCGAGTGGCACCGAGAATGGTCTTTGAGGGTCGCTGGATTCCCCATTGCACCGACTATCCGGCCTTCCAGGCCCGCTTCGTCAGGGCGCCCGGGTTCGAGTTCATCCAGGTCGGGCACGGACAGCGCGAGGCATTGGGCATGCGCCTTGAGAACCTGCGAGAGGGATACATCCACGACACGTTCATCTACGGACGTGATGCATGGCTGGAGAAGCACCGCGCCTACGCGAGGTCCGAGGCCATGGGCCTGCTCGAGGAGGGAAACGCCGTGAGGTGGGGCCTCCTGTTCTCCACGAACCCGCTGGTGAGGCGCAGGGCCCTGAAGAGAGTGAGCTTCATCCTTCCCTGGCGCCCCGCACTCCGTTTCGTGTACCAATATTTCCTGCGCGGGGGCTTCCTTGATGGGAAGCAGGGATTGCGCTATTGCCTGCTTCTTTCACGATACGAGGGCTTCATCGCGGACGAGATCACCAAACTGAGACGAGAAACCTGATGCTGGCCACCAATCCGAACCGCAGGATACCGCTGCTCCTCCTCGCATCCGACCTGGTGTCCGTTGTGCTCGTGTTCAACCTGGTCAGCTACATGCGCGGCGTGGGTGCCGAGCCCTTCGTCTGGGCGCTGACCGGTCCCGCGATCGTCTTCTTCGTCTCGGTCCAGCTGATCGACGGCTATGGGGCGCGGGCCGACATGCTAAGCGTGGACTACTCCAGCAGCCACCTCATCGCCTCGTTCTCCGCATGCATCGCTACACTCCTGCTGACATTCGTCTTCATTCCCGCGGGGTTCGAGCTCCAGGCCAGCCGTGCGGTCATCCTCCTCAGTTTCGGGTTTCTGGGCCCCCTCACCCTCGCATATCGGCGGGTGATCTACGGGAGGACGGCCGTCGCGCGCAACGAGCGGAGCATAGTCTTTGTGGGTGAGAAGGCGGATTTCGACGTTTTCGACGCCGAGTGTGAGAGGATGGGGACCCGGGCGCCCCGAACCCATGCGGACACCTCGGTCGGGTTCGACTCGTTCGAGCGGGTCCTCGACTCGATCGCATCGTCGAGGATTCTTGTGGAGGCGATCGTTATCAAGGAATCCGGACGGGAGCTGCCGGCGGACCTCCCGTTGAAGCTGGTCCAGCTCTACTTCGACGGCACCCCGACCTACACCCTCGAGTTCTTCCATCAGGTGTACTGGAGGAAGATCCCCCTCTATCGGATAAATCCGGTGTGGCTCTTCCAGGAGGGTTTCCAGATCGCGAGGGAGCCCGTCTTCGAGCGCCTGAAGAGGATGTCGGACATCGTCCTTTCGGTGCTGGGGTTGGTGCTCTCGGCCCCGTTCATCGCCCTGGCGGCGGTTGCCATCAAGCTGGACGACGGCGGCAGCGTCTTTTTCCGCCAGACTCGGATCGGGCGGCACCGGGTCCCGTTCATGCTGATCAAGCTCCGCACGATGGGCGAGGCTGCCGCGTCGGGAGACCCCTATACGAGGAAGGACGACGTGCGCATCACGCGGATCGGGCGGCTGCTCAGGTCCGCGCGTCTTGACGAATTCCCGCAGCTTTGGAACGTGCTGCGCGGACAGATGAGCCTGATCGGCCCGCGAGCGGAATGGGACCGCCTGGTCAGCCAGTACGAGCGGGAGATCCCGAGCTATCATTTCCGCCACCTCGTTAAGCCCGGGATAACGGGCTGGGCCCAGGTGAACTACCGCTACGGAACCGGGGTCCAGGACACGCTCAGGAAACTCGAGTACGACCTCTACTACATCCGCAATTTCTCGTTCATGCTCGATGCGTCGATAGTGCTGAAGACCCTCCACGTAATGCTGCTTCAGAAAGGCCGCTGAATGGCGCGCAGTTACGACCTTGTGGCCATCGGGGGCGGATCCGCCGGCTTCAACGCAGCCCGGGTCGCAGCGGGGCTCGGCCAGCGCGTCGCCGTGATCGACGGCGCGAGGGAGCTTGGCGGCCTCTGCATCCTGAGGGGCTGCATGCCCTCGAAGACGCTGATCTACGCTGCCGAGGTTCTCCACCTCGCCCGCAGCGCCCCGAGTTTCGGACTCAGGGTCGCCGGGGCGACCGCCGACATGGCCGCCGTGCATGCCCGGAAACGGAGGATCATCGCGGAGTTCGCGGCGGATCGAGCGAGGCACCTCAAGTCGGGAGCCTTCGACCTGATCCGGGGATCGGCGCGGTTCGTGGACCCCCACACCGTGGCGCTGGACGACGGAAGCAGGGTGCGGGCCTCCCGCTTCCTTATAGGCACCGGCTCGAGGGTGAGCGTGCCCCCGCTTCCCGGGCTGGCGGCCGCCCGTTTCTGGACGAGCGACGACGTGCTCGAGATTGATTGTGTTCCCCGGAGCGTGATTGTGCTGGGAGGGGGAATCGTCGCATGCGAGTTGGCCCAGTTCCTGGCCAGGATTGGCACCCGAGTGTGCCTGATCCAGCGCAGCAAGAACCTCCTCCGGGAGCACTCGCCCGAGTCCTCTAGGGTCGTGAGGCAGGCGTTCCTGGACGAGGGCATGGAGGTTCACACCGGCACGCGAATCATCGGCATTCGATCTGGTCCAGCGGGCACCACCGTCAGGTTCAGGGCGGGGCGAAAAACCCTCGTGAGGAGGGCGCAACACCTCTTCAACGCCCTCGGCAGAGAGCCGGAGACCTCGGGCCTAAATCTTGCGGCGGCGGGCGTGAGGACGGCGCCCAATGGCAGGATCCTCACAAACCGATGGCAACAGACAAGCGCGCGCCACATCTACGCGGCCGGGGACTGCTGCGGCCCCCACGAGATCGTTCATGTGGCCATCCAGCAGGCCGAGCTTGCCGCCCGCCACGCCGCTGGGCTAAAGGGACTGAAGCCGCTGGACGAGAGGATGCTGCTTAGCGTCGTGTTTACCGATCCGCAGATCGGCACCATCGGTTGGCAGGAAAGGGATCTCGTGGAGCACGGCAGGCGCTACGTGGCGGCGAGCTACCCCTTCAACGACCACGGCAAGTCCATGCTCATGAACGCGAACTATGGCTTCGTGAAGGTCCTCGCCGACCCGAGGCGAGGCAGGATCCTGGGGGCCGAGATCGTGGGCAAGGACGCCGGGGAGCTCATCCATTGTTTTTCGGGGCCGCTCGCCATGGGCGCAACGGTACACGACCTGCTCCGGGCCCCATGGTACCACCCGACCCTCTCCGAGATCATCACCTATCCCCTCGAGGAGATCGCCGACAAGATCCGCAGGCCCGCGCCTACCCGGACCCTGCGCCACTGATGCCCAGGAGGTCCGCAAGGTCCACCTTTCGCTCGTAGAGGGCCTTCCCGATGATGACGCCCTCGAGGTTCGGGCTCTCCTGGCGGATCTCGATCAGCTCGAGGACGTCGTCCCTTGAGCTCACGCCGCCGCTCGCGATGATGTTGGTCCTCACGGCGCCAAGCATGGTCTCCTGGGCGGGCAGGTTGGGCCCGGTGAGCATGCCGTCCGTGCCGACGTCCGTGTGGATGAGGGTCGATACTCCAAGGGCATCCATCCTTCGCGCCATCCCGAGCGCCGAGTCCCCCGTGGTGTCCACCCAGCCCTTCACCGCCACCTTGCCGTCCCTGGCGTCGATCCCCACCGCGATCCGCCCGCCGTAGGCCGCCACGAGCTCGGAGATGAACGCCTCGCTCTCGGCCGCGCGCGTGCCGATCACCACGCGGGCGATTCCCATCTTGAGCGCGCTGTCGACGGCCGCGCGGGTCCTCATGCCTCCGCCGAGCTGGACCTTCAGGCCGAGACGGGCGATCCGCTCCACGACGGCGAGGTTTCGCGGCTCCCCGGAAAACGCGCCGTCGAGGTCAACCACGTGCACCCATTTCGCGCCTGCGGCCTTGAACCCCGACGCGACCTCGGCGGGGTCCTCGGCGTAGACCGTCTCGGCATCCGCACGGCCCTGGGTCAGCCGGACGCAGCGTCCTCCCTTTATGTCGATCGCGGGATAGATGGTCACTGGGCGTAAAGCTTCCAAGTACCCGACCAGACGCAAAGGTATTTTTCCCCGTTGCGATCCCCGTGGTTTGGGGCGAGGTTTGTCGCCTTCCCACCCTCCCATAGATGCCGCCCTACACGCCCCCCGCCTTCCTGACGGAACTCCTCCACGCCCGCTCCCCTTCCGGCTATGAGGCCGAGGCCCAGGCGGTGTTCGAGCGCCATGTGAGGCCCGCGGCCGACACGTTCACCGGGGACGCCCTTGGCAACCGGATCGCAACGCTCAACCCCCCCGGGAGCCCGACCCTGATGCTCGCGGGCCACATCGACGAGCTCGGCCTTATCATCACCTACATCAACAAGGACGGGTTCATCTACTTCGACACTATCGGGGGCCATGACAGAACCGTGATCTCGGGGCGTCGGGTGGTGATCCAGACCGAGAAGGGCCCGGTGATGGGCGTGACCGGGAAACGCGCCGTGCACCTCATGGACGAGGCCGACCGCAAGAAGGTGCCGGAGATCCATGAGATATGGATCGACATCGGCGCCAGGACCAAGGCGGAGGCCCTGGAGCGGGTCTCCATCGGCGACGCGGCCACCTACGACCACGAGTTCGGGATGATCCACGGCACGATCGGCACCGCGCGCGCCTTCGACAACAAGGTGGGGGCCTACATCGTCGGCGAGACGCTGATCCGCCTCGCCGCGGGAGCCAAGAAGCCCGCCGCAAGGATCGTGGCAGTCGCGACCTCCCAGGAGGAGATCGGCGTCAGGGGGGCCATGGGCTCGGGATATTCCGTCGACCCCCAGGTCGCCCTCATTGTCGACGTGGGCCATGCGACCGACCATCCCGACTGCGACCACCGCAAGTTCGGCGAGACCAAGCTCGGGGGAGGCCCCATGTTATGCAGGGGCCCCAACATCAGCCCGAAGGTCTACGAGGGCCTAGTGAGGGCGGCCAAGAAGCTCAGGATCCCCTACCAGGTTGAGGGCGACCCGCGCCCCACCGGCACCGACGCCCGCGCGATCCAGGTCGCCCGCGGCGGCGTGGCCACGGGGGTGATAAGCATCCCCCTGCGCTACATGCACACCCCCAGCGAGATCGTCGACCTCGAGGACGTGGAGCGGTGCGTGAAGCTCTTCGTGGAATTCGCCAGGTCGGTCCCGAAGGGCGACTACACCACCTGGTGATCCCAGCCGGGGCGCCGCACGGCGTCTAGGCCGCGTTCTCAGTCGGGGTGGCCTTGGCGGCTCGCTTGACCGTCGGCCTGCGCCTGCCCGCCACGGATGCGGCGTCCACGATGACTTCCGTGACATCCTCCTGCTGCGGCAGGTCGTACATGACCTCGAGCATGATGCCCTCCAAAATTGCTCGGAGCGCCCTCGCGCCCGTCTTCAGCTCGATCGCCTTCGCCGCGATCGCCTTGACCGCGTCTGAGGTGAACCGCAGCCGCACGCCGTCCATTGCGAAAAGCTTCGAGTACTGCTTGACCATCGCGTTCTTGGTCCGGAGGAGGATCTTCTCGAGGTCGGCGACCTTGAGCTGGTCGAGCACGGTGACGACCGGCAGGCGCCCGATGAACTCGGGGATCATCCCGAAGCGGACCATGTCCTCGGGGGCGATACGGCGCATCATCTCATCGGGGGCGATCTCGCGGTCCTCCTCGCTCTGGTGGAAGCCGATCGACCTGTGCCCGAGGCGCTTCTTGACGATCTGGTCCAGGCCCACGAAGGCGCCGCCGCAGATNNGAGACGTCGCGCGTGATGGAGACGTTCTCGGTCGTGCGCCGGATCTTGTCGATCTCATCGATGTAGATGATCCCGCACTCGGCGCGCTTGACGTCGTAATTGGCGTTCTGGAGGAGGCGGAGCACCACGTTCTCGACATCCTCCCCCACGTATCCGGCCTCGGTGAGCGTCGTCGCGTCCGAGATCGCGAACGGCACGTCCAGGATGCGGGCCAGGGACCTCGCGAGCAGCGTCTTGCCCGAGCCCGTCGGGCCGACAAGCAGGATGTTGCTCTTCTCGACCTCGACGTCGCTGAATTCCGGGGAGACGGCCGCTGGGTCCCTGGGCGAAACCCCCGACTCGAAATTGAGGCGCTTGTAGTGGTTGTAGACCGCGACCGAGAGCACCTTCTTCGCGTGGTCCTGGCCGATCACGTAGTCGTCCAGGACCTTCTTGATGCCGGAGGGCTTGATCATCCGGAACGCCGGCTTCACCTCGATCGCCGGCTGCTTGACCTCCCGGTCTATGATCGTCTTGCAGACGTTGACGCACGAGTCGCAGATGTAGACGCCCGGGCCCGCGATGATCTTCTTGACCTCCGCCTGCGACTTCCCGCAGAAGGAGCAAAGGGTCATTCGCGACGATTTTGCCATGGCGGCTTATTCTGGATCTGCGGGCCGCGCTGTCGAGGGCGGAAACTACGGACGGGGCCCGGCCCCTCAGGCGGCCGTCTTGACGACCAAGGTTTGCGCCTCGCGGGTCGACGCCACCACGTGGTCGACAATCCCGTAGTCCTTGGCCTCGGGGGCGCTCATGTAATAGTCTCGGTCCGAATCCCTGTCGACCTGCTCCTGGGGCTTGCCCGTGTGCCGCGCGATGACCTCGCTCAAGGTCTTGCGCCAGCGCAGGATCTCCCTAGCTGCGATCGTGATGTCCGCCGCCTGGCCGCCCGCGCCGCCCGAGGGCTGGTGGATCATGACCCGGCTGTTGGGAAGCGCGAAGCGCTTGCCCTTGGTCCCCGCGGCAAGCAGCACGGTGCTCATGCTGGCGGCCATGCCGACGCAGAACGTCTGGATGTCGCACTGCAGGAAATTCATCGTGTCATAAATCGCCATGCCCCCCGTTACGACGCCGCCCGGGGAGTTGATGTAGAGGTGGATGTCCTTCTTTGCGTCCTCCATCTGCAGGTAGAGCATCTGCGCGATGACCAGGTTGGCGACCATGTCGTCGATCGGGGTCCCTATGAAGATGATCCTGTCCTTCAGCAGCCTCGAATAGATGTCCATCGACCGCTCGCCGCGGCCGGTGTTCTCAAGGACGATGGGGACGTAGTAGCTCACGGTTGGGTCACTGACAGACTAGCCTTAGAGACCAGGAAATCAACCGACTTGTCGAAAATTATCGACTGTTGGACGCTGCGGAGCGCCTCGCGGTTCCTCGTGAGGTCCTTTGCCACCTTGTCGGGGCTCCTGTTTGAGCGCGCCGCCTCGTTGCGGATGAAGAGGTCGATGTCCCTGTCGGTGACGGAGATCTTCTCGGCCTCCGCTATCTTGGCGAGGATCAGCTGGACCTTGACGCGGCTCGAGGCGGCCTTGCGGGCCCCCTCAAACAGCTCCTTCTTGTCCTTCTCGAACTGCTCGGCCGGGATCCCGCGCCGCATGTTCTCCTCGATGAACTGGCGCAGGACGCCCTGGGTCTCTGCCTCCACCAGGCTGCTCGGGGGCTCGAAGTTCACCTTTTCCGCAAGCGCCTGTGTCACCTGGCTGCGCTGGGTCGCACGGTTCTGCTTCTCCTTCTGGAGCTTCAGGCTCGTGCGGATCTGGCTCCTGAGGCCCTCGAGGTCGTCTACGCGGTGCGCCTTGAAGAATTCTGCGTCAAGCTCGGGGAGTATCCGTTCGCGGACCTCCTGGATCTCGATCGCATACTCCGCGGCCTTTCCCGCGAGCGCCGGCACCGGCTTGAAGTCCGCGGGGAAAGAGACCGGAACCGTCCTCTTGTCGCCCTTGGAGAGTCCTGCGAGGTTCCTGCCGAGCCCGGGTATGATGCCCTCGTTCGCGCCCTCGACCTCCTCCCAGGTCTGCGGCACGGCGGCATAGAGCTGCTTGTCGCCCGCGACCTCGGCGATCTTCTTCCCGTCGACCGAGCCCTCATAGGACAGCTTGACGTAGTCCCCCTTCGCGGCGGCTCGCTCCGCGGGCTTGAAATCGGCCCGCTCGGAGCGCAGGCCCAGGACCACGCCGTCAATCTCCGCGTCGGTCGGGTCCGCGGGGCCGACCTGGGTGGGAAGCCCCACGTAGTCGGGAAGCGCGAACTCGGGCCGCACGTCCACCGTGACCGTGATCGCAGCCGAGAGCCCTGCCTCGATCTTGCCCTCCTCGACGCTGACGACGTTGAGCACCTCGAGCTTCTCCTTCTCCAGGGCGCCCTGGTAGGCCTTCGTCACCACTTTCTGCTTCAGCTCCTCGGCGATCTCCTTTGCGAAGCGCTTGATTACCAATGCCGCAGGGGCCTTTCCGGGCCGGAAGCCCGGGAGCCTCGCCTGGCGCACATACTCCGCTAGGACGGCGCTGTGCTCGGTGTCGACCTCGGTCTTGTCGAGGGTGACGACGAGGTTTTTTCGGGATTCGGAAACAGTGCTCAGTTGGATGTTCACGGAGTGGAGGCTGGGTAATCTGCGCGGATAAAGTGAGGGTCCAGCGTAGGTTTGCGGAGGGTCGGGTCAATGCCGGATTGGCCGGGCGTTAACCGGGCTTGCGGGGGCGCCCCCTGAGGCCTTTGGTCAGTTTTGCAAGATGCCCAGCCTCAGCCAGATTCTCCCGAAACAGTCACCCCTGCTCCTGATCGACGCCGCGTCCGAAAGGATCCAGGTGGGGCTCCTTTGCGCAGGATCCGGGCCCCGCTGGAGCTCACGACGGGAGGAGGCCGGGGTCGGAGTCTTTGAGTGCATCGAGGAGCTCGACGTCGAGATCGCCGCGTTGGGGGCGTTCGCCTTCTGCGAGGGCCCCGGCTCAATCCTTGGGATTCGGACGTCGGCCATGGCCATCCGGATCTGGACGACCCTCGCTCCGCGTCCCGTGTTCGGCTACGCGAGCCTGGCCGTCGTCGCGGCGGCCGAGGCGCGTCCGGGCGCCACTGTGATCGCCGACGCACGCCGGGGGCATTGGCACCGCCTCCTGCCGGGCGGGTCGCTCGGCCGCGTGCCGGCATCGGAGCTCTCGGGCGACCTGGTCATGCCCGAGGGGTTCAGGCACTGGGATCCCCTCCCCGCGGGCACGCGGGCGGCCCCCTACGACCTGGCCGCCCTGTTTGACCTTCCCGCTGTCGCCGGGTCCGACCTGTTCCGCGAGTCGGCCTCGCCGGACGCATTCCTGCACCAGGAGCCTTCGTATGCCAAGTGGACGCCCCAGATCCACAGAGCCCCGTGATACCCACGCATTCATCCCTCCCCCTGCGATGCTGGGCCGAGATCGACCTCGCAGCCCTGGAGCGCAACCTCCGGCACATCCGCGCATCCCTTCCCCCGCACATCCGCTACGTCGCCGTCGTGAAGGCCGACGCCTACGGCCACGGCCTCCAGCAGGTCGCCGGCCGCCTCATGCACGCGGGGGCCGACCTGTTCGCGGTCGCCAACTTGACGGAGGCCGCGCAGCTCCGGGAACTCGGTCCGGGCTGGCCCATCCTCCTGCTCAGTCCCCTCCTGCCCGACGAGGACCGCTTCGTCGCGGAATACGACGTGGCCGCGACCGTCTCGACGGAGGACGAGGTCGCGAGGCTCGACCAGGCGGGACGGGCCGCGGGGCGCGCCATTTCGGTCCACCTCAAGGTCGACACCGGGATGGGGAGGCTGGGCGTCTGGCACGAGCAGGCGCCGGCGCTCGTCAGGCGCATCTCGGAATCCGGCCACCTGAGGCTCGCCGGGATATTCACCCATTTCGCGAGCCCCGACGACGACACGGCCTTCACCGACGAGCAGCGCCGGAGGTTCCTGCAGGCGCTTGCCGCGAGCGGGCTCGAGGACGCGCCCCCCGAGAGGCTCTACGTCCACGCCGACAACAGCGCCGGGATAGAGACGATGCCCGGGAAAAGCCCCTTCAACGCCGTGAGGGTCGGCCTGCTCCAGTTTGGCATCCTGCCCCACCCGAGCTCGTTCCTCTCGGACGTCAGGACGGAGCCGGTATTCAGCTTTAGGACACGCGTGGGGATCGTGAAGCGCCTGCCTGGGGGCACGACTGTCAGCTACGGGAGAACCCGCAAGCTTGCGCGGGACTCGACCGTCGCCGTCCTATGCGCGGGCTACGGCGACGGCATCCCGCGGGCTGTCAGCAACAGGGCCAGCGTGCTCATCAAGGGGGTCCGCTGCGCCGTCCTTGGCCGGGTGACGATGGACCAGACCATCGTGGACGTTAGCGGTGTCGGCGGCGTCGCCAGCGGCGACGAGGCGGTCATCGTCGGAAGGCAGGGCGCCGACGAGATATCGGTCGGGGAATTCAGCCGCTGGGCCGACACGATACCCTGGGAGACGCTCTGCTCCGTCACGAAGCGCGTCCCGAGGGTCTACAGGACGGCCCTGGGCACCTGACGGCCGCGGCGGGCTCCCTACTTGCCGATCCCCGACGCGCGGAAGCCGATATCCCTCAGCTTCTGCAGGTCGAGGATGTTCCTGCCGTCGAAGATGAACGCGGGCTTGGACATCAGTCCGAATATCCTAGGGAAATCGAGGGTCTTGAACTCGTCCCATTCGGTCGCGATCGCGAGGGCGTGGGCGCCCTCGACCGCCTTGTAGGCATCGGTGACGACAGTGAGCTGCGGGCTCGCGGCGTCCTTGCCCAGGATGTCGCGGCGGATCTCGTCGGCGGGAACCTTCGGGTCGTAGACCGACACCCTCGCCTGCTCGGCGATCAGGTCGCGGCACACGGCGATCGCGGGGGACTCTCGGGTGTCATTCGTGTCCTTCTTGAAGGCGAAGCCGAGCACCGCAATCTTCTTGTCGGCGATCGAGTTGTACAGGGCGCGGACGATCCTCGTGGTGAACCTGTGCTTCTGCCAGTCGTTCATCTTGACGACGCCCTCCCAATACGAGGCCACCTCCGGGAGGCCGAAGTGCTCGCACAGGTATACGAGGTTGAGGATGTCCTTCTGGAAGCAGGAGCCCCCGAAACCCACCGAGGCCTTGAGGAACTTCGGCCCAATGCGCGAGTCCCGGCCGATCGCGTTCGCAACCTCGTCCACGTCGGCTCCCGTGGCCTCGCACAGCGCCGAGATCGAGTTTATAGACGAGATCCTCTGTGCGAGGAACGCGTTGGCCACGAGCTTCGAGAGTTCCGAGGACCAGAGGTTGGTCGTGATGATCCTGTCGCGCGGGACCCACCTTGCATAGACATCGGAAAGTGTCGCGACGGCCGCCGCGCCCTCCGGGGTCCGCTCGCCGCCGATCAGAACCCGGTCGGGGTTGAGCAGGTCGGCCACCGCGGTCCCCTCCGCCAGGAACTCGGGGTTCGAAAGCACCTGGAACTTCACGCCCCGGCCGTTCGCGGCAAGGATGTCCTTGATCGTCTCGGCCGTCTTGACCGGGATGGTCGACTTCTCGACGATGATCTTCGGGCCCGTGGCGCACTCGGCGATCGTCCTGGCGACCGACTCGATGAAGCGCAGGTCCGCGGCGCGCCCGGCCCCGACCCCGTAGCTCTTCGTCGGCGTGTTGACCGCCACAAAGACGATGTCGGCGGCCTCGATGCCGCCTTTCACGTCCGTCGAGAAATGGAGGTTCCTGCCCAGGGTCTTCTTCACGACCTCCGCGAGGCCGGGCTCATAGATCGGCAGCGTGTCCGAGCACCAGGCGGCGATGCGCGAGGCGTTCATGTCCACCACCCTCACCTCGATGTCGGGCGCCTTCAGCGCAATCATGGCCATCGTGGGTCCGCCGACGTAGCCGGCGCCTATGCAGCAAATCTTCATACGGGGGATCCCCCGATGTTGCGGGCGCACCCCGCAAATCCAAGCCGGAAAGAGCCCGGGAAGCCGATTGGGGCGTTCCCGCTCAGGCCGGGGTCGGGGACGGAGCGGGGCCCGCGCCAAGCCCTTCGGCCGAGGACGGCTTGTCGGCGGTCTTCTTGTCGTCGGCTTTGTCTGCGGGCTTGCTGACAAACCCGGCCGTGATCGGGGAGCGCATCTCTCCGAATTCGATGATCTCGAGGACGTGCCTGCCCTCGATGGTCTCATGCTCCAGGAGCGCCTCGGCGATCTTGTCCAGGGCCGAGCGGTGCGCCACGATGATCTTCTTCGCGACCTCGTACTGCTCCGTGATGATCCGCTGAATCTCGGCGTCGATCCTGCGCGCGGTGTCCTCGGACACGGTCTCGGCGCGCGTGATGTCGCGACCCAGGAATACGGTGTCATGGTGCTCGCCGTAGGCAATCGGCCCGAGCGGGCTCATGCCCCAGTCGCACACCATGGCACGGGCGATTGCGGTGACCTGCTTTATGTCGCCCGTGGCCCCGTTGGAAATGTCCCCGAGCGCGAGCTCCTCTGCGATCCTTCCGCCAAGACCGGTCGCGATCGAGCTGAGCATCCTCTTCATAGCCCGCGTAAGGACGTCCTTCTTCGGGATGAACATGGTGCTCCCCAGGCTCCGGCCGCGCGGGATAATCGTCACCTTGTGCACGGGCATGTGCCCGTCATCGAGAACCCCCTGGACGAGGGCGTGGCCCGCCTCGTGGTAGGCGATCAGCTTCTTCTCCTCGTCGTCCATGAGCCGCCTGCGCTCGCGTCCAAACTGGACCTTCTCGCGGGCGTCCTCGACGTCCATCGCGTCGATCTTCTTGCGGTTCCTGCGCGCGGCGAGAAGGGCCGACTCGTTGAGGAGGTTGGCGAGGTCCGCCCCCGAGAGCCCGGGGGTTCCCCTGGCGATGACGCCGAGGTCGACGTTGTCGGCGAGGCTCAGCCTGCGGGCGTGGACGCGGAGGATCTGCTCGCGGCCGATCATGTCCGGGAGGTCGACGTAGATCTGGCGGTCAAAGCGGCCCGGGCGCAGAAGCGCGCTGTCGAGCACGTCCGGCCGGTTGGTCGCCGCGATGATGATGACGCCCTCGGTCGTGTCGAAGCCGTCCATCTCGACCAGGAGAGAGTTGAGCGTCTGCTCGCGCTCGTCGTTGCCGCCGCCCAGTCCGGCCCCGCGCTGGCGGCCCACCGCGTCGATCTCGTCGATGAAGATGAGGCACGGGGCGCTCTTGCGCCCCTGCTCGAACATGTCGCGCACCCGAGAGGCGCCCACGCCGACGAACATCTCNNACGAACATCTCGACAAAGTCGGAGCCCGAGATGCTGAAGAACGGGACATCCGCCTCGCCCGCGACGGCCTTGGCGAGGAGCGTCTTGCCCGTGCCCGGGGGGCCCACCATGAGGATCCCCTTGGGGATGCGGCCTCCCATCTTAGTGAACTTCTTCGGGTCCTTGAGGAACTCGACGACCTCGGAGACCTCCTCCTTGGCCTCGTCGCAGCCCGCGACGTCGCCGAAGGTGACCTTGTCCCGGTCGCGGGTCAGGAGCTTCGCGCGGCTCTTTCCGAAATTGAGGGCACCGCGCCCCGCCTGCCTGAGCTGCCGGCTGAAGAGAAAGTAGAGGAAGCCGATGATGATGAGCACCGGCAGGACGCTGACCGCGATCTGCATGAGCACCGTCGTCGTCGGGCGCTCGACGAACTTGTTCGTCTTCTGGAGACGCTCCATGTTCGAGTCCGTGAGGCGGCCCGCCGCCCGGAACGCGGACGTCTTGGCGCCCCGCTCGTTCACCAGGCTCGCGGCGTTGAGCTCGCCCGTGATCAGCACCCAGTCGCGCCCACCGGACGGGTCGGGCTGGATCATCCCCGTCTTGATGTCGGACGACTCGGCATGGGTGACGACCTCGAAGATCGTCAAAGGCGCCGGCGAGACCGTGATCCCGGGCGTCCAGACGAGCAGGCCCACCACGAGGACCGCCAAACCGATCCAAATGAAGAGCACCTTGGGCTGGAATCGGTCCGGGGGGATGTTCTTCAGCTGCCGGCGTGGTTTCTTTGTTTCGGGGTCGGGCATCAAGGGGATGGTATGACTGTTAAAACAACCTTGTTGTTCCGGCGTTACAAGTCAATGGGAGGCCGCGCTTTTGCGCACCTTCTCGAACCTCAGGCGGCCCCCCCTGATCACCGCAAAGCCATGGCGCCCAAGGCTGTGCCTGACCGGGGTGCCGCGCTCGACCGATCGGAGGAGGGAATCGAACCCCTGGCGCGAGAGTTCCCCGGGCGCCTTCTGGGCCAGGAGCCAGCGGTAAAGGCTCCGGCGGACCACCGCCCTTGGCCGCCCCGACAGGCGCGAGACCGCCAGGGACCCGTCGCCGCCCAGGGGGCCCAGCGCGTCGACCCAGGCCTCTAGGGCCTGGTCGTCCTCCTCAAGGAGTTCCCGGGAAAGGGCCGCGCCGCCCAGCGCATCCCTCTCGGCGGCCCGGACCCAGCGCGGGATGACGTCGCGCCGGAGCCGGTTCCTGAAATGGGTGTCCTTGGCATTGCTGGCGTCCTCGCGCCACGGGGCGCCCGCCGCACGCAGGAAGGCCGCGATCTCCCTCTTCTTGAGCGTCAGGAGCGGCCGGACGTTGAAGCGGCCGAGGGCGCCTCCCCCGGCGGGGGCAAAGGCGTGGACCGGCCTCGGCGCCGCAAGCCCCGCCCCGCCGCTCCCCCGGGCCAGCCGCATCAGGATCGTCTCGGCGATGTCGTCCTGCTGGTGGCCGAGCCAAAGGACGCGGATCCGCCTCGCGGCCATCTCCCGCTCGATGAACCCGAACCGGGCCTCCCGGGCCCCTGCCTCGCTCGCCGACCGCCCCCGGGCGGTCCACCGTCCCGAGACCAGCGGCACCCCGAGGCCCGCGCACAGCCGCGCGCAGAAGCGCGCGTCGGAGGTGGACTCCGCCCCGCGGAGCCTGTGGTCGAAATGGAAGGCCACCATGCGGGGGCGCCGCGAGGGCCAGTGCGCGTGGAGGAGAAGCAGGAGCGCGACCGAGTCCGCACCCCCAGAGAGCGCGATCCCCCATTTCTCACGGGTTGGCCTCGAGTCGGCCCACTCCAGGACCCGAGGGCTCAGGCGATCCCTGGAAAGCAGCGCCGCCGCCTGCGCCGCGGCCGCTGGCCATTGGGCTCTGCCGCGCGTCTTCATGGAAGCCGGTGCAACGCGCTCAGGAGAACGAGAGGTGCGACTTGCCGAAATGGGCGACGAGCGCGGCCGGGATCCTCACCCTCCCGTCGGCCTCGAGGTTGTTCTCGAGGATGGCCGCCAGGACCCTGGGGACAGCGAGGCCCGAGCCGTTCAGGGTGTGGACGAGCTCCGCCTTGCCCGACTCCCTCGGGCGGAACCGGATCTGGGCCCTGCGCGCCTGGAACGCCTCGAAGTTGGAGCAGCTCGAGACCTCGAGCCACCTCTTCTGGCCGGCGGCCCACACCTCGAGGTCGTACTTCTTGGACTGGGCGAAGCCGAGGTCCCCGCCGCACATGAGGAGGACCCTGTAGGGTATCTCCAGCTTCCGCAGCAGCCCCTCGACGTCGTTCCTGAGTCGGTCCAGCTCGCCGTAACTCGCCGAGGGGTGCACCCATTTCAGGAGCTCGACCTTGTCGAACTGGTGCAGGCGGTTGAGCCCGCGGACGTCCTTTCCGTAGCTTCCCGCCTCCCTGCGGAAGCAGGGCGTGTACGCGCAGCGCATGACCGGCAGCGAGGCCTCGTCGAGGATCTCGTCCCTGAAGAAATTCGTGAGCGGCACCTCCGCCGTCGGCACCGCGTAGAGGCGGTCGGGCGTCGTCTCGTACATCTGGCCCTCCTTGTCGGGCAATTGCCCGGTCGCGGTGGCGCTCGCCGCGTTGACGAAGATAGGCGGCGAGACCTCCGCGTATCCCGACTTCACGTCCTCCTCGAGGAAGAAGTTGATCAGGGCGCGCACCAGGCGCGCACCGTCGCCGATAAAGAACGGGAAGCCCGCCCCCGTCACCTTGGCGCCGCGCTCGAAGTCGAAGAGCCTGGAGAAGCCCGGGATGTCCCAGTGGGCCACGGCGAAGGGGCCCGCGCCCGCGACGTCCCCGTGGGTTGAGAAGACCACGTTCTCCTCGGGGGTCCTTCCCTCCGGGACGCTCTCGTGGGGAAGGTTGGGGAGCGTGAGCATGGCCTCCCGGCACCTCTCCTCCGCCGCCTTCAGCGCGCCGTCGCGCTCCTTGATCTGGGCCGACACCGCCTTCATCTCCGATAGCTTCGCCAGGAACTCCGGGGACCCCTTGGGCAGGGTCGCCATCGCAGCGTTCGCGGACTTCTGGACCGAGCGCAGGTGCTCGGCCTCCTGGAGGAGGGCGCGCCACGCGGCATCGGCGCCGAGGGCGGCGTCGAGGTCTACCTTCAGGTGCTTCCTGGCGATCGCCGCGCGAACCAGGTCGGGCGCCTCACGGATCAGTTTTGGGTCGAGCATGTGTCTATACGAGGACCCTGCCCTTCATGCGCTCGAGGATCCGCAGGGGCGACTTGCCCTCGTCGGCCATCCCGGAAACCGGAAGGGAGAAGGTCTGCTCAAACTGGTGCTGGCCCGAGAGGGCCGCGTGGGAGACGGAGTCGGAGAAGGTGATCCAGGTCGTGCCCGGGTTGAACTCGATCGGCTCCGTCCCGGTCGAGGACTGGTAGGCATCGTCGGCCTTCATCGCGTCATGCAGGCCGACCATGATGTGGTCGTACTCGGAGCGCCTCCTCTTCGTGATGCGCAGCAGGTGCAGGACGGCGGCGCTGCCGGGAAGGGGTCTCGGGATACCCGGCGCGAAGCGCTCCGCGACCCTCTCGAAGGGCTCTCCCAGCCTCCAGACCCTGGGCCTGTTGGAGGGGTTCACGTTGCAGAAGACCCTGATGATCCTGTCGCCCCTGACGGGGTTCGACGGGAAGGCGTCCACGTGGAGGCGGGTGTCGTCCTTGCGCCAGGAGCTCGCCCGCCCCGCGATCTCCGCGGGGCGAAGGCTCGTGCGCTGCAGGCGGATCGACGCCCGGTAGGCGGGAAAGAGGCCGTTCACCAGGGAGCGTGCGGATTCCGAATACCGCGCGATCAGAAGCCGCAGGACCTCGGCCTCGGCGCCCGTGCACGAGGTCCCGCCCAGGCGCCCCGACGCCGGGTTGTAGCTCACGTTCTTCGCCTTCGCCAGGATCCGCGGGTCGAGCAGGCGCCGCTCCTCGTCCGACATGGGGAACGCGAGGTCCGGGAGCACGATGACGGATCCGTCCTCGAGCGCGCCGACGGCCCTGGCCGCCTCCTCGGGCGGATAGGTCCCGTCCCAACCCCTTGAATGGACAATGGTTAATGTTTCCATGGGCTCCGAATATGCAGGCGGGCTCCCCGGAATCAACCCTGGGCGGACCTGGCCCCTCCCATGGAGGAGCGTATCCGCTGGAATCGCAGGTGGACCTCCTTGACCGTCAGGAGCCTCATGTTGCCGAGCGGCGCCTGGATCACGAAATTTCCCGGTCCGCCCGGGGGATAGGGCCCGAAAAGCCTGGGGTCGGTCGGCCCGAAGATCGCGAACACCCGGACCCCGAGCGCGGCCGCCAGGTGCATCGGCCCGCTGTCATTGCTGATCACCCAGTCGGCCTTCTTCACGAGCGCAGGCAGCGACACGAGGCTCGTGTTGCCGGTGAGGTTCAGGAACTGCTCCGCGGGAAACGCGCCCCGGTCCGGGAGGAAGTTGTTGCCGGCCCAGACAACCTTGCGCGCCTTGTCCTCGCGCAGGATCATCTCCGTGAGCTGCTTGAAGCCTCCCCACTTCTTGTCCGCGCGGCGGCTGTCGGGGAAGATCACGAAGGGCTTCGCCCCTCCCCGCCCGTCCGCGAACCTGAGGTTGAGGCTGTCGGCGTCGCGGAAGCGCAGGCTTCCCCGGAGCTCGGGCTTCGCGCCGAGCACCGGGCAGAACTGGAGCAGGATGTCGACGGCGTGGCTCCTGCGGCCCTCGGGGGGAAGCGGGACCCTCTGGTCGTAGAAGACGCCGGCCCATTCCCGGGAGTCGCTGCGGCCCACCTTGACCCTGCCCCTGGCACGGGAGGTCATGAGCCCGGTCCGCAGCAGGCCCTGCATGTCGAAGACGTAGTCGAACTTCTTCTGGCGCACCTGGCGCATGAGCTTGAGGAAGCCCTTCGTGCCGCCGTTCCGGTCAAAGACGTACACATGGTCCACCGCCTGGCATGCGCGGACGATCGGCGCGAACATCTCGCGGACGATCCAGGAGATCCGCAAATCCTGCCTCTGCGCCTTTAGCGAGGTGGCAACCTGGAGGGCCTGGACGATGTCGCCCAGGGAAGAGGGCTTTATGACAAGGAGTTCGGTCATTGACGCGGGGGCCTAACGTTCCATGGCTTTTCAGGGCCAAGATCAAACGCCAAATCCCATTATCCCGCCAAAGACCGCTTGATCGCCCTCGCCCTCATCGTCCTGGGTCGCCTGATCGCCCTGACACCCGAGTCCGTGCTGCGCGCCCTCTCGGTCGTCGCGGGCGAGGCCATCCTCTGGCTTGCGCCGCGGCGCAGGCGGCTGCTGCGCTCGAATCTCCACCACGCGTTCCCTGGGCGGCCCCGCTCGTGGCGCCGCGCGGTCGCCCGGGAGAGCTCCCGCCGCCTGGCCGAGACGGTCCTGCTTTCCCTCGCGGCGCCCTTCCTGTCGGAGCGGAGGATCAGGGTCATCGGGCGCCTCGGGCCCTCTTCCGAGGCGCTAGCCCGGAGCCTCCAGGCAAACCCGCGCCCCGTGGTCCTTGCGACCCTCCACCTGGCGCACTGGGAGACCCAGTCCTGGTACAAGTTCCTCAGCCCGGTCCCGACCCCGGCCTTCGGGATCATCTTCCGCCCGCTCGACAACCCGTCCCTCGATGCGTTCTTCAAGCGCACCCGGGAGCGCCACGGGATGCGGCTCCTTTCCCGCAAGGCGGGCTTCGCCGAGGCCCTTGCGATCCTCAGGGGCAAGGGGTGCGTCGGGCTCCTCTTCGACCAGAACGCGGGCGACCAGGGGGCTCTCACGCTGTTCTTCGGGCGGGTGTGCTCCTCGACCGAGCTTCCCGGGGTCCTTGCCGCGAAATTCCGGGCGGAGCTCAGGACGTTCTACCCGAGGCGGACGGCGTTCTGGAGGGTGACCTTCGAGTCCGACCCCGTGCCCAGCGACGGCACCCCTGAGGGAGCGACCGTGGCCCTCAACCGCTGGCTCGAGTCCGCGCTCTCCGAGGGGGACCTCTGCGCGTCGTGGCTCTGGGCCCACGACCGCTGGAGGAACCAGGACGTCCCCTCGCGCAGGCTCAGGCTCAGCGCCAAGCGCAACCTCCTCGGCGAGGACCTCCGGGCACGCGGCCTCGCCTCGCTGCCGCGCAACACAAGGGTGTGGATCCGGATGCCCAACTGGCTCGGCGACGTCGCCATGGCCCTGCCGCTTGTCCGCGCGATCCGCGCCTCGCGCCCGGACGCCGAGGTCACGCTGCTCGCCGGGGCGGGTTTCGTCCCGCTCCTCGAGTCGCTCGGGGTCGCCGACCGCGTCCGCCCGCTCCCGGCCAAGGGGCCCGGCTACCTCGCGCGAATCGCCTCGCTGCGCCCGTCCTACCCGGACACATGGATACTCCTCACCAACTCGGCGCGGGGCGACCTGGAGGCGTTCCTGGCCGGGTGCCCCCAGCGGTTCGGGATCCGCAGGGCGGGCACGCGCCGGCCCCTCCTCACCCACGCCTACGCCGTGCCGGGGGGATTCGACGAGGCCCGCCACCACCAGGTCGAACTCTGGGAGAACTTCCTGCGGCACTTCGGGCTGGAAGGGCGAACCGACTTCTCCCCGTTCTCGGCGGGGGCCGCCGGTCCCGGTGCCACGGGCGCGCGCACGGGGCCGATAGGCCTGATCGCGGGCTCCGAGAACGATCCGGGCAAGCGCTGGCCCGTGGGGCACTGGCGGAGCCTGATCGAGTCCTTCCCCTCGGAGCGCTTCGCGCTCTTCGGAACGCAGGGGGATGCGCCGATCACCGCGCGCATCGCCGATGGATTTGACGGCGGACGGGTGGCGGACCTCGCCGGGAGGACCAGCCTCCAGGAGTTCGCCGCCGCGCTCGACGGCTGCCGCCTGCTCGTGGCGAACGACACGGGGGGCATGCACCTGGCCAACGCGCTCGGGGTGCCGGTCGTCGGCCTCTTCGGCCCGACAAACCCCCTGAGGACGGGGCCGGTCTACTCCGCGCCCCACCGGATCCTGCAGCCACCGGGCTGCCCCCCGGCGGGCGGCGGCGCGCTCGCGGGCCTCCCTCCCGCCTCGGTCGCCGCGGCCGTGCGGGACTTGCCATAGGCGCGCCCGAGGGCACCCTCTCGCCAACGATGCCGCTCCTCTCCGTAAGCGACCTGCGCACCCACTTCCACACGCGAAACGGCGTCTACCGGGCCGTCGACGGGGTGAGCTTCAGCGTCGAGCGCGGGGAGACGCTCGGCATCGTGGGCGAGTCGGGTTCGGGGAAGTCGGTGACCTGCTACTCGATCATGGGCCTCATCCCCCAGCCGCCCGGCAGGATAGAGGGCGGCTCGGCGATGTTCGACGGCGTGGACCTCCTCCGGTGCAGCCCCGCCGTCGCCCGCTCGATCCGGGGCAAGCGCGTGTCGATGATCTTCCAGGACCCGATGACCTCCCTCAACCCCTACCTGAGGGTGTCCGAGCAGGTGATCGAGCCGCTCCTCATCCACCAGGACATCTCGAAGAAGGAGGCCCTGGCGCGCGCCCTGGAGATGATGGAGGCCGTCGGGATCAACGACGCGGCGCGGCGCATCCACTTCTACCCCCACGAATTCTCGGGGGGCATGCGCCAGAGGGTCATGATCGCGATGGCGCTGATCACGCGGCCGGAGCTCCTGATAGCCGACGAGCCCACGACCGCCCTCGACGTGACCGTGCAGGCCCAGATCCTGGACCTGATCCGCCGGCTCCAGCGCGAGCTCGGGATGGCCGTCATCTTCGTCACGCATGACCTCGGGGTGGTGGCGGGGCTCTGCGACAAGGTGCAGGTCATGTACGGGGGGCGGATCATGGAGACGGCCGACGCGCTCGCGCTCTTCAGGAACCCCATGCACCCGTACACGCGCGCGCTCCAGCGCTCCGTGCCGGCCCTTCAGCCCAAGGGCCAGGACCTCTTCACGATCCCCGGGCTTCCCCCGGACGTCTCAAAGCCCATGCCGGGATGCGCGTTCGCCCCTCGCTGCCCATTCGTGGCGGACCCCTGCCTCGAGGGTCGCCCCGAGATCCTGGAGGCCGCGCCCGCCCACGCCCATGCGTGCATCCGCGCGCGGGCCGGGGAGATAGACGTCGCGGAGATGGGAGCCCGGAAACCCGATGCCTGACACCATCCTGGAGCTTAGGGACGTGAGGACCCACTTCCCGATCCACACGGGATTCCTGGTCAAGAGGCACACGGGCAGCGTGAAGGCCGTCGACGGGGTCACCCTGAGCCTTCGCCAGGGCGAGGTGCTCGGGCTCGTCGGCGAGTCGGGCTGCGGCAAGTCGACCCTTGCCCGCACGATCCTCCAGCTTGTCCCGACAACCGCCGGGGCCGTGGTCCTGAACGGGCGCAACCTGGGAGAGGCCACCCGATCCGAGCTCCAGCTGTGCCGGCGGGACCTGCAGATGATCTTCCAGGACCCCTATGCCTCGCTCAACCCGCGGATGACCGTCCACGCGGCCCTGGCCGAGCCGCTCCTCGTCCACGGCATCTGCTCCCGCGCGGACCTCCAGGGCCACGTCGACGACCTCATGAGGCTCGTCGGCCTCGCCCCGCGCTTCGCCAGCAAGTACCCCCACGAGTTCTCCGGCGGCCAGCGCCAGCGNNTCGCCATCGCGCGCGCCCTGGCGCTAAGGCCGAAGGTCATCATCGCCGACGAGCCCGTGTCGGCGCTGGACGTCTCGATCCAGGCCCAGATCCTCAACCTGCTCGCCGAGCTCTGCAGGGGGATGAACCTGACCCTCATCTTCATCGCCCACGACCTGTCGGTCGTGCGGCACATTTCCGACCGCGTGGCCGTCATGTACCTGGGGAAGATCGTGGAGCTCGGGCCCGCCGCGGAGGTGATCGACAGGCCGCGGCATCCCTACACCCGGGCCCTCGTGAGCGCGATCCCGGTGCCCGACCCCCAGGTCGAGCGCTCCCGCCAGCGCATCGTGCTGGCGGGCGACCCCCCCTCGCCGATCGATCCGCCGGCCGGATGCGCGTTCCACCCGAGGTGCCCCCATGCGATCGACCGGTGCCGGGCGGCCATACCCCCGCTCGTCCCGTCGGGCCCGTCGAGGCAGGCGGCCTGCATCCGCCTCGACGAGCTCCCCTAGGGGGGCTCAGCCCGCCTTCCCGCCGGCCTTCCGCTCGAGGGCGTCCACCCTCTTGAACAGCTCCGGCAGGCGGCTCCTGAGGATGATGATCTTCTGCTCCAGGAGAAGCGGCATGCTCGGCTGCCCCCAGACGGAGGCCTTGGGCGCGATGTCGTCCTTCACCCCGGACTTGGCTGCGATCTTGGCCCCCGAGCCGATGGTGATGTGCCCGGCGATGCCGCACTGGCCGCCTATCACGACGTAGTCGCCGACGGTCACGCTCCCGGCTATGCCCACCTGGGCGCAGATCAGGCAGTGCCTGCCGACCACGACGTTGTGGCCCAGCTGGACCAGGTTGTCTATCTTCGTCCCCTCCCCCACGGCCGTGGTCTCGAACCTGGAGCGGTCGACGGTCGAGTTGGAGCCGATCTCCACGTCCGCGCCGATCACCACCGTGCCCACCTGGGGAACCTTCTCGTGTCGCCCGCCCACGAGCTCGTAGCCAAAGCCGTCGGCCCCGATGACCACTCCCGGGTGAAGGCGGACCCCCCTGCCGAGCGTGCATTCCGCGCAGACGACGGCCCCGGGCATGAGCCACGAGTCATCGCCGACCTCCGTGCCCCGGCCAACGAAAACCCCGGCCTCAAGGTGGACCCGCTCGCCCAGGACCGCCCCCGCCTCGACCACGCACATCGGCCCGACCGTCGCCGACGGGGGCACCTTTGCCGCGGGGGAGACGCATGCGGAGGGATGTATCCCGGGGCTCGGCTTGGGCCAGAGCTCCCGCTCAAGGCGCGAGCACATCCGGGCGAGGGCTACCGAGGGGTTCTCCACGAAGAGGTGCACCTGGTTGGGCCCCGGGGCACCCGTGAAGTCCAGCGGCAGGAGCACGACCGAGGCCCGTGAAGACCCCACGGCGGTCTTGTACCTCTTGTTGCCGAGGAAGGTGATGTCACCGGGCTGGGCGGAACCCAGCGACGCGATGGCCCGGATCGTCTCCGTCGTGGCCCCCTGGGCCCGCGCCGGTTGGACGATCGCCTCGATTTCAGCCAGGGTGAACGAGACCTTCATGGTGCATAGAAAAAGAACCCCGCTTGCTCAACGCAAGCGGGGTTCGATCCCAAAACGATTGCCCGTGGGGGCCGGCTTACTTGCTCGGAGTGATGCCGGGGACCGTGATCTTCGGCGAATCGGTCGCGGCCGGGGCTGCGGCTGCCGATGCGGCCGGGGTGGCGGTCACCGCCGGGCGGTCCTTGTTCACCTCCGTCATCACCTCGTCGGTGATGTCGAGGCTCGGGTCGGAATAGAGGACGTTCGAGACGCCGACAAGCGTCGGGCCCGACTTGTCGATCAGGAACGTCGCGCCCTTCTTCTTGGCGATGTCGACCGCGACCTTCGTGATCTCCTCGATCATCAGGGTCTTGAAGGTCTGGAAGCGCTGCTGGAGGGTGTTGCGCGTGTTCTGGATGAAGGAGTTCTGCTCGGTGCGCTTCTGCTGGATCTCCTCGTACTTCTTCTGGGCCTCGCCCTGGGCCTTGGTCTTCGCCTCCGCCGTCGCGGTCGGGTTCTTGGACTGCTCGTCGAGCTCCTTGAACTGCTCAACAAGCGCGTTCCCGTCCTTGGTGATCAGGGCGAGCTGGTCCTGCGCCTTTGTCTCGTCCGCCTTGAGCTTCTCCTGCTGTTCCGCGGTCTTCCAGTGCGTGTCGAAAAGCTTCGCCAGATCCACGACAAGGATCTTGGGGGCGGTTTGGGCGTGCGTTGTCAGGGCCGAGAGGGCGATCGCGGCGACTGCAACAAGGGACTGTATTGATTTCTTCATGGGATGTTATCGAAGGGTGTAAGGGGAAATAGAATCGGATTTAGAACCGCGTGCCAAACGAAAAATTGAACTGGCCGCCATGTTTGTTAAGTTTGGTGCCCTTGATGGGGATACCATAGTCAAGGCTCAGGGGCGAGCCGGCCACCATGAGCCGGAGGCCGAAGCCAAAGTCGTCGTTGTAGGACCCCGGGTTGAAGTCGTAGGCGCCCGCATTCACGAACCCGACGTCGTAGAACGCGGCAAAGCGGATCGGGTCCACGATCTCCACGGAGTACTCGACGTTGAACATGCCGTAGGTCTTTCCGCCGATCGGCTCCCCGAAGGGGTCCCTGGGGCTCACCTCATGGTACTCGAACCCGCGCAGGTCGTAGGGCCCGCCCAGGTAGAACGCGTCGTAGTAGGGCAGCACCTTGAAGTTGCCGTAGTTGTTGATGACCCCCGCCCGGGCGACGAGCTCCAGCACCTGGGTCTGGGTGTCGAACACCTTGAAGTTCTGCGACCCCTTGAACTCGAAGCTGTAGAAGTTGTCGGTCCCGCCGAGCACCCCGCCCGCAAGGGTCGATATGAAGTCCACCCGGTTTCCCGAGGTCGGGCTCACGAGCTTGTCGCGGGTGTCGCGGATGAGCTCGAAGGACACGTCCGAGACCCTGTGCTGGCCCGAGAAGCCCTGGATCACGCTCGAGGCCGACGGGTTGACGTTGTAGATGCTGATCGTCTCGTACTGGTAGGTGAGGGTCCCGCTGAAGAGGCCGAACAGCTGCTTGCGCAGGTTCACGTTTCCGCCCTCCGTCAGCTCCTGGTAGTAGGAGCTCACGTAGGTTGACTGCTCGCGGAACAGGCTGAACCCGAAGGCGAGCTGCTTCTCGAAGAGGTAGGGCTCCTCGAAGCTGAGGACGGCCTCGTTGGAGAGCTGGCCGAGGGACACCTTGATGCTGAATTTCTCGCCGTCGCCCTGGAACAGGGACCGCCTGTTGAAGAGGTCGAAGTTGGTCTGCTGGATCTGCGCGAACACGGTCGCGCGCTCGAGGGTGCTGTAGCCGGCGCCGAAGGTGAAGGTCCCGGTCCTTCCCTCCTTGACGGAGATGCGCATGTCGCGCCTGCCGGGGATGTTCGTGTCCTGGGGGGTGATGTCCACCTCGTCGAAGAAGCGGGTGTTCTCGAGGCGGTTCTTGCTGATCTTCATGCGGACCGTGTCGAACACGTCCCCGGGGCCGAGGATCAGCTCGCGGATGATCACGACGCTCTTCGTCTTCGTGTTGCCGTCGATCTGGATCGACTCGACGCTGTACTTCTCGCTCTCGTCGATCTTGAACTCGAGGTCGATGTCGTTGGTCTTGAGGTTCGGCCGGCGCGTCACGTGGGCGCGCGAGTCGAGGTACCCGTCCTTGCCGTAGTAGTCCTCTATGCGCTCCACCGCCTTGTCGATCTTGGACGGGGCGAACACGGCGCCCGGCTTGGCGTAGAGCGAGGCGACCCGCTTAAGGAGCACCGTCGAGTGGAGCTTGTTGCCTGTGATCGTGATCTCGCCGATCCGGTACTGCCGCCCCTCGTTGACCGAGATCGTGATGACGAGCCCCTCGCTCTTCGGGTAGCTGAACACGATCCTCTCCTCGGGGATCTCGACGTCGAGGTAGCCGTGCTCGCGGTAGTAGTCGCGCAGCTTGTCGAGGTCGTCCTGGAACTGGTCGTCCTTGAACCGGCCCGTGTCCATCAGCCACGAGAACATCCACCACTTCTTTGTCTCCATGACCTTCCGCAGCGCCTTGGACTTCACGTGGGCATTCCCCGCGAAGTTGATCGCCAGGATCTTGACCTTCTTCCCCTCGCGGATCTTGAAGGTGACCGTCCCGAGCCCGGTGCCCCGGTCCCTTGCGATCGAGTACGTCACGGTGACCTGGTTGAAGCCCTCCTTCTGGTAGTACTCCTTGAGCTTCTCGGAGTCCTCCTTGACCTGGCGCTCGTCAAGCGCGGTGTTGGCGGCGGTCTTGATCTCCTTCTCGATCCGGCGGGTCTTCAGCTGCTTGTTGCCCTCGAACCTGATGGCGAGCACCCGGTATTTCGGCGTGACCTCTATCACCAGGTTGAAGGTGCGCGCGTCGACGGCCTCGCGCTTGATCTCGATGAACTCGAAGAGCCCGGTCTTGTAGAGGGCCCTGATGTCGCGATCGAGCATCGTCTCGTCCAGGTCGCCGCCCTCGCGCACCTGGATGTTGGCCCGCACGACCTGCTCGTTGACATTGGCCGTCCCGACAAACTTGACCGAGATCGTCCCCACCTTGTACGCCGGCGCAGGGGCGTTGGCGTCGCCCGCCGGGGCCCCCGCGTCCTGGGCCGCCAAGCGGAGCGCGCCGGCACCCGCGAGGACCACAAAGACAAAGACAATGCGTAGGACCCTGTGGATCACAGGGTTACTGGGTATAGTTTTCAAATCGGGTGATATCGCGAAGGAAGGTAAGCCGCAGTTCTCCTACTGGCCCGTTTCGTTGCTTGGCAACGATTAACTCCGCCGAGTCGGCGGCCACCTGGAATTTCTCGTCTGCGTCTTTGGGTCGGGCAAGCATGAGCACTACGTCTGCGTCCTGTTCGATCGAACCGGATTCCCGCAGGTCGGCGAGCTTCGGGGCGCGGTTTTCCTTTTCGGACGAACGGTTCAGCTGACTTAATACAATGACCGGGACATCAAGTTCCTTCGCAAGAGACTTTAATCCGCGTGACGCCTCGGCCACCTGCTGCTCGCGGGGCACCTTTGAGTCGATCGGGGAAAGGAGCTGAAGGTAGTCGACGATGATCAGGCCGAGCTTGCCGCGGGCGTGAAGCCGCCTCGCCTTCGCACGTAACTGCATGATGGACAAGTTACTTGAGTCGTCTATGAACAGGGGCGCCTTGGAGAATTCGTCCGCGGCCGCCACCAGGAGCTGCTGCTCATTGCCATTCTTTGACAAAAGCCCGTCCCGAAGGGCCTGCATCTTGACCCTCGCCCTCGAGCAGAGCATGCGCAGGGCGAGCTGGGCCCCGCTCATCTCGAGCGAGAATATGAGCGTCGGGAAGGGCAGCCCGCGCTTGGGGAGGGTCGCGGCCTCCGCAATGTTGAGCGCGAGCGAGGTCTTCCCCATCGAGGGCCGGGCCGCCAGGACGATCATTTCCTGGCGCTGGAAGCCGAATGTCAGCCGGTCGAGGTCGTGGAATCCGGAGGGCGCTCCCGTCATCTCGCCCTTCTTCATCATCATCTTGTGGACGACGTTCATCGCCTCCTTGGTGGGGACGCTCATCGGCTTCGCCCCCTCGCTCACCCGGCTCTGGGTGACCGCGAAGATCTTGGCCTCGACCTGGTCCACGAACTCGTCGATCCCGCCCGTGAAGTTGAAGCACTCCTCGACGGCGCCGGTCGCCGAGCGGATGATCTCGCGCAGGAGGTGCTGCTCGCGCACGCGCTCGATGAAGTAGCCTGCCTGGGCGGTTGTCGGGATGCTCCCGCTCACCCGCGTCAGGAACGCGTACCCCCCTATCGAATCGAGCTGCCGGGCGGTCTTTAGCTCCTCGCCGAGCACCGCGACGTCGATCGGGACCTGGCGGCTGTAGAGGTCCTGGAGCTTCTCGAATACGATCCCGTGGGCCGGGACGTAGAATGACTCGGGCGATATCCGCGCCTCAAGGCACCGGGCGACGACGTCGGCGCCGTCGATAAGGCAGCACGACAGGAGGTACTCCTCGGCCTCGACGCTGTGCGGCATCCCCCGGCCCGCTGCCGGCGCTCCGGAGCGCTGCGGGCTGGTGCTCTTCTCGTCGGCCATTCAGGGTGCGGCCGGGCACCCCGATCTGGGGAATGGCCCGGCGGTCGTTGGCGGGAAGGCCGGGAGGCTACCTCCTTGCCTCGCCCTTCCTGTTCTTTTTCTCCTCTTCCGCCTTCTCCTCGGCCGAGGGCTCGATCGGGTTCTCGGAGACGACGTCGAACGAGAGCTCGACCGAGACGTCCTCGTGCAGCTTCACCTTGACGGTGTGCTTGCCGAGCGTCTTCACGGGGGTGTGCAGGTGGATGCGCTTGCGGTCGATCGTGAACCCGGCGGCGACGAGCTTGTCGTGCAGGTCCGCCGAGGTGACGGCGCCAAACATCTTGCCCCCCTCGCCCGTGGTGACGGCGAAGGCGAGCGCGGTCTTCTCAAGCCTGCGGGCCAGGTCCTGGGCCCCGTTGAGCTCCAGTGCCTCGCGCTCGCCGCGGCGCCTCTTCAGGGCCTCGACCTGCTTGCGGTTGGCCTTTGTGACGGGCACCGCCACATTGCGCGGGAGGAGGAAGTTGCGGGCGTATCCGGCGCGGACCTTGACTTGGTCGCCCTCGCCGCCGAGGCCCTCGACGGGCTTGACTAGGAGTACTTCGCTGTGGGCCATGGTGATTGGAAATATGAAGGGATTCTTGTGCGGAAACCCAAACAAATCCCGCAGCCGGGAGGGGGTGTCAACGCAGTATTTCCCCGGCCCCCGAACGCCCCCCTGGCGCCCGGCGCCCGATCCGACCCGCCCGGGGCCCGGTTTCGGCCGCCTAGGGGGACGGTTTTCGGCCCGCCGGGGCCCCGAAACCCGCGCCTGCGACCCCCTTTGGGGCCGCCTCCGTTCCCCTTTTCCGGGCTTGCGCAGGGTCCCGAAAGCCGGGGGGACCCGGGACCAGGGCCCAAGTGGCCGCAAGGCATGCACCCTTTCGACAACAATGGAACAAAGGGTCGCTATAAGGGTTTCATACAGTGTCCGGTAAAATGCCCTTATTCCCGCCCGCCTCGGCTGCATATAAATGGACTCCTATCGTCGTCATCCTGTAGAAGCTGGCCCATAGGATTCGCGGCCCCGCGCGGGCCCACCCTACACCCGCAAACAAAAGAATGAACCCAATGCGTCCCGCGGAAGCGCCGCGGGCGGCTCCTCCCGTGTCCACGGGATGCGACGGGCACCGAGGGGAATATTTTTAAATAATTGAAGTTTTTGGGCCCGCTGCGGTGTTATACATAGAATGCCGCCGCGGACCATCGAGTCCGAATAACGTAGAGCCACCGCCCCACCCGAGACCCCCATGATGCCCACGTCCCCCTCACCGTCGAATCGAAGCCTCTCCCTCGCGGCCGCCTGCCTCGGAGTTATCGCGGGGCTGCTCCCTTGCGGCCTTGCCCGGGCGCAGAGCAACTATTCCACCCCCTTCGCCATCTCGACGCTTGCAGGCGTCCCCTTGGGGAGCGCGGACGGAACCGGCAGCGCCGCGCGGTTCTACTATCCCTACGCCGTGGCAGTCGACGGGGCCGGCAACGTCTTTGTCGCCGATACCGGCAACAACGTCATTCGCAGGGTGACCGCCGCCGGGGTGGTGACGACGATCGCGGGCAGCGTGGGGCAGTACGGGGACGCGGACGGGACGGGAAGCGCCGCACGGTTCAATTCCCCGACGGGAATCGCCGTTGACGCCTCGGACAATGTCTACGTCGCGGACACCAGCAACGACACCATCCGGAAGATCACCCCGGCCGGCGTCGTCACGACCTTTGCGGGAACCGCCGGGTCCATAGGGAGCGTGGACGGAACCGGCAACGCGGCACTCTTCAACACCCCCAACGGCGTGGCCACCGACAGCTCGGGCAACGTCTATGTTGCAGACTCCAACAATTTCACGATCAGGAAGATAACTCCTTCAGGGGTCGTAACCACCGTCGCGGGGTCCCCGGGGAGCCTGGGCCACACGAACGGCACGGGCGCCGCGGCAAGCTTCAACACCCCGACCGGTCTCGCGGTCGACGGGGCGGGCAACATCTACGTTGCGGACTCCCTCAATCTCATCATCCGCAAGATCGCGCCCGGCGGGGTCGTCACGCTCTTTGCCGGCAACGCCGGCTCGGTGGGAAACGCGGACGGCACCGGGAGCGCGGCGCGGTTCTACTACGCCTTTAGCGTCGCCTGCGACAGCGCCGGCACCGTCTTTGTCGCCGACACCGGCAATCAGCTGATCCGGAAGATCACAGCGGACGGGGCGGTCACGACCTTCGCCGGCAGCGTGGGGGCAATCGGCAGCGCGGACGGGACCGGCAGCGCGGCGCGGTTCTACTACCCCTACGGGGTCGCGGTGGATGCGTCCGGCACGGTCTATGTCGCCGACACGGGCAACACGACGATCCGCAAGATCAGCCCGGGCGGGACCGTGTCGACCCTTGCGGGCGCTGCGAGCGCCACGGCCGTCGATGGAACGGGAAGCGCGGCGCGCCTGCGGTATCCCCAGGACGTCGCCGTCGCACCCTCCGGCGACGCCTTCGTCGCCGACACGGGCAACAACACGATTCGCAGGGTGACGCCCGGCGGGGTCGTGACGACCGTCGCGGGAGCGGGCGGGTCAGGCGGCGCACTGGACGGGACGGGCAACGCAGCGCAGTTCAGCCAGCCCTCGGGCGTCGTGGTCGACACCGCCGGCGACATCTTCGTCACGGACACCTCGAACGACACGATCCGTAAGATTTCGCCGGGCGCGGTCGTGACCACCTTCGCCGGCTACGCGGGATCGGGTGGCGCAACGGACGGGACGGGAGCCTCGGCGCGGTTCAACCAGCCCGTCGGCATCGTCGAGGACGCCGCCGGCAACCTCTACGTCTCCGACTCAATAGGCGGAACCATCCGTAAGATCACCCAGGGGGCGGTCGTGACGACCCTCGCGGGCTCCGCCGGAAACCTGGGAAGCTCGGACGGCACCGGCGCGGCGGCAAAGTTCGACTATCCCCTTGGGCTGGCTATCGACGGCGCCGGCACGATCTATGTCGCGGACTCGAAGAACAACGCGATCCGCAAGGTCACCCAGGCCGGGGTGGTGACGACCCTCGCGGGAAGCGGCGGCGTCGCGGGCAGCGCGGACGGCACCGGGAGCGCCGCGAGGTTCAACACGCCCACGGGGCTGGGGATTGACGCCGCAGGAAACGTGTACGTGGCCGACTCGGGCAACAACACGATCCGGAAGATCACCCCGGGCGGCGCCGTCACCACGGTCGCAGGCACCCCATTGTCGCCCGGAGGCGCCGACGGAACGGGGAGCCAGGCCCGGTTCAGCTATCCGTCCTCAGTGTCGGTGGACGCATCAGGCAACCTTTACATCACGGACCTCAATAACAGCACGATCCGCTTCGGGCAGCCCGCCACGGGCGGCCCAACCCCGACGCCGACCCCCACCCCCACCCCGACGCCGACGCCCCCGCCGGGCAGCCAGACCGCCCGGCTTGTGAACCTCTCCGTGCGGTCGACGGCCGGCTCGGGCTCGCAGACCTTGATCGGCGGGTTCGTGATAGGGGGAGGCGGGTCCAAGAGCGTCCTGCTGCGGGGTGACGGCCCGGCGCTGGCAGCGTTCGGCGTCAGCGGGGTCCTGAGCGACCCGATCCTCACGCTCTTCAACGCGAGCAGCACCCAGCTCGATTCCAACGCGGGCTGGGTCGGCACCCCGGCCATGGCGAGCGCGACAAGCCAGGTGGGGGCCTTCGCGCTCGCGAGCGGCTCCAAGGATGCCGCGCTGCTGGAGCCCCTCAACTCGGGCGCCTACACCGCCCAGATCACCTCCACGGGGGGCAGCAGCGGGGTTGTGCTTGTCGAGGTTTACGACGCGGACACCGGGTCGCCCTCGGCGAGGTTCGTGAACCTCGCCGCCCGCAGCCAGGCCGGCACCGGCTCCCAGACGCTGATCGCGGGCTTCGCCATAGCGGGCACCGGGACCGAGACCGTGCTGATACGCGGCGACGGGCCGGTGCTAGGGACATTCGGAGTCGCGGGGGTCCTGGCGGCGCCGCAGCTCACGCTCTACGACGCGGCGGGCAAGGTCGTCGCGACAAACATCGGATGGTCGGCTGCCACGACTGCGGGCGTGTCTCCCGTCCAGGCCACCCTCTCGGCGGCGACTCCCGCCATCTTCACCCGGGTCGGGGCATTCGCGCTTCCGTCAGGCTCCCCGGATTGCGCCATGGTCGTCACCCTTCCCCCGGGCGCCTACACCGCCCAGGTCACCGGCCTTAGCAACACGACCGGCGTCGCGCTCGTCGAGGTTTACGAGGTTCCCTGATCGGAAACGCACGGCAAGGCTGGGCCGAGGGAATCCGGCCGCCGGAAGATGCCCTTTCCAGGGGCATCGCCGTTGCTTCCTATTGGGCAGAAGGCCGGCGGCGGAGCCATGGATACTCGATGAATCGAAAGGAAACCATGGAAATGCCCGCGACAACGAACGTCATCGCCGCCACGATGGCGCAGAAGCTCAAGGTGCCGAGACCTCCGATGGGGAGAAACCCGTTCACCTCCCGGAGCACAAGGGCGAGGATGAGCATGTGCAACAGGTAGACGCTGTAGCTGACGATTCCGAGCAACCGCGTCCCGCGCAGGGTCAGCACGCCCACCATGTCGTTTCCCGCCGCGACCATGCCAAAGACCAGGGATGCGCACCCAAAGGACAGGGGGTTGAGCCGACCCTGGGTCACCAACGGCAGGAGCATCAACACGGCGGCCGCGCCCACGGCCGGGATTCGGCCCCGCAGAACGCCCATCTCCCTGGGGAATCGATCCAGCAATTCAGAAACCACGAACCCCACCCAGAACGAGAGGAGGCTGAACTCGTAGGTATGAACCAGCACGCGGTGCACCGCGAGCAGGGCGATCATCGCCGCCAGGAAGCAGGTGGCCCGGCGCCGCGTGCCCGCCATCGGGGCAAAGACCGGCAATGCCAGGTAAAAGACGACCTCGTAGAAAAGTGTCCATGCCGCGGTCATCAAATGGGTGCGCTCCATCCCCGCAATGGGGCCATATGTGCGGAGGCCCGGGACAACCAGGCTGAATACTTCACCCGCCAGCTGCCTTGGGGCACCCAGGGGCCAATGTGCCCGAAGCAGCGCCAACAGCACAACGCAGACGCAGAGAAAGTAATAGAGCGGCAATATTCTCCGCGCCCGGTTCTCGAAGAGTGGCCAAGCCCTCACATGCCCCCGCGCCACACGGGCCTTTGTCCAGAAGAGGTATCCCGTGATCATGAAGAAGACCGGAACGGCAAGGCTTCCGCACTGCGTAAAATACGGGTTGTGCGGCCAATCCCATGGCAATCCCCGGAAATAGTAGTCGTAGTTGCTCCATGCGTGGGTGACGACGACCCCGAGCGCCAGGAATCCCCGGAGGCCGTCCAGCGACGCCAGCCGCGAGATTCCTCCACTGGAGTCCAGGATGGGTCTCGTGATCCGCGAGGGAAGCGCCTGGATCGCGGCGACCAAAATCCCGATTCCCACCACCGCCACCCCTGCGTCTCTAATCTGTAATGGTTGGACCACCCGGCATCAGGACATCGATCCGGGGCGCCATTGCAAAATCAATAGATGAGCCGATCGGCTGCCGCCGCGATCGAAGTGGACATGGAAGTCGTTGCGGCTGGCATACGGCACCGGGCACATGGGCCCCTGGCGCACGAGCAGCCAGGGGAAGTCTCCGACCTACGGCGCCAGCAGAGTCAGGAATGGGACCGCGCAGGGAATGCCGGCTCCTGTCCTCGGAGCCGGCCAAGGCATCCCAACTGGACCCGTCTCTCCCAGGCTATCTTTACAATCCCAGAAAGGACGCCCTAGAACGGGACGTCCTCGTCGACGGTGTCTTTCGAGACCGCGGGCCCCTTTGAGGGGCTTCTGGATGCAGGCGGGGCATCACCCGATGAGCCCTCGGCGGGCTCCGAGGCTCCGGCCGCGCCCGGCGCGCCGTCTCCCCTGCCCCCGATGAACTGGAAATTCTCGAGGACGACCTTCAGCTTGCTGCGCTTCTGGCCGCTCGTCTTGTCCTCCCACTGGTCGAACTTCAGGCGTCCCTCGACGAAGAGGGGGCGGCCCTTGGTGCAGTACTTCGAGATCACCTCGCCCTGCTTTCCCCAGGCCTCGATGTCGACGAACGCGGTTTCCTCGCGGGTCTGGCCGCTCTCGTCCTTCCAGGACCGGCTGATGGCCAATCCGAACTGGCAGATGGCGGTCCCCTTCGGCGTGACCCGCATCTCGGGGTCCCTCGTGAGGTTGCCCATCAGGTAGACCTTGTTGAAGTTTGCCATGGGAGTTAGACCTCCTGGACGAACGTGCGGTAGACGCTGCCGTTGAGGCGCAGCCGCTCTCGCAGCTGGGCGGGGCCCTGCGGGGGGGCGCTGAAGTTTATGTGGACGTAGGACGCGCCGGTCATCTTGCGGTCGGTGACCCGGGCAAAGTCCTTCTTGCCGATGCTGTCCACGGCGGTCACGTCTCCCTGGATGGCGACGATCTCCTTTTTGACGCCGTCGACGATCTGCTCGACGGTCTCCTGCTTGCCGCGGTTGTCCAGGATGAAGGTTGCGCGGTAGTTGCGTTTGGTCGGATTACTCATGTGGTTTCTCTTCGGTTGAGCTGGTTCATCGCACGGTCGGCGCCGCTCGCGAGAAGCAGTTCCAGGCCTTTGACGTAGGTGTCTGTCTTTTGTTGGATTAGGGTGAGTTGTTCTTGTGTGAAGCGCGAGAGCACGAAGTCCTTGAGGTCCATCTCGGGCGGGTTCCTGGGGCCTATCCCGAGCCGGTACCGGACGAACCCGGTCCCCAGGTGCTCGAGGAGGCTTGCGACGCCGTTGTGGCCGGCGTCGCTGCCGGTCACCGACACCTTCAGGAGCCCCAGGTCGATCGTGAGATCGTCGTAGACCGCAGCGACCGCCTCGGGGGCGATCCTGTGGTACCGGGCGAGGGCGGCCACCGCGCGGCCGCTCTCGTTCATGAAGGTCTGGGGCTTGACGAGCCAGAGGGTCTGACCCGGCCCCAGGTCCCTGCGCGCAACGACCGACTCGAAGCCGGGCTCGTTCCTCCAGGCGAGGCCGTGCCTCGACGCGTACGCGTCGATGACGGTCCAGCCCAGGTTGTGGCGCGAGAGCTCGTACTCGCGGCCCGGGTTACCCAGGCCGGCGACGAGCGAAATGGACATGACTCAAAGAACGGCCGGCGACCATGTCGCCGGATGGAAAGACTACTTCTTGGCGGGGGCGGCGGGCTTGGCGCCCGCGGCGGGGGCCGGCGCCTTCTTGTCGCCCGCGGGGGCGGCGGCGGCCTTCTTGTCGCCTCCGGGAGCCGCCTTCGCGTCTCCTGCGGGGGCGGCCTTGCCATCGGCGGCGGGTGCGGCTGCCGCACCGTCCGCGGGGACCGCGGCGGCACCCTCCGCGGGTACCGCGGCGGCGACCGTCTCCACGACCACCTCGGCGACGGGCTCGACGCATGCGACGACGGGCTGTCCCTTGTCATCGAGGAACGCGACGCCCGCTACGGGCTTGAGCTCCCCGACCTTGATCGTCTCGCCGACCTTGAGCGGCGTGACATCGATCTCGATGGCCTCCGGCAGGTCGCTCGGAAGGCAGCGGATGCGCAGCATGTGCGACGCGATCTCGAGGACTCCGCTCTGGTTCTTGACGCCGAAGGATTCGCCGGTGACCCGCACGGGGACGCGGATCTCGAAGGACTCGTCCGGCTTGACCTCGTGGAGGTCCACGTGGAGGTAGCGGTCCGTGATGGGGTCGCGCTGGATCTCCTGGAGGAAGGAGAGGGCCTTGCCGTCCTTGTCGTCGCGCTTGAGCTCAATCAGGAGCGAGCGGCCGGCGACCGACTTGAGGAGCTTGGTGAATTCCGGCACCTCGATGGAGAGCTTCTCCGGGGCCGAGTGCTTCCCGTAAAGTATTGCGGGGATGCGGTTTACCTTGCGCAGGCGGCGCGAGGCGCTGCGGCCGGTCTGGGCGCGCGTCGCGACGTTGAGTATGAGCGGAGTTTTCATGGTTTCGTTCCCCCTCTACCTCCGGGAATCGGAGTCAGGCGTAGTTGAAAGGGGAGATTAGAAAGGCCGGCAGAGCGGAAATCAACCAAAACTTCAGCGGGTCCACTGGATCGACGAGATCTCGAGGGCCGCGGCCGTAAATAGCACAATGTCATGGGTCTCGCCCTGGGCCGGCACCACGGCGCGGCGCCGAACGCTCGGGGGGAACCCGTCGGCGACAATGCTCCGGCCGGGATGCCTGGCCCCTGAAATGTCGACGCAGGTAAGGTCCCCTGGGCGCAGGACGACCGGCTGGTCGGTGCCGTTCCGGATTACAACCTGCGCGCTCCCGAGCGCGCTTTGGAACGGCCGGGCCTCGAAGGATGCGATCGTGCATCCGTTGAAGACCGCGTCCGGCCCGGGACGGGCCCTGGGAGCGGCCTGGCCGTCCCGCCTGGCGTCGGGCTTCCTTGGGGCGGGTTCCTGAAGGGGACCCGCCGGCGCCTGGTCGGGATCGAAGGGCCGCATCACGAGCTCGGGTCCCGCCTTGTCGGCCGCCGCCGGCCGTGCGGCGGTTCCCGCGGCCACGGGGAGGTCAGCCTTGTCGACCTTGATGACCCCCTCGTCGGCGCTCACGACCAGGCTCGCCCCCTCGTCGGAGAGGGTCCTCACATGGTGAAGCACCCGGCCGTCCCTGAGGATAAGGCTTCCGGGCGGGTCCGCCGGCGCGGGGTCCGATGCCAACAGCGCAAATGGGAAACAAAAAACCATCGCCTGAAAACAGCCAAGGTATGCCCCGAGCCTCATGGCCTTCGATCCTATTTTCGGGGGGGAGCCCGAGGCAAGGCCATTGGATTTTGCCTCGCAACGCCATGGGCCGCCGACCACGTTTGCGGCCCCATGAATCCCGCCTTCGCAGCCCTGGGCCTTGGAGTTCTAGTCGGCATGGCGGCGTCCGCGCGCGCGGCAGGACCGGGCTGCTGGGTGTACTTCGGAACCTCGGCGACCGGCTCGAGCCGCGGCCTCTACCTGTCGAAGCTCGACCAGGGGACGGGTGCGCTTTCGAAGGCGGTGAGGGCCACCCACGGATCGGACCAGGTGTTCGTCGCGTTTTCGCCGGACCGCAGCCATCTTTATTCCCTGGCGGAGGTTTCGAGCATGGGAAGGGGCCCTGTCGAGGCGATCGAGACCTACCGGGTTGACCGGGCGACCGGCACACTGACGAGCGTGGGTGAGCAGGCCGTGGAGGGCCCAGAGGCCTGCCACATCAGCGTCGATCCCTCGGGCCGGTGCGTCCTGACCGCGAACTACGACGGGCACTACGTGGAGGCCTTTCCCATCCGGGAGGACGCAACCGTGGGACGGCGCACCTGCATCATCCACCATTCGGGCTCGGGCCCGGATCCCGACAGGCAGGAGTCCGCCCACCCCCACTCGATCAACGTCGATCCCTCCGGCAGGTTCGCGATCGTCGCGGACCTAGGCCAGGACAAGGTCTTCGTGTACCGGCTGGACGCGGCAAAGGGAACCCTTTCGCCGAACGAGCCCGCCTTTGCGACGGTCGCCCCCGGAGCGGGCCCGCGCCACTTCGCCTTCCACCCGGACGGGCGCCATGCCTTTGTCATCAACGAAATGGCGGCCTCGATCACCGCGTTCACGTGGGACGGTAACGGGGGCGTGCTCACCCCCTACCAGACGATCCCGATCCTGGGTCCAGGCTTCAAGAGCGCCAACAAGGCGGCGGAGGTCGTCGTCGACCGGACCGGCCGGTTTGTCTACGGCTCAAACCGGGGAGAGGACAGCATAGTGGTCCTGGCTTTCGACCCTACGACCGGGCGCCTGTCCTTCGTCCAGCGCATGACCGACGGAGTGAAGGTTCCCCGCAACTATGCCATCGACCCCTCCGGGAAATGGCTCGTGTGCGCGAACCTGGAGGCAAATACGGCTACGGTTTACCGAATCGATGCCGATACAGGTCGTTTGGCCCTTGTGGGCACCGTCGCGGTGCCGGAACCGCTGTGCGTGCGGTTCCTCCAGATTTAGGGTGGGCCTTCCTCCAATTTATTCTTGCCCGCGTACGCGCGCTGGCCGTATTAGGACCCTTCCAGCGCCCTCTTGGACGCGGAAGAGATTGCCCGGTAGCTCAGTGGCAGAGCAGGTGANNGGTTCGATCCCAGCCCGGGCAGCCATTTAACATCAATAATTTAGGTTATTTTTGTGGACATTGAGATCCGATGACTTGTCGTAGTCTTGACGGTTCCTGAGGACGTCGAACGGAGTTTGTTGCAATCTTGTCCCGGCGAATATTGGACAAGATTCAACTTTTGAGATGAATTGAGCGCTGGGCCCATCAGTGTAATTGATTGGGTATGAGCAACGGCAATCCGCGGCCAATCCTGTTGTGCGGCCCGTCGGGAAGCGGGAAAACTTCGCTAGGTGAATTCCTCAAGTGCCGTGGTTGCCTACATTTGGATGCCGACTTACAGCCGCCAAATAACGGCTATGAGCTGCTGGGAATTAAGCCACTGTTTGAATCGTTCGTTAATGGTCGGAACCCCTACCCCCTAGCCCAAGAATTGGAACGGCGTCGACAAGCTTGGATGGCAACGCGCGTGATCGTTACGCTGCCCAGTTTTGCGTTTCCTGTTCAAGCTATAGAGCCGGCAGATGGAATAATGCTTTTCCGGTTTCTTGATGGCCCCGGTTGGGCGTGTAAGAGGAGTTTCCTCAACCGCGAAATGAATCGGGATAGTAGTCAGAACCCAGCGTGGGTCGAAGCTCACTGGGACCGGCACAACAGGGAAATTGTTGCTGCCCTTTCAACCCCGGCCTATGCGGCGTATAAGATAGAGGCGCTCAACAGCGACGGTGCGTATTTGCCTAGAGAACTAGTGGCCCAACGCCTGCTTGAATTGAGCGAACCTATGGGGCCCTAATTTAGGCGGCCCAAAGGCCGTTAAATGCCAGGCATTTTACTGTCTCTAAATCCGGAAAAAACGTGAGAAGTTCGGACTTCATTCTTCGAATGAAGTCCGAAGTGAAGTATTCCGCCAGAAGCCATTTTTGTTGGGGTGTGGCATCCACATTATCGCGCGCTTCCCACCCATATCGGAATAAAGCATTCAGCCATTCCAATCTGTACTCGGCACTTTAATAGAGGGCCACGTGGAGCAACGAATAATTCTCGTGACCCACCGAACTGCTCCGTATAATCACAGACAGCCCGGTTGCACAGACGCATGAACTTCTTCTCTGTTAAGCGCGTAGAAGTGGCCATAGACCACCTCTCGCAATTCGACTCTAAATGGGTCATTTTGCCATGGTATCTGGCAGCCAATGGCGTTAGTCGGAAGAACCCAGTGGTGGTTAGAGAGGGCCCCGCACCTCCATCTGATTTATCAAACCGCTTCTTTGATGGAAGCAGACTGGGGCTCCCTCAATTGCCAGAAAGTAATAACCTTCTACGGCCCAATTTTCAGGATGTGAAGGTCACCCCGGGTAATAAGTTAGCCCATCAAGATACCGACCTTTGGAACAACGTTTTCTCTAGGACAGCGACTATCTTCAAGGACCGTGGATATCTAGTGGCTGAAGATGGACGATTCAGATTGCTGGCGCCATTTGCTCAACGACTTGGTGTAAAGCTGCCTAATTTCCATTATGAAGAGTTATTGGTGTGGCTGTTCGCGTTTAACGATACGGGGTTTGCCGCAACAACTTGGCTTCAGCTGCACCGAGAGCTGCTAAAGAGTTTGGGAATCTCGGATTACCCCAAAGAGTACCTTCCAACTTTCGCCATTGATCCAACCTCGCATCGAGTACCTTGGCCAACGGCGGGAGAAATATTAGCTAGTCGCCCCTCGAATCAGGAATTCCTTGCTGCTCTAATGCCAAAACAAGCTGATTCAACGCCAGATGACGTTGACCCGCCATCAACTCCACCTACCCCCGAAACTGGCACAGAGGCCGTAGCCGGAGGAGAAAATGTGATTATTTGCGGTGCTCCTGGTGTAGGGAAGAGCTACAGAATTGAATCACTTTTCCCTCTTTCGAGCTCCCGCGTCACAACGGTGTTTCATGCGGATACGTCCAACAAGGATTTCGTCGGCTCATATGAACCGCACTCAACTGGGAATGATGCGGACCAAAAGGTCGTTTTCGAATTTGTCCCGGGCCCGTTTGCGAAGGCCCTCGTTTTGGCGTTAAACAATCCGAAGCAAAAGGTTGTGTTAGTAATTGAAGAGATAAGTAGGGCCCGCGCTGCGGCAGTATTTGGCGAGATCTTTCAGCTCTTGGACCGCATAGCCACTGGTCGAAGCAAGTACACTATAACGCCCTCAGCCCATTTGGCTAAGCACCTTGAGAAAGAAGTCTCAACTTGGAAGCCTGCTCAGGGCCTATTCCTACCGTCAAATCTTTCGATCTACGCAACGATGAATCCAGCTGATCAAGGCGTTCAACGCATCGACTCGGCATTTCGCCGGAGGTGGCGTTGGCAATATTTGGAGCTAACGTTCGCGGGTTGCAGTTACAGGGATGAGCCCGTGAAAGTCGGCGATTTGGAGGCAACTTGGAGTGCTCTTGCTGGAGCGTTGAATGATGTGTTGAAGACAAAGCTGTCCCTGCCCGAAGACCGGCTGATCGGTCCATATTTCCTCACCGAGGATGAGATTAAGGATCCGGAGGCAATAGCCGGCAAACTGTTGCACTACCTTTGGGACGATGTTCTGCGCAATCGAGAGAGGGATGCCGTCTTCTTAAGCAATCACAAAGGGTTTTCCGACGTCTCTATCGCGCACCGGACAAGTAAGCCGGTATTCACTGCGGCAATTAGACAGAAGATAAAGCCCGATGAAGCAGTACTGCCAGCTACTGGTGCTCCCTGATGCATCCCGATGTTCTTTCGCCGCTTTACCTTGAGGACGCGACACCGCTTGTTGAATTGTCGAATCGTTCGGGTCTGAGTGAACCTGAGGTCGTCTTGCTGGAAGCAGTTCTCAGAGAGAACAGCTTGGTGAAGGGGGATTCAGCGGATTTTGTCGGGTTCCTAAAGATCCCAGATTTGCCAAGGCCTCCTTTCTTTTTGCCCAAGACAACCCTCAAGACCGGGAAATGCGGCGATTCTTCCATGGTCTCGTTGGCAGCAACTACGCTCCGTGTTCTAGAGAAATATTCCCGAGTAATTCCGCGTCGCAATGAAGGATTCGACGCAATGGAGCCCACTGCAAACATGCATGGAATGGAACTCCTCAAAGTAGCAATAGAGCTTCTTCGTGATTGGCAAGATAACGGGCATCTCGCCTATGCGCAGCAGGAGAGCACTAGGGGCTATGAAAACAAAGTTAACTGGTCGGCAACCATTGCTGAATGTACCCCGATAATTTCTACCGGCAACGTCATCTATCTGGAACCAATTGCTTCAAGAGTGTCGGCGAACGAGCAACATTTTGTCAGCAACCTTCACAGAATTTGTGTCGATCGAGCGTTTATAATTGCCGGATGGTTGCCTGAATTCCAAGGAGCAACACCGGAACCGATTATTGGAAACGGAGAGGAAGCCCGTTGGTCGACGCGTGAGATCATTGGGTTGCTTACAGATGCCATGGATCATGAGTTCTCAGAAACCCGAATTCGGACGCTTCGACTCATCATCGGTATGTTGGAACTGAGGCCAGCATTGAAACGAGGTATCGTGTGTGGAACGAATGCCTTCGAAACGGTGTGGGAAGAGATGTGCTCCGTCCTGCTTGAGAACGAGTGGGATACCTCCTTCAAACATGGTTTGCCGCAGCCGAGGCTTTATGAAGCTCTCCCTGGAGGGGCGGATACCGAAGTACCGACCCGAATACGACAACGTCCAGATATCGTATTCAATGGACCGAAAGGAGCGATATTCTGTGTCGATGCGAAGTACTATGACGTACGGTTTGGATTTCCTGATTGGAAGGATTTCGCAAAACAGTTTGTTTACGTAGATTCGTTAGAGAGAAGGTATCCCGGGAGCATGATTTACAATGGGTTCTTGTTTCCGCTTCCCTCAACGGATTACCCTCATTCAAGCAAGCTGGTGCTTGAAAGAGCCTCCAACAACCGCGCTATCCATTTTGATTTTGTATCGATGGAAAGAGTAATGGCCGCTTACTGCACAATGAACGAATTGCTAGGAGCTGAGATTCGGTCCCGTCTTAATGCTCGACTTGCCTAGTTTTTCTTTCCCTTCGGCTTTTTCATATTCTTTAGATTGCCGATCCATTGTTTGAAATTTGGAGAAGGCGCTGCAAGAGACTGAATCATATTTGGCCATCCAAATGGCTTACACCCGAGGTCCATTAGGTTTTGCCGAATTTGCTTAATATAGCTAGGGTGCGCATCAATCCCAACACAGTGCCTCTTTAGTGCTCGCGCCACGTTGACAGTGGTTCCGCTGCCTACAAAGGGATCCAGTACTTTGCCGAAAGGGGGTGACCCAGTCTCGATACATCTTTCAACCAGCGCCGTTGGGAACGGAGCGTTGTGATCAATCAGTTTCACGCGCTCAATTGGGAATCTCCAAACATCTTCTTGGTCTCCGAGTTTGCTGCGATCGAATGAGTAAAAACGCGACTTTGAGAACATAAAGATGTGTTCATAACTGCGATGAGGCCGATCTCTCGCACTCGGCTCTGAAAGAGCATTGTCTCGTTCCCAGATTATGTCGCTACGTAGCGTCCAATTACGCCTTTGCAGCTCAAATGCGACCTTCCAGGGTATCCCAATTAGGCTCTTCTGCGGAATATCCCAGCCGGACTGATCGACAGGCCGCAATTTGGTTCGCATGAAATTCCGAGATGAGCATGCGGGATCACTGCCATGTGGCTGACCGTTGCCAGAGTAGTAGGTGTCGCCTATGTTCAGGTAAAAGACCCCTTCATCGCACAACACTCTCTTCACCTCGTCAAAAATGTCTGCCAGCCGCTTAACATAGTTGTCGACTGTATCCTCATGACCGATTTGAGCATCGAATCCGTAATCGCGAACCCAGAAATATGGAGGACTCGTTACTGCTACATCGAAGGTATTCGGGGGTAATTCTTTGAGCGCCTTTAGCGCATCGTTTTGCATTAGGCCAAGGTGGACGTTGTCTTGGCGGAGACAGAAATTTGCCATTGTGATTTTTATTGGGGAAGAATCTTGCTGGAGTTTGCCGCTGAAGGGCCTTGGTTTTGATTGCAGCGAAAATAATATTCTAACGCATCTCTAACGACCCAGGCTGCGGACACCTTGTTTTCAGCGGATTTACGGCAAATATTTTCGGATAACTGCGATGTGAGGCTGATCGTAATTCTCGTGCAACATAACGATTTAGCAACCTCTTGTGCTTCGGCTTTAGACGGGTTCATCGCTATGCATCGTTATGATGCATAATGCTGAAGTCAATCGATCTGATCTAGGATCTGATCCACTTCACGCCCGGCTTCCCAAGACAACAAGGAGATTTGGGCGTCGGGGATGGCCGTCAAAAACGTAACCGTTCCCTAACGTTTTTTCGCCTCAAAGCCCATCTTGGGCAACGGGGCTTGCCGATCGCCGGGCAATAGAGCAACGTCCGCCGCTCAGTGCCTCCAGATGCCGCCCATTCGATGAGCGCCGCAGTACAGTCTCCAGATCATAAGGAATCCGCTAAGCTCGAATTCAAATCCCAATTTGATCCGAAGCACGATTGGTGTGAATTGATCAAGGACATTGTGGCCATGGCCAATTCTGGAGGTGGCAACATTCTCGTCGGAGTGTTCAACGATGGGGAAGCCTCTGGCGCTGACGTTTCAGCTCTGCTAACAATCGACATGGCCGACGTCATTAACAAGATTCGCGGTTTTACCGATGTAAATTTTTCTGGGCTGACGATCCAGCCATTGACTTACCGAGGCATTCGAGTCGCGGAGATCATTGTCGGTAATTCCCCAATGCCGCTCGTGTTCGGGAAGAGTGGCAATTATCACGACGAAAAGGGTAAGGCGCAGTGCGCATTCCACCAAGGAATGCTTTACGTTCGCCACGGCCCGAAGAGTGAGCCGGCCACTTCGGACGATTTGCGGACGATCATCGACGCGCACGTCACCACGCAGCGTGCACATTTGCTGGCCAACCTACGCCAAGTCATTGAAGCGCCAAGCGATTCAATTGTCCGTGTTGTGGCTGCAGCCACAGACAGCGAGCGAAAGGGCAGTGACGGTGCGCCGGTTCGCATCGTCGACTCATCCGATGCCAAAGATGCGGTACTACTTGATCTCAACACCGTGCATCCTCACCGACAGAAGGAAGTTGTTGATGCCGTAGTCGCGAGGTTTGCAGGAAAGATCCGCTTTACCACCACCGACAACGCTGCGATCAGGAAACTCCATCAAATCGACGGACAGAAGAAATTTTATTACAAGCCCAAGACGGGCTCAGGCCAATACAGCGAAGTATACGTAAAATGGGTCGTCGACCAAATAGAGGCAGATACAAATTTCTTGACGGGTATTCGTCAAAAATACCACGACCTTTTGATTGGCACGAATCAACAGCGCAAGGCCCAGCGGAGGTGAACGAGAACAAATTCTAAGAACGATGCACGCCGTCGCCTATTGTCGCGTTTCAACAAGTGGCCAAAGGGACGAGGGTGTGTCTTTGGAGATGCAGCGGACTCTAATTGGGACATGGTGCGTCGGCAATGGCTACGAGCCGGACGCCACGTTTATTGAGGTGATGAGTGGTGGACGGGCCGCGAATCGACCCGAACTGCAGAAGGCTGTCACCCTCGCATGCAAGCTAAAGGGCATCCTCGTGGTCTATTCATTGAGTCGCCTTGCTCGCAGCGTGAAGGACACCCTGGCCATTGCGGAGCGGCTTGAAAAGAGTGGTGCCAATCTTGCTTCATTGAGCGAGCGGATCGATACCAACTCGGCTCTCGGGAAGATGGTGTTCCGCCTCCTATCGACCCTCAACGAGTTTGAAAGGGATCAACTGGCAGAGAGGACAGCCAATGCGATGGCCCATCTCCGTAGGTCCAACCGCCGCATTTCGTCGCGCATTCCATTAGGCTATGATCTAGCGCCAGACGGGAACATGCTACTCGGCAATCCTGCCGAGCAGAAGGTTGTGGCCCAGATATGCCGGTGGCGACAGCAAGGCATGACAATGGTACGAATCGCCGAGAAGCTGCATGAATCAGCCGTGCCTACCAAAGCAGGCGGAATGTGGTGCCCGTCGACAGTTCGGGGTATTCTTGAGCGCCAACAACGACTGGTCGCTTAAGGCCAGTAGCCTCTTGCGAGGCGCAGGACCATTCCTCGGAGGCCTGATCTCCACAAACCCTGCACCAATGCCTAGGTTGCGTTTCCAAGCAATCCATCGCCATGGTTTGCTGAGTCCAGACCTTTCTCCGAACAATGGAACTTTTCACCCCAAGGTCTCCAACCAATGGTCCGTGCAAACTGTGCGGCACGAATGGGCCTCTTCGTCATAGCCATCTCGTTCCCAGTTTTGTGGTCCAATGGCTGAAAGACACTGGCACTGGATATCTTCGGCAGGCTGTAAACCCAAACAAGCGGCTCCAGGATGGGCCCAAAGCCTACATGCTTTGCGAGTCTTGCGAGCAGCGTTTCTCAGCCCGTGAAGCTTATTTTGCGAACACGGTCTTCTATCCATTGGTGCAGACAGACACGTCTTCATTTCAATATGACGAGCGCCTATTCTATTGCCTTGTTTCCATTCTTTGGCGCGCAGCCGTAATCAGTCAGTCTAAGCAGCTCGTTCGAGCCCATAGATTCGCGCCGTTGGTAGCGGAGGCAGAACAGGATTGGAGGCAGTATCTGTTAGGGAACTCCGCGGCTCCCAAGTTTAAGGAAGTCCATGTATTTTTCTCCGACATAGCCCTGGGGCAAACAATTCCCGAAAAGGGGTTCAATTCCTACCTCACTCGGGCAATCGACATGACCGTGGCAAGTAGCGACGCGCGATGCTTTCTCTACGTTAAGTTTGGTCGAATCCTCCTTTTTGGACATTTGACCCAGTATGACGCTGACAAATGGGTTAACACAAAAATTGAGCAGGGAGGTGGGTCTCATGCTCCGCCACAGGAGCTGAAGGACGGAACAGGCGACTTCCTGCTAAGTCGCATTAGAGCGTTAAATCGGGCCTTTGATTCGCAAGTAAACGAGAAGACAAAGGAGACCATTGAACGCCACTATCGGAAAGTTTTTCCAAAGATCATTGGAAGCGATCTTTTTCGGGTCCAGGAGGCTGATTTCACAAAGGATATCGTGCCGATTGCCAAGAGAGCAGGAAAGAAGGTCGGCAGAAACGACCCTTGTCCGTGTGGATCAGGGAAAAAGTATAAGCGCTGTCACGGAAAATGAACTAATCCGTTTCTCCGCTTCCGGCTCAATTGAAAGAGACCAGTCGGAAATCAAGTAAGTTTTGGCGGAGTCGCCCTGGACTTCAAGTAGCGCGGAACCCCCTTGGTCGGTAGTTTAATCCTAGATCTGGACATTTCCACCACATACCAAATTAGCCCGATGCCATAGATGAAGGTTAGCGCAATAAAGAGCAGCTGCACCAAGGAGTGCTTCCAGCCCCATCGGTGCGCCAACCGTAAGCGTCCGACGGAGTACCCCTG
>PLXR01000052.1 GCA_003151495.1 Opitutaceae bacterium
GTCGTCGTTGCCCGGGATCGGGTAGGTCACGAGCGACGGGTCCGAATTCGTGTCGACGAGCGCGATCGAGGGGATGCCGCAGCGGGCGGCCTCTGCGACCGCGATCGCCTCATGGCCGACGTCGACGATGAAGAGCGCCGAGGGCAGCCCTCCCATCTCGGCGATCCCGTTGAAGTTGCGCTGCATGCGGCTCATCTCGCGCTTGATGGCGGACTCNNTCAGGGTGCCGCCCAGCCAGCGGTCCACCGAGAAGGGCATCCCCGTCGCTGCGGCCGCCTCGCGGACCAGGTCCTTGGCCTGCCGCTTCGTTCCGACGAGCAGGATGTTGCCGCCGTTGCCGACCGTGTTCTCGATGAAGGTGCACGCCTTCTCAAGGTTCTCGAAGGTCTTGGCCAGGTCGATGATCGTTATGCCCTGGCGATGGTCGAAGATGAAGGGCTTCGAGCGGGGGTTCCAGCGCTTGGTCTGGTGCCCNNCTTGGGAGTGATGCTTATGCTCATGGGATCTATGTATCTGTCGGTACACAGGTCGGCCAAAAGGGCCGCCTTGCGATCGATGCTACTGACGTTGATGTTGTTGGTTTAGACTGACGGAAGGTCCAAAACAGGGTCTCGCGCCCCCGCTTGCAAGCGCGAAGTGCTCGTTTCCGGCCACACGGCCCGTGGGGCCCGCCGCCGGGTGCCTAGCCACTCCAAGCTACGTATTAATACACATTAACTTCCATCAGAATTTCGCTCTACATGTCCCCGATGCGATCCGCAACTCCTGCAACCTCGCCAGAACGAAAAACGTCTGGCCTGCGGATGCTTTGGAGCCGGCATTCGGTCCGCGATATTTCGATTGGCTTCAAATTCGAACCAAATCAGCTTCGCCTTCCAGCCCATCAGACGCTGATTGAGGATGGTCAAAACCTTGCGCGATACCCGAAAATCAACGTCTTCAGGAGGCTTCACCATCATGGAGGTCGCGCTGGCTGCGACCGTCCTGGCCCTCGCCCTGATAGGGATGATAGGCGCGGTCGAGTCCGGCACCCAGATGCTGGATGTCTCGCGAAAGCAGACGCTCGCGGCGCAAATCCTTCGAGGCGAGATAGAGCAACTGCACCTTCAGAGCTGGCAGGCGATCGCAGGGGAACCGCCTACAAATGCCACATCCTCTTCGTTTTATTCAACGACCCAGGTCGGCTACAGCGGAGCCGCGCAGATGCTGTCCACAGTACCGCCCGGCAACGGGTACGCCCCTTCCACGACATTGACGGCGGCGAACGACCCCTCGTACGCGACGTTCGTCGCGAATTACCCCCAGGTGGCAAACATCTTCACGCTCACACGGACGGTGGCGTGCGTTCAGCCGGTCCAGGCAAACCCGAATCCGAGCTCGGGTTATTCGAGCACACCCTTTCTCTTGCAGGTCACTTTCACGATAACATGGAAAGGCGTGACTGGCCGCCTATATTCCCGCACGAGCACGACGTACGTCGGATATAATGGCCTTTACCAAGAGTTTCAACGGTCGTAGGTGCGGTATGCGAGGCGGGCGGGGCTTCACCCTGCTCGAGGTGATGATGGTGACGGCGATCTCGTCATTCGTCTTCGCTGGTGTGCTCTCGGCGTACATCTTCCTCGGCCGCGGCCTTGCCAGGCAGGTGAACGCCGAGAGCCTTGAGTCCCGCACGCGGCTCGCATTGTTCTGGTTCACCCAGGACGTGGCGTCCGCAACGAGTGTCATCGCCCAGAACCCGGGGGCCGGCGTCACGGGAACCAGGATCACGCTCTCGGTGCCCTCGTTGGGGAATTCGGTCTACTATGCCTGCGACTGGTCGGGAGGGACGGGACAGGGCAAGCTCACCCGCCAGGTGGGAACCGGGGCCGTCCTCACCCTTCTCACCAATCTCACAAGCTTCTCATTCGGATACTATGATTTGGCGGGAAATTCCGTGACAGCCCCTTCAACCGCCCCGTCAACTGCGCAAATCAATATCAAGCAGATATATATGACTTACACCTCTTCGGCCGGTGTCGCCGCGACAGGCGCCCAGTCCAATTATACTGTGGTTTCCCCGAGGGTTAACATTAAGAATAAGGGCCTGTTGACAGACCCGACCACGCCATGATTCCCAGAGGAAAACAATCGATCCCGAGGAGCCGAAGCGGCTCCGCCATGCTGGCGGCCCTGTGCCTTGCCATGGTGTTCGCGATCAGCATCTCGAGCTACCTTGCCCTCTGCCGCGCCTCTCTCGCGGCCAGCACGCGAAGCATCGCCCTTGCGCACTGTTCGGAGCTCGCAGAGGCGGGGGTGGAGCAAGCCCTCTACGAGTACAATAATGGCACCGGTTTCTCGACATGGAATCTGTCAGGCACCACGGCAACGGCGACGATGACCATGACCTCGTCGGGTCTCGTGCTCACAAGCACGAACCCGACACCGCTCAACTACGGCAACGGCATGACCGGGCAGGTGGCGATCAGGGTGACCAGCTACACAACGTCCCCGACCGTCAGGGCGGTGGCGACCTTCACCCTGCCCTCCTACGCAGGCATCGCCACCCCCACGACGACCCAGCCCAGCACGACCGTAACGTACAGCCCTCCCTCCAGTCCCGCGACGGCGAGCACGTCCGCCCTGTTTGTAAATGCGGTGGCCGCCACCACGACGACCGTCAAGTTCAGCTCCGCGGGCACGTTGGACAGCTACAATTCGAATCCCTCAACCGATACCTACCAGACGTATGCGGCATCAACCCCGGGCTACTCCGCCGTGGTGCTCTCACAGGACACGGCGACGTCTGCCGCCACTGTGCGCCTGGGGAATGCTGTCCTGCACGGTTACGCGGTAGGCTACGACTCCTACAGTCCGGGCTCCACGAACTGGCTTTCCTACAGCGCCAGCGGAAAGATCATTGGACCCCTCACCCCGTCGGCGACGTACATTGACTCGAGCCGGCTCGTGACCAGTCCAGGCCCCTACCAGCCCGTCATCCTCGAGCAGCTGCCCACCAATTACACGAACCTTCCCGCGGCCTCGACCACCGACGGCGCCACCCTCAACAAGACGTGCGTGCTGGGAAGCACAGGGGCGTCGGCTCCGGCCGTCTATTCGGCAGGACTTGGCATCATCCTGACCGGCGGACAGATCGTCACAATCCAGGGGCCTGTCGTGATCATCACCTATGGCGGAATAACGATTTCCGGGGGGGCGCAGATCCAGCTGGCAACACCCCAGGCGTCGCTCCAGATCTTCGACGAGTACGGCAACATAAGCCTGGGCGGGGGCGGCATCGTCAATATCAACGCGGTTCCGCTGCCGAAAAAGTTGGCGATAATGAGCACTACGGACAACTGGGGAGATACGGCCACGATCTCCACGAACTCGTCCTATTGCGGGGTCATCTACCTGCCCTATATGGCAATCACGGTGAGCGCCAGAAGCCCGACGATCTATGGTTCGATCGTCGGATCCAAGGTGGCCTTCACGTATTCGCCGACCATCCATTACGACATCGCACTGCGCTCGCCGATGGCCTCGTATTCGAGCGCGAATCCGCAGCAGAGCGGCGCCGCATTCGACTACCTGACCCCGTCAGCGGTGTTTGGAAGCATGGCTTCTACGGTGCCTTAGCTCCCATTCGGGGGGCTGACTCCGGTTGACAGGACAGGCAGGCTCTTGCCTAATTCCTTGCGCATGTTCAAACGCAAGGAACGCCACGGTGTTCTGATAAACCTCACGGACCACTGCGTGCAGCTGGCTCGGTTGGGGCGTCTGGATGTCCGCCCGCTGACCGTTGACACGTTCGCGGAGGTTTCGATCTCCGACACGGGGTCGGTCGCCCGGTGGCTTGACGTCAACTTCGGGGACCGGGCCGGCCGGTTCGTGTCGGCCTACTGCGGGTTCCACCCGTCCGAGCGGATCTTCCAGAGGGACGCGATCAATGTCCGCCGGCTCTCGGACAGGGAATTCCTCTTCAACACGATCGCCGAGCAGGCGAAGATCGTCTCGGCGAAGGCCTGGCACGTGGCCGCGCTCAACCCGAGCGACGGGATGCCCCTGAATGGGGAGTCGAGCTCCCGCACCGCGCTCTTCCTCGGGGTCCCGTGGGCCGCCGCAAGGGAGGCCCAGGTCCGGCTTCGCGACTGGGGTGTCCGCCCGAGGCGGCTCGAACTGGGCACCCCCGGGCTTCTCGGCGGGCTTACGCGCTATGCGAGCCTGACGGGATACCCCCACCTGATCGCGGCCTGCGAGATCTACCGCAACCAGACCCACCTCTACCTCATCGGAAAGGACGGCGTGCACACGCCCCCGCCGCTGCCCCACGGGCTCCTCTCGATAGAGGAGGCCGCCATGAAGGAGCTCTCCGCGCCGGATTCCGCCGCCGCGCGCAAGCTCCTTGAGCAGCNNTATTTCGAGATGCAGACCGGCCAGCGGATCGGGGCCCTCTTCTGCGCCCACCTGCCCGAGCGGCTGGCGTGGCTGGAGGAGGCGCTGGCGACGGCCGTCGACCTGGACTATTTCGCGCCCGACTACAGCAAGTGGCTCCCCGCGGTCGGAATCGACGCGCCCGGGCACGCCATGCTCGGCCCGTCGTGGCTCCAGCCCCTCTCCCTGGTGGCCACGCTGGCCCCCGGGCAAGCCCCCGCCACCCCATGAGCCGCGCGCGCGAACGCCTCTTCATGGCCCCCAACTGGCACGTCGACTGCCGGCTCGTGGGGGAATTGCCGGAGGACAGCGTCGTAGGCATACGCTTCATCACGTACGCGGTCTCGTGCGCGGTGGCCCTTGCGTCGGTGCTCTTCACGGGGTGGTATGCCTACGCCGACCTCACCGTGAGGCACCAGATAGAGGACGCGGAGCAGCGCCTGGAGGACGACCGGTGGGAGGTGATCGAGATCCGCCGGCTGCAGAGGTTCTACGAGATCGAGAGCAAGAAGATCGAGAATGCGTACTCGGAGATGAGGAACCCGATCCTCATCTCGGGGTTCATCTCAAAGCTCGGCCATTCGCTGCCCGACCGCATGGTGGTCGACACCATCGAATACTCCGACAACCGGTTCGTCGTGCACGGGCGCCTCAAGGAGTCGTCGGAGCGCTCGAGCATCCTCCTCGGCGAGTTCCTGGAGAAGCTGCGTGGCGACCCGGACGTGGGGCCGCGCTTCATCTCGATCAACGTCACGGGCCTGGACCGGTCGATCGAGGATGACCAGATGATGAGCTACGCGATAACCTTGCGCCTCAAGCCCCGGGACACATGAACGTCGCCGACCTCATGCATTGGCTGGCGGTCGCCCGCCGCCACCCCCTGAGCGCCCTTTGCGCGTGCATCTGCCTGGCCTGCGTGCTGGCGTGCTGGTACATCTACGGGAATATGAAGTGGCTCGACCTGGAGCACAAGCAGGTGACCCAGGACACCGAGCTGGCGCTCACGTCGCTCATCTCGGGGCCGTCGGTCAGGCAGGAGCTCGCGGCGTCTCGCGAGGTGACCCGGAGGATCGAGGACAACCTGGTCGTCGAGGACAACATGGCCGAGAACCTCTGGTATTTCTACAAGATCGAGTCGCAGACCAAGGCGCACATAGCGGAAATGCGCCCGAACAACTCGATCATCTCCAGCTCCAGGGCGTACTACAAGCGGATCCCCTTCGCGATCCGTCTGACGGGCACCTATGAGCAGACCGCGGCCTTCCTGTACGCGATCGAGACGGGCCCACGGCTCGCCAACATAACGTCGCTTTCATTCAGGCGATTCGAGCCCAACAGCCCGAACGTGCTCCTCGACATGGACGTTGAGCTTCTCGGCAAGAAATGAAGTCCCAACGCAACCAGGTGATCGCGCTTGTCGCCCTGCTCATAATCTGGGCGGTCAGCTGGCGCCTGATGGGACCGAAGGGGGCCTCTGCGCCCGCGGTGGTGGCGAAGGCCGCGGCAGCCAAGGCCTCCACCCAGCAGGACAACCTGCTGCACAACCGTTTCCACCACATCCGGTCCGAGATGGACGCGCTCTACCACTTCCGCACGAAGCCCGCGCCCTTCGACACTGCCGGAAATCCCTTCCATATCAGCGCCGCAATGGCGCTGGCGGAGAGCGCGGGGCAGTCCCGTCCCGAGGCGCAGGAGAAGCAGGCCTCCGTGGTTCCCGGACAGCTAGCGCCCCCGGTTCAGGCGGCCGAGACCGGCTCCACCCTTCTCAGGCACGCGATTGAGGCCGCCCGCATCGGGGGTGTCGTGACCCTAGGCGACAAAACCGAGCTGACCGTAGACGGCCAACTCCACAAGGAGGGTGACGTCTTCACGGTCCGGGTGAAGACGAAGCTTGTCCTCATCAGGATCAAGCACCTAGCCACCACCTCGGTTACGCTGGCCCTGGACGACCCGGACGCCGGAACCGCGGAGATGCATATCCGCCTGAAATAGGGAAAGGAATTGACAGTCCGCGGCACCTTTCGCACCTTGACCCTCCCCTTGTTGCAGGGTGGAGCA
>PLXR01000095.1 GCA_003151495.1 Opitutaceae bacterium
CCGGCCGCGGCAAGGAGGAGGAACGCCGCGAGGACGGCGGCGGCCGCGGCAGGGGCCGCGCGCGGGCGTGGAGCCGGGGGGGCCGCAAGCCGGATCTCCCTGGATTTCGGTCGCACGGGGAACTCGAGCCAGAAGCTCGCGACCAGGCAAATGAGCGCCTGCGCGAGCGCCCACTGGTAGCGCTCGACGTAGCGCACGGTGTTGTGCTCGACGAAGCGGCCCTTGCGGCCCTCCTCCACCGTGGAGGCGAGCACCTTCGAGAGGTCGACCCACTCGCTCGCGTCNNGTGGCCTCCGCGAGTTCGCGCAGGGTGCTGCTCTCCAGCTTGGAGAGGACGACGGCGCCGTTCTCGTCCTTCATGAAGGCGCCCGTGCCGTCCGGGATCATTGCGCCCGCCGCAGTTCCGACGCCGAGGCCGATCACGCGGATCCCCTTCTTCTCCAGCTCCGGGAGCCTGTCCCTCCAGTCGTCGTCGGTGGCCTCGCCGNNAGGAACTCGCGCAGGATCTCGTAGTCGGCGCTGAGCGGGGCCTGTAGGAAGGCGGTGCCCGAGAAGACCACGAGGCCGACCCGTTCGCCCCTGAGCTGGTCGAGGAGCGACTGGACGAGGAGCTTGGAGCGGTCGAGCCGGGACGGCTTGACGTCGGGCGTGAGCATCGAGCGAGAGAGGTCGAGCGCGATGATGATCTCGCGTGACTGGTCGAACACGGGCTCGTCCAGCCGTCCCCACCTCGGGCGCGCAAGCGCGACGACGCCGAGCGCAAGGCCCGCGCACAGCAGGTAGCGGCGCCTCGACGAGGAGGGGCGGCTGGGAGCCCCCTCGGTCAGGCTGACGCTCCGCAGGCCAGCCTCGGCCCGTATGATCTTGGGGTGCTCCGTCCCGGTCGCCCCGCGCGTCCTGACGAGCTCCCAAGCGAGCAGCCCTGCGGGCAGCGCGAGGAGCCAGAGGAGTTGCGGGAGGGCGAAGTTCATCGGGGGCGGGAGAGCCATGCGCCCGCGCAGAAAAGCGCGAGCCCGGGCACGGCGAGCCACGAGAAGAGCTCCGTCGTCAGCAGGTAGCTCTTCGACTGGAACTCGATCTTCTGGTTCGAGTCGATGGCGGTGAAGGCGGACTCGATCGTGCCGGTGTCGGCCGCCCTGAAGAAGCGGCCCCCGGTCGTCTCGGCGATGTCCTTGAGGGCCTCCTCGTCGAGGTCCGCCTCAATGTAGCTGTACGATACCTTCCGCCCGTTCTCGTCGAAGATGGGGAAGGGGACGAGGCCGTCCTTTCCGGCGCCGATCGTGTAGATGGGGATGCCGCGCGCCCTCGCGAGCTGGGCCGACTGCATGGGGGCCAGGGCCCCGGTGTTGTTGGCCCCGTCGGTCAGGAGGACGATGAAGGCGCCCTTGCGCTTGCCCCCGGGCTCCCGGGCGGCCTGGTCGAGCCGCGTGAGCGCGACGCCCAGCGCGTCGCCGATCGCGGTGCCATCCTTTATGAGCCCGATCTTCACCCGCTCGAGCTGGCGCGCGAGCCAGGCGTGGTCGGTGGTGAGCGGCGCGAGCGTGTACGCCTTTGAGGAGAAGAGGACGACGCCGATGCGGTCGGAGGTCCGTCGCTCGATGAAGGCCTGGATGACCGGCTTGATGGCCTGGAGGCGGTTGATCCGCTCGCCGCCCTTCTCGTAGTCCTCGCTCAGCATCGAGCCGGAGAGGTCGATCGCCAGGATGATGTCGTAGCCCTGGCTGCGGACCTCGCGCTTGTCCTCGACCCTCTGCGGCCGCGCCAGGGCCCCGATCGCGAGCACGAGGCCCGCCACCGCAAAGCCCGCCGTCCAGCTCGAGGCCGCCGAGAGGGAGGAGCGGTGCCACGCCGAGGCAAAGGGGACCAGGAGGACCGGGACGCGGGCGCGGCCCCTGAGCCAGACCGCGAGCGGGAGGACCGCTATGGCGAGCAGCCAGAGAGGGTCGGCGAGCCTGTAGTTGAATGCGGCCAGGAGGGTCATCTCTCGCGGGCTACCAGCGGCCGCGGCTGCCCCCGGCGCGCATTCGGGTGTGGAAGAAGCGCACCAGGGCGTCGAAACGGTCCTCGTCGGCGCCGACCACCAGGCGGCTGAGGGGGTCGGGGAAAAGCGACTCCCAGGACGCCGTGCGCGCACCGCGCCACTCCGCGTGGGCCGCCCTGTCCGCGCCCCCGCCATCCAGGGTCACGAGCCTTCCCGAGGCGGGGTCGTAGGCGGCGATCTGGCGCTCGCCCGGCAGCTCCCGCTCCCAGGGGTCGTCGACCCGGAAGCCCATGGTCTGGTAGCGGCGCCGCATCACGACCCACCCCTCGGGCTCCGCCCGCGGCGGGAAGTCCCCGAGCCAGAGGAGAACGCTGTGCTTGGGCGCCGCGCGGGCTATGAACTTCCACGGGATCTCGGGCGCAGCCGCGGCGGGGGAGGGCGCCGGCCGGCCGATGAGCGAGGCCGCGGCCTGGAGGATCGAGCCGCGCCCGCGCACGGGCTCGCGGAAGACGGGCCCGTCCGGGGTCGCGTGGACGAAGCCCACCCGGTCCCCGTTCACCGCGCCGAGCAGCATCACGAGGCCCGCGAGTTCGAGGATGGCCTCCCTCTTGGACTGTGCGCCCGAGCCGAAGTTGAGCGACGGCGAATCCTCGAGCAGGAGGAGCAGCGTCACCTCGCGCTCCTCCACGAACTTCTTGCGGTAGGGTTCGCCGAGGCGCGCGGTGACGTTCCAGTCGATGTCCCGCACGTCGTCCCCGAACTCGTAGCGGACCACCTGGTCAAACTCCATCCCGCGGCCCCGGAACGCGGAGCGGTACTCCCCGCTCAGGATGTTCTCGACGGCGTGCCGAACGCGCCACTCGAGCTGCCGCAGCAGCGCCAGCGGGTTCTTCGCCTGACTGTTTCCGATGGCCATCAGGCGGGCGGCACCGGCGTCGTCGCCACGACCTGGGAAATGACGGCGTCGGAGGTGATCTCCTGGGCCTCGGCCTCGTAGGTGAGCCCCAGGCGGTGCCTGAGGACGTCGGGTGCGAGCTCCTGCACGAGGCCGGGGGAGAGGTAGTCGAGCCCGCGCAGCCAGGCGAGGGCGCGCCCCGACTGGTAGAGGGCGAGCGAGGCGCGGGGCGAGGCCCCGAAGTTGAGGCGCCGTGCGGAGGCGTCCGGGTTGTCGGCGAGCGCACGGGTCGCGCGCACGAGGGTGAGGATGTAGTTCTGGACGACCGGCGACACGTGGATCTTGTCGACCTCGGAGCGCAGCGCGAGGAGCTCGGGCCCGCTTGAGACGGCCGAGAGCGCGGGCTGCTGGGTGATCTGGCCCCAGCGCTGCATCATCGACGCCTCCTCGGAGGCGCTGGGGTAGGCGACAAGGAGCTTGAAGAGGAAGCGGTCGGTCTGGGCCTCGGGGAGGGGGTAGGTGCCCTCCTGCTCGATCGGGTTCTGCGTCGCCATCACGAAGAACGGGCTCGGCAGGAGGTGGGTCTGCCCCCCGATCGTGACCTGGCGTTCCTGCATCGCCTCGAGGAGGGCGCTCTGAACCTTGGCGGGCGCGCGGTTTATCTCGTCGGCAAGCAGCAGGTTGGCGAACACTGGTCCCCGGTGGGGGGTGAATTCGCCGGTCTTTGGCTGGAAGACCATGGTGCCCACCACGTCGCTCGGGAGCAGGTCGGGCGTGAATTGGATCCGCTCGAAGAGCACGCCCAATGATGAACCCAATGACTTGACCAGCAATGTCTTGGCTAATCCAGGCATGCCCTCTAGGAGGACATGGCCGCCGGCGAGGAGCGCCACGAGGAGACGCTCTACGACGGCGTCCTGGCCTATGACGGCCTTGCCGATTTCATCACGGAGTTTCTTGGACCAAGCGGGACCTGTGGACATGGTTTCCTGGAGGGGATTGCGTTGAGGGGATGGCTGGAGATGAGATTGGGGGGACGGGACCTCCTCGGCGAGAAAATGGTTCCCTCTTAATCCATTACCTCCACCGGATCGCCGACCCTCAGGACGCCCGACTTGCTCTCATTTATGAGATTCTGGCCGAACCTGACATAGGTGGGCTCGGCCGGGTCCCTCCGGAAGGTGGCGAGCGTGCGCAGGGGCTCCTTGCCCCGGATGCCCGTCTGCTGGTCGGTCGTCGTGATCACGCACCGCAGGCAGGGTCCCGCCGACCGAAGCACGACATTGCCGATGCGGATCCGCTTCCAGGTGTCCTCGGCAAACGGCTCGCATCCCTCCACGACCAGGTTGGTGCGGAACCGGTCCATGGGGACGGGTTCTCCTCCGGCCTCGATGATCCGGTCGTTCATTTCGCGGCGCGAGGCCTCGCCAATCACAAGGAGCGGGAAGGCGTCGGCAAAGTGCACGCGGTCTCCCGGCCTCGCCGTGCCCGGCCGGACGGGCCGGCTGAACGCCGGTCCGATTCGGACGAGCCGGCACGGGAGGCCGAGCACCCGGGAAAGCCAGTCCGCGGGCTGCGGCCCGCAGTCCTCGGCCTTCAGGCCCTCGCTCTTCCACACCTGGACGGAGACGAGGGGCGACTGCGGGTCGGGCTGGCGCCCCACGTGAATTTCCCCGAAGCCCTCCGAGCGCAGGGTCAGCGTTGTGGCGTCGATTGCCGTCGCCACCTGGGCCATGCGGGCGACCGTGCGTTGGGTCAAAAACGCTCCGGCGGAGTCGACGACGAGGAAGCGCCGGTCACCCGCGAAGCCCAGGTCGTCGATTTCCGCGGAGCCGACGCCGAACCCCCGAAGGGACTTGACCGGGTGGAGGTTCAGCGCGGACAGGTGCATTCGCGCCGGGTCACCCTCTCTTTGCGACCTCGCGCACCTCGAGCTCGATCCTCTCGGGCTCGCTCAGCTCCTTCGTCCCCTTTGCGCCGAGCTCCATGAACTTTCGGGCTCCCGGGAGCAGGGTTCCCTCGAACGCGCCCACCGCCTTGTTGAAATGGAGCACCGCGCTCTTTAGGCCCCCGGCGGCGCCGTCCAGGTGGCCCGCAAAGCCGACGATCCTGTCGTAGAGTTCGCGGCCGAGCCTGCTGATCTCCTGGGCGTTCCGGGAGAGGGCGTCCTGCGTCCAGCCGTAGTTCGCCGCCTTGAGGAGGGCGACAAGCGTCATCGGGGTCGCCAGGAGCACCTTCTGGCCGATGGCGAGGTCCATGATCGACGGATCGGACTCGATGGCGGCGGAGAGGAACGAATCCCCGGGGAGGAAGAGGACCACGAACTCCGGCGAGGGCACAATCCCTGACCAGTACTCGCGGCTCGCGAGCGTCTCGATGTGGCCCCGGATGGTGACGGCGTGCTCCTTGAGCTTCGCCAGCCGCTTCGCGGGGTCGGACTCGGCCGCCGCCTCGCGGAAGGCCTTCGTGGGGGCCTTGGCGTCGATGGCGATCTGCTGACCCCTCGGCAGGCTCACCACCATGTCGGGCCTAATCCGCCCGGCATTGAAGCCCTCCTGCTCGACGAAGTCGCAGTGCTCCATCATCCCGGCGAGCTCGACCACGCGCCGCAGCTGCACCTCCCCCCAGGTCCCCGCCGTGCTGGTCGTGCTGAGCGCGTTTGAGAGCTTGGTCGTCTCCGCATGCATGCGGACCTGCTCGGAATTGAGGGTCTCGAGCTGGCGGCCGAGGTCGCCATAGGCGCGCTCACGCTTCTGCTCGAGCTCTGTGATCTTGAGGTCGACCTTCTCGAGGGATTCCTTGAGCGGCTTCACGAGGGAGTCGATCGCCTGCTGGCGGCTCGCGAGGTCCCCTGCCGACTTCTCGTAGAGCTGCGCGAAGGACTGCTCGGCGAGCTTCAGGAAGTCGTCGCGGTTCGACCGGAGGGCCGTGGCCGAAAGCTCCGCGAACTCCCCCTTGAGCCTCTCGTGCGCGGAGCGCAGCTCGGCAACCCTCGCCTCCGCTCCGGCCCGTTCCGCGGCGAGCTCGGCGCCGAGTCGGGCGTTCGCCGAGGCGAGTTCCGACCGCGCGGCCCTTTCCGTGGCGAGCTCGGAGCCCAGCCGCGCGCACTCGGCGTCGCCGGACTTAAGGCGCTCGACGAGCGCCGCCTTGCGGCCGGATAGGACAAGCCACGCAAGGCCGGAGCCCGCGAGGAAGCAGAGGAGGCATAGGGCGGCAGTCACGCGAGGAGGTTTGACAGTCGAGGACTCACTCTGCAAACACACATCATGTTCCAGCCATGCCAGCAGGGGACAGTCCAGGCTTGATGGTCACCGAACCCCAACCCGGCCCAGACGGGACGGTCCAGCCCCGGCGGGTGCTTGTCGTCGACGACGAATATGGCCCCCGCGAGTCGATCGCGTACACTCTCGCCACGTCCTTCTCGGTCGAGACCGCCGAGCGGGCCGCCGAGGCGCTCAAGAAGATAGGGGACCAGCACTACCATGTCGTCGTGCTCGACATCAGGATGCCGGAGATGGACGGGATCAAGGCGCTGGAGGAGCTCCGCAAGCTCGATCCCCACGTCTCGGTCATAATCCTGACGGGATACGGGATGCTCTCGACGGCCCAGCAGGCGATGGTCGGCGGCGCCAACCAGTACATGCGCAAGCCCCCGGACGTCGCCGAGCTCATCGACGCGGTGCGGACCCAGGCGGAGGCGGCCCAGCTGCGCCGCCACCAGGCGAAGATGTCGAGCGACGCGGTAGCGCTGAACACCGCCCTGAAGAAGGAGATCGACGCGAACCAGCCCCAGATCTGGCAGGCCAGGGCGTCCGTGGAGCTCGTCCACGACCTGAACAACCCCCTCACGGTGGTGATCGGATACTCGGCGCTCATGGTCGAGGAGGCCCACAAGCTCGTCCAGCAGGACCCGGAGCTCGGGAAGAGGATGGCCGAGTACGCCGTGATCGTGGAGAAGGCCGCCGAATACTGCCACCACCTCTCCGAGAACTGG
>PLXR01000043.1 GCA_003151495.1 Opitutaceae bacterium
TCAACCGCGAGGACGGCTTCATCGGGCTCAACTGGCGGCAGCACGAATTCGTGCAGGAGTGCACCATCCTCGACAGCGCGCTCTGCCTCATGCGCGACGGCTCGCTCAAGGTGGCGAAGGTCGGCGAAAAAGTTTTCATGGGCCGCGAGATCATGCACTGCGCGGTGTTTCCGAAGGACGGCGACACGAATTTCTACACTATGATTTACCAGGACAAGGCGACGGGAAAAGCCTTCGCGAAGCGCTTCCAGATCGGCGGCCTGTCGCGCGACAAACTCTACCCGCTCGCAAAGTCGGAGGGTTCGCGCGTCGTGTTTCTTGAGGTTAACGCGAAGGAGAAGGAGATGCCGACGAAGCTGCACATCTCGCTCGACGGCCGCAGCCGGGCGCGCGTGCGGGAGTTTGACTTCGAACTCGACCGCGTGCCGCTCAGTTCGCGCAGTGCGAAGGGCCTTACCGTCACGAAATGGCCGGTGAAGGAAGTGAAGCGGGTGGAGCTGACGCTGACGTGAAGATCTTTTTTCCGGCGTTCGCGGTCGTCTCGTTTTCGCTGGCCGGCTGCACGACGGCGTCGCCCGGGCCGGCGAATCTCGACCCGCACAAGGCCGAGCTTCGGCGATATGTAGAGTCGGGCCAGTATCAAAGCGACATCGCCGCCGTGGCGACGCGTGCACAAAGATGGATCGAGGAGCGGATTGCACGGCGCGCTGCCGGCGAGCGGCTGACGATGGTGTTCGATCTTGACGAGACGTTGCTGTCGAACTGGCCGTTCATGCTCGCAGAGGATCTGGGTGGCAGCGATGCGACATGGGATGCGTGGCTGCGGGCGGGCAAAGCGCCGCCGATCGAGCCCGTGCGGGAGCTCTATCGTCGCGCCCGGCAACTCGGGGTGGAGGTGCTGTTTCTGTCCACGAGGCAGGAGCATCTCCACGCGGCCACGGAAAGGAATCTTCGCGACATTGGCTGCGACCACTATGCAGCGCTCATCTTGCAGCCCGACAACGCGAAGGAGACGGCCGCCGCGTTTAAGACGGCGCAGCGGCAGCGGCTGGTCGCCGAAGGCCGCGTGCTCATCGCGAACATTGGCGATCAGGACAGCGATCTCGCGGGCGGTTACGCCGAACGGACATTCAAGCTGCCGGATCCATTCTACCTGACGCCGTGAAGCGCAACGCCCACAAAAAAGCCATGCGATGAAATTCGCGCGGCTTAGGTGATTTGTTACGCGCGATTATTTCTTCGGCGCCTGCGCCTGGATGTCGGCGAGCCGCTTGTCGAGGTCGTTCATCTTGGTGATGAGCTGCTCCTCGATTTTCTTGCGCTCGGAACTGTTCACGATGCTAAGGCTGGCAGCATCCCTGACGACGTTGGCGGGCAGCGTGAGGAGACGGGTGATGAGGCCCTGATCCTTGAAGGAACTGAGGTAGAGGGCGGTGATTTCGTGCGACAGCTTGAGCGAGTCGTCGGCGACAGACTGCGTGGCCTGCAGGTTGTTGTTCAACTGCTGGTTCTTCGCGAGTTCGTTGGTGAGGACGTTGCCGACCTGGTCGGAGATGCGCTGGCTGTATTTCGCGATGGAATCGCGGGTGAGGTTCTGATCCTTGGCCATCTCGTTGAGGATGGGGGAAATCTTTTCGGCCATGCGCGAGGAGACCTTGTCGACCTGCTCGTTCTGCATCTTTTCGGCCTCCTCGGGGCTCTTCGGGAGGGGGTTGTAGGGCTGGACCTTCTTGGCGATCGCCTCGGCCAGGGCGTCCATGCGCTCGCCGTTGAGCTTCTGGATCTCCTCGTCCGTGCGGAACATGTCGGCCTCGCGCTTCGAGATCGCGTCCTTGAGCATCTTGTTCGTCGCCTCCAGATTGCGCCTGTTCTCCTCGGTCGAGGCCTTCAGGGCCTCGTTCTGCTCGCGGAGAGGGACAAGCTCCGCCTCCTGCTTCGCCGCCATCTCGGAAACGGTCTGGGTGTGCATCCAGAACGCCGCACCCGATATCAGGACGGCTGTAAGGATGACCGCGGGTAGCTGTTCTTTAAGTTTTGGCCACATGTTGGGGAGGGGTAAGTAACTTTAGCTTAGGATAAAAGGTAACCACGAATGACCAGCAAATGCAATGCCATGCTGAGAGCAGGTTTTACGGTTGTTTTTTACAATGCGCGAAGCAGGTTGACGGGATGAGCCTGAACCGGAGCGAGCAGATCCTGTACGACTACGTCCAGCAGCATCGCGAGGAAAGACAGTACTGGACCAATAAGGTTCGCGTAATTGTTTCAGGGTCGCCGGACTTACCTTCCGCGGTGGCCCGGATCGACGCCGAGTTGTGGCGCTACTACGAGGAGCGGAGCGCCGTCGCCCCGGTCTTCGTCGCCGCCGCGCAGGCGTTCGGGGTACGGCGGGTCAGCATGAAGAACCTCGCCGAGCATGTCGTGAGGCTTTGGACCGAGCCGAGGCCGCGCAAGGCCCCGCCCGGGCATCCTGCCATTCCCTGACTCACCGCCGCGGGGCCTTTACGATAACACGATCGCATGCAATGACATGCAATTTAATGGTTGAATTTCGAAACCCCCGGCCCGCCGCTGCGTCTCCCCTGTACGGATCCGATGCGTCTTCGGTTCAGCCCGGAACGTGTCGTTTAGGGTAATCAGGGTAAGCAAGCATAGCGAACGGGCCGCCTTGGGTAGGCGGCCCGTTTCTTTTCAGGCTCCCGGCCGGGATTGCAGCCCCTCGGTCCTCACGGGATCCTGGTGGAAGTCCGCGGACGTGCCCGTCGGCCTCACCAGGCCGGCGCGGATCGCAAAGTCCCCGAAGCGCTCCCCCGGGTTGCGCTCCACGGCGTAGCGCCTCAGGAGCGAGCGCACCAGCGGGACGATCTCGGCCGTGGGGAGCGAGGACTTGTAGAGGACATTCATCCGGGAGCCGTTGAAGGCCGCCCCGAGGTAGACGTTGTATTTCCCGGGCGACCTCCCGACGAAACCGATCTCGGCCAGGAAGGGCCGTCCGCAGCCATTCGGGCAGCCGGTCATGCGGATCACGATCGCGTCGTCCCTGAGCCCTGCGGCCTCGACCTCGCCCTCGAGGAGCGTGACAAGCTCGGGCAGGTAGCGCTCGCTCTCCGCGAGCGCCAGGCCGCACGTCGGCAGCGCGACGCACGCCATGGAATTGAGCCGCAGCCCGCTCGCGCGGTTCGAGGTGTCGAGGACGTGCTCCCTGAGGAGGGCCTCGATGCGCGGGTGGTCCGCCGCGGCGACGCCCGCGATCATCAGGTGCTGGTTCGGGGTCAGCCGGAAGTCGCCCCGGTGGACCTTTGCGATCTCCCGGAGCGCCACCTTCACGGCGCCCTTCACGCGCCCGTTCTCGATGAACAGGGTGAAGTGGGAGTGGCCGTCCGGGCCCTCGGTCCAGCCATAGCGGTCGCCCGTGTCCGTGAACTCAAACCTGCGCGGCGCGCCTAGCTGCCACCCGAGCCGCCGCTCGACCTCGTTCCGGATCCAGACAAGGCCCCGGTCCGCGACCGTGTACTTGAAGCGCGCATGCTTCCTGTCGGTGCGGTCCCCGAAGTCGCGCTGCAGCGTCACGACCTTCTCCGCGACCTCGACCACCTGGTCGGGCCGGCAGAACCCCAGCACGTCCGCCAGCCGGGGATAGGTCTCCACCTGGTTGTGCGACATGCCCATCCCGCCGCCCACGGTGATGACAAAGCCCTCGAGCCGCCCGTCCGCGTTGGCGACCGCGATGAAGCCCAGGTCGTGGGCGAACACGTCGACGTCGTTGGAGGGCGGGATGGCGAACACGATCTTGAACTTCCTCGGGAGGTACGTCTTCCCGTAGATGGGCTCGACCTCCTCGGGCTCCCCGCCGCCGACGAGCGTGTCGTCGACCCACAGCTCGTGGTACGCCCTCGTCCTCGGGGAGAGGTGCGCCGCCACCGCCTTCGCGATCCCGAGCGTCTCGGCATGCAGGCCCGAGATCAGGGGGTTCGGGTTGCACATGACGTTGCGGTTCACGTCGCCGCAGGCGGCCAGGGTGTCCAGGAGGGTGCGGTTCACCTCACGGATCGCCTCGCGCAGCCTCCCCTTGAGGATGCCGTGGAACTGGAACGACTGCCGGTTCGTGATCTTGAGCGTGCCGTTGGCGTGCGAGTCCGCGAGCGTGTCGAGGGCCAGCCATTGGCCGGGCGTGCAGACGCCCCCGGGGACCCTGACCCTTGCCATGAAGATGTAGGCCTTGTCCCGGCCCTCCTTGCGCCTCTGCGCGCGCAGGTCCCGGTCGTCCTGGGGGTAGATCCCGTGGAATTTCGTGAGCTGGGCGCTGTCCTCCGAGATGGTCTCCGTGGACGCATCCTGGAGGTCGCTCAGGATGTGGCCCCTCAGGTAGTTGCTCCCCGCCTTGAGGAGTTCGTTTTTGTGGAGCGGCTTGGGCTCGGATTCCCCGGAGGTGCTCATGAGTGGAATGCGGCGCGGAGCGCCTCGGCGAGCGCTGACGCGAGGGTCTCGGCCGCGACAGGGTGCGACCCGACGAGCCCGGTGAGGTGGCAGTGCAGGCCGGGGGAGCGCGCCTCGGCGTCCCGGCAGATCCGCTCAAGATCGCCCCCCGGGCCCGCGTGGCGCCCGGGCAGGAGGAAGAGCGGGGCGACCACCACGTCGCCGGAGTGGACCCCGGGGGCGGAGAGCGCCTCCGCCAGGAGGGGCCGGCTGAACTCAAACCCCGGGCCCTTGGGTGATTCCATCGACGCGGCGGCCATGGGGCCGGCGTCCGGTCCGAGAGCCTCCCGGGCCTCCCGGACGACGCGGTCCCGGACCTCACCGGAGGCCATCGACGGGCCGCCATGGTCGACCACGACGACGCGGGGGCTCCGGAGTCCCTTCGCCCGCGACACCTCGAGGACGCGGTCGGCGACGATCCCCGAAAGGACCGGCGGCGCGAGCCCGCCCGATATCGAAAAGTCAATTCCGCCCGTCTCCGCGCGGAGGGACTCGAGGTCGCGCCTCAGGGCCGAGCCGACCGCCCCCTGAGGGCTGATGAAGAAGGGGACGATGAGGAATTCGCGCTCGCCCCCGGCGACACGGGACCGGATCCAGGGCGCAAGAGTCCATGCCGGGCCTCCCTGGAGCGTCCCCGGGGGGATCCCCCCGCTGTGCCTCCACGAGACCGCCTCGACGGCGACCCCCGCCCTCTCCCCGATCGCGGCCGCGGCCGACCTGAGGCCCTCGTGGGCCTCGGGCTCCAGGGAGCCGTTGTCGATCAGGGCTATCTTCATCGGGCAAGGGCCTGCAGCCGTGCGGACTCGAACCATGCGAGCTTCTCCGAGAACGCGGCCACCTCGCCGATGATCAGCATCGCGGGAGCCTCCACCTTCTCCACGACCGCGATCTCCGCGATCGTCCCCAGCGTCCCCAGCAGCCGGCGGTGGCGCTCGGTCGTGGCCGACACGATGATGGCGGCCGGCGTCTCCGCCGCCATCCCGCCGTCCTCCAGGCGCTTGGCGATGGTCGCCAGGTTGCGCACACCCATGTAGATGCAGAGCGTGGCCTTCAGGCGCGCATAGTCCTCCCAGTGGACGGTCGCATCCGGCTTGGTCGGGTCCTCGTGGCCGGTGAGCAGCACCACCGAGGAGCTGTGGAGCCGGTGGGTGAGGGGGATCCCCGCATAGGCAGCCGCGGCCAGCGCCGACGTGACACCGGGCACCACCTCGAAGGGGATGCCCGCCGCCGCCAGCGCGCTCGCCTCCTCGCCCCCGCGCCCGAAGACGAACGGATCGCCGCCCTTCAGGCGGACCACCGTCCGTCCCTCCAGCGCCAGGCGCACGAGCGTCCCGTCGATCTCCACTTGGGGCCTGCAGGCCTGGCCGCCCTTCTTCCCCGCGAAGATGCGCTCGCAGCCCGGGCGCGTCAGCTCGAGCAGCGCCGTGTCGACCAGGTGGTCGTACACGACGGCGTCGGCCTCGCCGAGCACGCGGCGGGCCTTGAGCGTGATCAGCTCCGGGTCCCCGGGCCCCGCGCCGACGAGGTAAACCGTCCCCGGCGTCATATGTGGGCGCCCGAGCCGTCCTGCTCGGACGGCCGCGCGAGCGCGAGCGCCATCTCGGCAAGCTTCTCGATCGAGTCGCCGACGCTCAGGCGGTCGGTGCGCAGCTCGAGGTCGGGGGCCAGCGGCGCCTCGTAGGGGGAGTCGATTCCCGTGAACTGCGGGATCTGCCCGGCGCGCGCCCTCTTGTAGAGCTGCTTCGGGTCGCGGCGCTCGCACTCCGCGAGCGGCGCGTTGACGAAGATCTCGGCGAACGGAACGCCGCGCTCCTTCGCGCGCTCGGCCGCCATCGCCCGGTCGGCCCGGAAGGGCGAGATCAGCGCCGCGACGACCACGACGCCCGCGTCGGCCAGGTGGATCGCGAGCTCGGTGGCGCGGCGCAGGTTCTCGCTGCGGTCGTCCGGCGTGAAGCCGAGGTTCCGGCTCAGGCCGGTCCTGAGCACGTCGCCGTCGAGCACGGTGGAGAGGATCCCGGAGTTGAGGAGGCGCTGCTCGAGGGCCTGGGCGAGCGTGGACTTCCCGGAGCCCGAGAGCCCGGTCATCCAGATGATGCAGCCCCGGTGCCCGAGGATGGCCGAGCGGCTCACCGGGCTGACGCCCCGGCTCTCCGGCGGCTCCTCGACCACGGAGTCGATCACGCCGCCCCCGCCGATCCTGCGGCCCCTCATGAGGACAAACCGGCCAAGCGCAGGGACCTTGCCGCCGACCTCGAAGGCGATCGGCTTGCGGACCCGGAGCCTGATCTCGGCAACCTCGTGGACCTTGACCTCCCCGTTTGTGCCGGTCCCGGTCTCGAGCGTGACGGCGTCGAGCGTCCGCTGGATCCCGAGCACGCGGGCCTCGGCCTGCTGGGTGCCGAGCTTGAGCGGGATGAGCTCCCCCGAGCGCAGGGGCGTGTCGTGGATCCAGAACACCCTGGCCGTGAAGGTGCGCGCCGAATGGGGCTTGTCCGACGTCGGCGCGCCGATCTGGCCGCGCTCCACAAAGAGCTCGTCCTCTAGCGTCAGCGCGACCTCGCTGCCAGAGCCGACCGGCCCCCTGGGCGGGGGCGTCGTCTGGGGCCAGGTCTCGATGGCCTTCACACGGCTGCGCTTGCCGCCCGGCACGAACTCGATCTCGTCGCCCACGGAGACGCTTCCCGACTCGATGAGCCCGGCGATGATCCGGCGCGCGTCGAACCTGTAGACGTCCTGCACGGAGAGCCTCAGGGGGCCGCCCGACGCGGGCGGGTTCCCGCGGAACCTCTCCAGGGCCTCGACGAGCGTCGGCCCGCGGTACCACGGCATCTTCTCGCTGTGCCGCAGCAGGCCCTCGCCGTGCTTGGCCGAGATCGGGACGAAATGAGCGGGCTCGACCCCGAGCTTGGCGAGGAACCCGCCGAGCTCCGTCCGGATCGCCTCGAAGACCTCGGGCTTGTACCCGACCAGGTCCATCTTGTTCACCGCGACGACGATCTGGGTGAGCCCGAGGAGCGACAGCAGGAAGCAGTGGCGCCGGCTCTGCTCGCGCAGGCCCTCGTGCGCGTCGACGAGCAGGATGGCCGCGTCGGCGCTCGCGGCGCCCGTGATCATGTTCTTTAGGAATTCCTTGTGGCCGGGCGCGTCGATGATCGTGAAAGACCGGCGCTCCGTCCTGAAGGGCACCCGGGTCGTGTCCATCGTGATGTTCTGCGCCTGCTCCTCGAGGAGCGCATCCAGCAGGAACGCGTATTCAAACTCCATGCCCTCGGCCTTGCAGGCCGCCTCGATGCGCTCGGCCTTCCCGTCGGGCACCGAGTGCGTGTCGAAGAGGAGCCTGCCGATGAGGGTCGACTTGCCATGGTCGACGTGGCCGACGACGACCAGCTGGAGGTGGTCGGGCACGGCCGGCTTGGCGGCGGGCGCCGGGTCCGGGACGGCCCGGGGGGCGGGTGGGAGGGTGGTTTCTGAAAGGAGGCTCATAGGCGGAATCACATGAAGCCCTTGGCGCGGAGCTTCTGCATGGCATTGCGCTCGTGGTGGTCCTGGGCGCGTCCCGCCCGCTCGCTCACCTTGGTCACCTTGAGCTCCTCGATGATGTCGTCGATCGTCTTTGCGTCGCTCTTCACGGGCTTGGAGATCGGCATGCAGCCGAGCGAGCGGTAGCGCTCGCCGTTGCGGGAGAAGTACATCCCCGGCAGCGGGACCTTCTCGCGGTCGAGGTAGCGCCAGATGTCGATCTCGGTCCAGTCGAGAAGCGGCTGCACGCGGACGTGCTCGCCCGGGCCGGACTCCGTCGTGAAATGGTTCCAGAACTCGGGCGGCTGGTCCTTGTAGTCCCACTCGAAGTCGGCGTTGCGCGGCGAGAAGTAGCGCTCCTTCGCCCGCGTCGAGTCCTCGTCGCGGCGGATGCCGGTGATGAGGGCGTCGTATCCGTTGGCCGCGAGGCACTGCTGGAGGGCGACCGTCTTGAGCTCGTGCGTGACCGTCACCGGGTCCGTTGTCTCGTAGCCGATCCCGCGCGCGCGGGCCTCCTTGTTTATCCACACGGTCAGATCGAAGCCGTAGTGCTTCTGCGCCCAGGAGCGGAACTCGAGCATCTCCGGGAACTCGTAGGTCGTGTCGATGTGGACCACCGGGAAGGGCATGTGCCCGCAGAACGCCTTCTTGGCCAGCCAGAGGAGGACGTTGGAGTCCTTGCCCATCGACCAGAGCATCGCGGGCTTCTCAAACCCGTGGAACGCCTCCCGCATGAGGTAGATGCTTTGCGACTCGAGTTCGTCTAGGTGCGTCATGTCAAAGGGGGTCAGATTCCGGAGGCCGGGTCGTGGATCCCGCACTCCCGCTTGATGCCGAAGAAACGGGTCTCCTCGGGCGTCATCTCCCCGGTCAGGGGCCTGGTCGTGTGGACGTCCCCGATCGAGACGTAGCCCTTCTCCCACAGGGGGTGGTAGGGCAGGTCGTTCTCGGTGAGGTACCGGTGCACGTCGCGGTCCGTCCACTCGAGGATGGGCAGGATCTTCAGCCGGGAGTCCTGCAGGCTCGCGACCGGCAGGTTCTCCCTTGTGCTCGACTGAACCCTCCTCAACCCCGCCAGCCACGCCCGGGCACCGAGCTCCGACAGCGCGCGCTGCATCGGCTCCACCTTCACGATCTGGTTGTAGGTGGCGAGCCCCTCGGCCCCCTTTTCCCACAGCTTGCCGTGGCGCGCCTCCAGCCAGGCGGGGGACTCGGCCGCGCGGTATACCCTCAGGTTGAGCCGCAGCCTCCGGGTCAGCAGGTCGGCGAACTGGTAGGTTTCCGGGAAGAGGTAGCCCGTGTCGATGAACACGACCGGGATGCCCGGCGCAATCCGGGTCGCCAGATGGAGCATGACCGCCGATTGGGCCCCGAAGCTCGTGCTGAGGACCAGCGCGTCCCCGAACTGCCCCAGCGCCCAGGAGACGCGCTCGGAGGGCGAGGCGCCGGATAGCCTCCGGTCCGCCGCGGTTGGGTCAACCGCGGCAGCAAGGGTGTCCGCAGTCGTCATCAGCTAGTTGAGCCGGCAACGGGCGCACGCGCACGACGCGCTGGTGGCTGTTGCTCTTGCGGAGGCTTGTTTCATCAAGGTCGAGGGGTCAATCTGCGCTATCGGGCCCAATTTTACAAGCCCGGCGCCTGCGAATCGTGTCATAGCCAGAGGGCGCCGGAATCACCGCAACTCCATTCCACAAAGATTCATAAAGAACTGTTTGGCATTGCATAACAAGATTCCCTACTACCGTCCGGATCCGCCTCGAATCGCGTGCGGCGAGCCGTGATGGCCACGTTCGTCACCCTCGTCCGCGGGATCAATGTCGCGGGGGCCCGGCCCCTGCGGATGGAGGCCCTGAGGGGCCTCTACGAGGGCCTGGGATGCCGCAATGTCCGGTCCTACCTGCAGAGCGGCAACGTCGTGTGCGAGGCGGGGGTCCGGGAGCCCGCCGCCCACGCCGCCGCGGTGCAGCGTGCAATCCTCAGTGAGGCCGGCCTCGAGGTGTCCGTGGCGGCCCTGACCGCTCGGGCTTTGACGGGCGTCGTCGCCGCGAATCCCCTCATCGGGCGGCGGTCGGTGGACCCCGGATTCCTCCACGCCACCTTCCTGATCGGCGCCCGAAGCCCGTCGCTCGACGGGATCCGGCTGCCGCTGGGGCCCGGGGAGGACGCGGTGCTCCTGGATGGCGTCCTGTTCTTGTATTGCCCGAATGGTTACGGCGGGACGAGGATCAACAATGCATATTTTGAGAGGGTGCTCTCGGTCCGCGCGACCACGCGGAACTGGCGCACGGTCACGGCGCTCGAGCGGATGGCCCGGGGGGAGGCGGCCTAGGCCATGAAGCAGTCGATCGGGGCCGTCTCGCTCCTTGTCCGCGACTACGACGAGGCCATCAGCTTCTTCACGGGAAAGCTCCGGTTCCGGCTTGTGGAGGACACGCCCCTCGGTGCGGGGGTGAGGTGGGTGCTGATCGAGGCCCCGGGCCCGGGGCCGACGCGCCTCCTCCTTGCCCGGGCGAAGAACAGGGAGGAGCTCGCGGCCGTGGGCCGGCAGGCCGGGGGAAGGGTGTTCCTCTTCCTCAACACCGACGACTTCGCGCGCGACCACCGCGAGATGGTCGCGCGCGGCGTGAGGTTCGCCGAGGAGCCGAGGGACGAGGCGTACGGCACGGTCGCCGTGTTCGAGGACCTGTACGGGAACAAGTGGGACCTGATCATGCCGAGGACCCTGGGCTAGTACGCCCGGCTCCCCCTGAGACGCCATGGCCGGGAAAGGACCGAACGAGCCCCCGAGGCCCCGCCTGCGCGTGCTCTTCGTATGCGCGCTCAACCAGTGGCGGAGCCCCACGGCCGAGGCCCTCTACCGGGGGCACCCGCGCCTGGAGGTCAGGTCCGCGGGGATCCGCAGCGGCGCGAGGAGGCGCCTCGCGATCGGCGACATCCGGTGGGCGGACGTGATTTTCGTGATGGAGGTGGACCACATGCGCTGGATCCGCGAGACCTTCCGCGGCGCCGCGCTTCCGCGTATCATCGTATTGGATATACCGGGGGACCTCCGCTACATGGACCCCGAGCTGCAGCGCCTGCTCCTGCTTGCGGTGGACCCTGAAATCGAGGCCCTGGTCGGGCCGCCCTGAGCGCCCCCCCCCGGGGGAGAGCCCGGGCGGCCCCGGATTTCCTGCTGGCGCGCCGGCGCAAAAAGGAATCATCCTTGCGGGGCTCAGGTCCATGAAGCATCCCGTCCCGATCCCCCGGCCGACACCCCATGAAGAACACTCCCCATGAGCCCACACACTCGCGCCGCAGGTTCGTCCGCAACATGACGCTCGGGGCCGCATTCATCGGCACCGGCGCTGCCGGGAGCATGGCCGCGGAGCTTGCGGAGGCGACCAGGGGCGGCGAGCGCAAGCTCGGCGTCGTGCTCATGGGCCTCGGGCTCTACTCAAGGGGAGAGCTTGGCCCCGGTTTCAAGCACACTAAGGCCTGCCGGCTGGCGGGCGTCGTCACCGGCTCGCACGCGAAGGGCGTCAAGTGGAGCCGGAAGCACGGCTTCCCCGAGAGGAACATCTGGAGCTACCAGACGATGCACGAGATGGCGGGCAATCCCGACGTCGACATCGTCTACGTCGTGACCCCGAACGGCCTCCACGCCGAGCACACGATCATGGCGGCCCAGGCGGGCAAGCACGTGATCTGCGAGAAGCCCATGGCGAGCACCGTCGCGGAGAGCGACGCGATGATCGCCGCGTGCCGCAAGGCGAACGTGAAGCTCTCGATCGGCTACCGGCTCCAGTTCGACCCCTACCACATCGAGCTCGACCGGATCGCCCGGCAGAAGGACTTCGGGACCCTCACCCGACTCTCGGGGGAGCACAGCTGGACCTTCACCGAGAGGGCGTGGCGGATCGAGAAGACGCTCTCCGGCGGCGGCCCGATGATGGATGTCGGCATCTACGTGATCCAGGCGGCCTGCCGGGCCGCGATGGCGCAGCCCGTCGCCGTAACCGCCCGCGAGCTGCCGAAGACCCGGCCCGAGCTCTTCAACGAGGTGGAGGAGGCGGTCGAGTGGACGATGGAGTTCCCCGGGGGCGTGAGCTGCCACGCGTCGTCAAGCTACTCGCGCAACAACAATTTCTTCCGGGCGGAGGGCGCCAAGGGCTGGATTGAGCTCAATCCGGCGTACGCCTACCGCGGCATCGAGGTGAACACCTCCAGGGGCCCCCTCAGCCTTGACGGGGTCCCCCAGCAGGCCCTCCAGATGGACGACTTCGCCGCCTGCGTCGCGACGGGCCGGGAGACGCCAGTCGGTGGCTCCATGGGGCGCGACCACATGGCTGTCATCGAAGCCGTCTACAAGTCGGCCGCCGAGGGCGGAAGGCGGGTCGAGGTCGCCAAGGCCTAGGAAACGTCCCTAAGAGTCGGGTCTGACAGGGTTTGTAACACAAATACCCCTATTCTTTTATGGACAAGCGGTGGGGTTGGTGCTCAGTTACTCACAGGATATTCCCAACCACTCGATGGAAAACCTGCGCGGGGCAACAGCCTCCATTTCGCGGATCAGGGTAACGGCCAAGGTTAAGACATTTGTGTTGGACACGAATGTTCTCATCCACGACCCGCAATCCATTTACAATTTCCAGGAGAACAACCTGGTCATCCCCGTCGAGGTCCTCGAGGAACTCGACGCGATAAAGACGGAGCAGTCGACGGAGCGCGGGCGCAACGCCCGCCGCGTCCACCGCATCCTCCAGGAACTCCTCCCCGACACGCGCTCCATGCTCGAGGGCGTCGAGCTGCCGAACGGCGGCACGCTCTCGGTCATCATCAATTCCTACCTGATGGAGCCCAACCGGCGCTCGCCGGCGATGGACCGCCTGCGCGCGGTGCTCCCCGACCTCACCAAGAAGGACAACCGCATCATCGCCTCGGCCCTCTTTGTCCAGGAGCAGTTCCCGCCCCCGACGATCCTTGTCACGAAGGACGTCAACGTTCAGCTCAAGGCCCGCGCGGTCGGACTGGAGTCCCAGGACTACCTCAACGACAAGGTCCCCGAGGACGTGGAGGAGGCCAGCTACAGGGAGATCGGCCTCTCGATCTACGAGCTCCAGCGCTTCTGCTCCGAGGGCAAGTTCGAGCTCGACACGAAGTCGGCGAAGCACCTCTACCTGAACGAGTACGTGCTCCTGCGCTCCGACGAGGGAAAGACGATGCCGGCCCGTTACTTCGGGGACGGCATGGTGCACCGGCTGAAGATCCCCGAGTACGTGAAGGCGCCGGGGGGCATCCCGATCCGGGCCCGCAACCTCGAGCAGCAGTTCCTAATGGACGCGGTCCTTGATGACAGCGTCCACATGGTCACCTGCTTCGGCAAGGCCGGCACCGGGAAGACCCTCCTGACGACGGCCTGCGCGCTCTACCAGACCCTCGACGAGAATTCCCGCTACGACGGCGTTTCGATATCGCGCCCCGTGATCTCGCTCGGCAAGGACATCGGCTTCCTGCCGGGGACGCTCGACGAGAAGATGAAGCCGTGGCTGCAGCCCTACTACGACGCCCTCGAGGTCCTGATCCCGTCGAAGCCGCCGAAGGAGCCCCAGTTCGCGTCCAAGAAGGTCTCCAAGAAGAAGCACTGGAAGCGCGAAGACGCGATGGTCTCTATGAGTTCGTCCCAGGCGTCGAACGGCAGTCACGGGGGCCATCCCCCGACCGGCCTCGTGAAGCCCTACGAGCGCCTCCTGAAGAGCGGCCTTGTCGAGATCGAGGCGCTCTGCTTCATCCGCGGCCGCTCGATCGCACGGCGCTTCTTCATCCTCGACGAGGCGCAGCAGCTGACGCCCCACGAGGTCAAGACGGTCATCACGCGCATCTCGGAGGGTTCCAAGATCATCCTGATCGGCGACCCGGCCCAGATCGACAATCCCTACGTCGACTCCCGCAGCAACGGGCTCGTGTACTGCCACAACAGGATGAAGGGCCAGTCCGTCGCGGCCCACGTCACCCTCAAGAAGGGCGAGCGTTCGAAGCTGGCGGAGCTAGCGGCGGACCTGCTTTAGCAGCAGGCTGGGGCCGCCGCGCCGAAGCGACGCGTACTCCATCGCCAGGGCGAAGCACCCCGTGAACAGGAGGTCGCTCACGAGCGTGTTCCGGAAGAAGAAGAGGGTGGGGTAGAACTGGGGATGCCCGACCGTCATGGCCTGCCACCAGCCCGCGGCGTCATGGGCGTAGCCCATGTCGCCGGCCCACGAGGCCGTGTTGGTGGCGAAGTAGAAGAGGAGCGAGCCCGCGAGGGTGCCCCCCGCGAGGTTCACCCAGTTGCGCCTTCCAGAGACGGAGACCCCGATCCCAAGGGCCGCGGCGAAGCAGGCGATCCTCAGCGCCGCGCCGGCGACGCCCCACTCGTAGTGGTACACCGCCGCATAGTAGTGGTCGATGTACAGGTCGGAAAGGACGAGGGCGGCGAACGGCGCCAGCCACATCCAGCGGTTGCGCGTGTACGCCCCGGCGCAGAAGGCCAGAGCCATCATCGGCGAGAAGTTGCTCAGCTCCGGTATGTAGAGCGCAAAGATGCGCCAGCCGGCGGCAAGGACGAGGACGATGATCGCGAAGGGCATTTGCAGCAACATGGCGCCTGTCGCCGGCGAATTCAAGCCTCGCCGGGGCCGGCGTCCGCGCCCCGGGCCAGCAGCCACAGGACGTCGGAGAGCCGGTTCGTCCACTGCATGAGCAGGGGGCGAACCCTCCGGCCGCTCCCCGGCAGGGCGGCCAGTCGGCGCTCGGCGCGCCTTGCGGCCACGCGCGCCCTGTCGAAGGCGAGCGACAGGGGATTGGCCCCCGGGGTGGCCCAGCCGTCAAGGCGGGGATTCCCGGATTCCAGGGCCGCGACCAACACGTCGAGGCGGCCGAGGTCCGCCTCCGCGAGCCGCGCAAACCTCGACGCGGCGTGGCGCTCCGCATCCTCCTCGGCGCAGGCGACCTCCCCCATCAGGGAGACGAGGTGCGCCTGGACGGCGCCCAGGAACTCGCGCACGCCGGCGTCCCCGCAGAGCATCCTGGCCGCGCCCACCTCCACGTTCAGCTCGTCGAACGCGCCGACGGCCTCGACCTGGGGATGGTCCTTCGGGACGCGCTGCCCGTGGAGCAGTCCCGTCGTGCCCGAGTCGCCCTTCCGGGTGGCGATGCTCACGTGGCGGCGGTTCGCCCCGCCCGGGTCTCCTTGGCGAGGGCCTTCACGGCGTCCTCGATCGCCTCGCGGACCTCCTTCTCCATGCGGTCGATGAAAAGGACTCCGTTCAAATGGTCGACCTCGTGGAGGATGCAGCGCGCGAACAGTCCCGTGCAGTCCAGGGTGTGGCGCAGGCCCGCCTGGTCCTGGAACTTGACCGAGATCTCGCGCACCCTCGAGACGTCTCCCCGGATCTCGGGAAACGAGAGGCACCCCTCCTCCGCCGTCGCCGTGGGCGCCTTCTTGGCCGCGGACACCTTGGGGTTGGCGATCACCATCGGCATGAAGAGCTCAAGGGGCGGCTTGGCCCCGTCGAGGATCCACTCGAAGTCGACCTCCGCGACCCGCAGGTCCACCACGCAGAGCTGGATCGGGTGGCCGACCTGCTGGGCCGCGAGCCCGATTCCCTGGGCCTCGTGCATCGCCTCGATCATCGCGTCGGCAAGCAAGGCGAGTCCGTCGTCGAAAACGGTGATTTTCTCGCCTTTCTTTCGTAAAACTGGATCGTTGTATCGAACAATTCCCAAGGACATCGGTCGGTGGTATTTACCCAGCGTGATCGCCCTGTTTAGGGCCCGCAAACCAATTTGACTTCGACGCAGCCCATGAGTCCTCCTCAGGAGACCCACAGAATACCGGCGGCGGCTCCCGCGCTCGTATTCGCGGGCGTCGTGATCGCGGCGCTGGCATGGCTCCTGCCCGTGAGCCTCAAGTCGGTCAGCAAGGGGCTCCTGCGCTCGGCGGGCGTGGGCACGCCCTCCGTCGCGGCGTTCGGCCGCGACCTGGTGGACTCCGAGAAGCTCGGTCCGTCCGTACTCGTGCTGGACGTCGCCCGGGGCGTCGGAGACCCCAGGGCCCCCGCCCTGGAGAGGGCCGTCAGCGACCTGTCCTCCCGCCAGCCCTCGCTCGTCGCCTGGGGCGGCTGGGACCCCTCTCTCGACCCCCTCTTCAACCTGCGCCAGAAGACCGAGCGCGCCTCGAGCACCCCGGTGGTCAACTTCATGATACCGGAGCACGCCCGGGACACCGTCCGCGCCTACCTCGTGAACTCGGGATCGCTCGGGGTGCAGGCCGTCCTCAGGACGCGGGAGGTCGGCGCGACCGGCCGGTTCGTCCCCGCAACCCGGCCGGGCGGGCAGCCGCTCGACGCCCTCATCCTCCTCACCGGGCTCCTCTACCAGGGCGAGCACCTGTCGCCGACCCTCCAGCGCGAGCTGCGCACCCTCGCGGAGGGAGCCGCCCAGCGCCACGAGCTGGGGGACCTCGAGGGGTTCTACATGGACCTCCTCTCCCTCGGCCGGCGCCTCGACTGGACCCAGCTGACCGAGCTCATGAAGCGCACCGACAGCGTGCGGACCGTCGGCGAGTACGCCCATCTCTGCCGGGTCGCGCCCGACCAGCTCCCCTACATCTACACGGCCGCGCTCATGTCCAACTCCGCCGACCGCGTCGCGGCGTACCTGATCCAATACGGCAAGGCGGGCTCCGAGGACCTGCGCACGGCGCTCGGCGACGGCCAGGGGGCCGTCAATCTCCTCCTGCAGAGGGGCGTCCCCGTCAACCGCGCCCCCGGCCCGGCCATGGGTGCCGCCGCGGCGCTGGTCCTGGAGCACCCGCGCCTCATGCTCTCGGTCAAGTACGCCGGCTACATCCTGGGGCTCTTCCTGCTCCTGAGGGGCCTCGACCTGTGGATCGTGACACCCGCCGGGGGGACCTCGGGCGCCGGCGTCCAGCAGCATGCCCGCGCGGGCATCCTTGCCGTCGTCATGTCGGCCCTCCTCATCGTCGCAACAGAGCCCTTTCTCCTCAAGGCCGCACCCACCTCGGAATACCGCGTCAGGCTTGCTATCCCGATGCTTGCTGCCACGTCCACCCAGTCCGAGCCCTCTCAAAAATCAAAACCCGTCACCATGGAAACCTCCACACTCGTGTCTATCGGCATATTCGCCGCCCTCCAGGTCGCTATGTACATGGCCTGCCTCCGCAAGATCCGCGAGATTGAGTACCAGGACCTCTCGCCGCTCATGAAGCTCCGCCTCATGGAGAACGAGGAGAACCTCTTCGACAGCGGCCTCTACGTCGGGATGATGGGCACGGCCGCCGCATTGGTCCTGCAGGTGGTGGGCGTCATCGAGCCCAACCTCCTGGCTGCCTACTCGTCGAACCTGTTCGGCATCATCTGCGTCGCGCTCGTCAAGATCCGGCACGTGCGCGGCTTCAAGCGCCGGCTGATCCTGGAGGGCCTGAAGATGACCCCTGCGCCCGCTGTGGTATGAACAAGACCCTCCTCCTCTTCATCGTAGACTTCCTCTTTCTCAACCTCATCGCGCTCACGCGGTGGGAGCGGGCGGAGCCCGCGCGGCCGCGCCAGCCCCCCGTGAACGAGATATCCGCGAACACCGTCACGAAGGACCAGGACCTGGTCGAGGCGATGCGCCAGTCGCTCGCCGAGGAGCAGCTTTCCCGGCAGGCCGTCGAGCAGAAGCTCCAGTCGTCCGACTCGACCCTGGCCGCGCGCGAGCGCAGCCTCGGCCTGCTCCAGTCGGACAGCCAGAAGCTCACGGCGCAGCTGGTCGAGACGCAGCATTCCCAGGCCGAGCTCGGCATGAAGTACCAGGCCGTTTCCCAGGAGAACTCGCTCACCCGCAGCGAGCTCTCCCAACTCCAGAGGGAGCTCGAGGACAAGAAGGCGGAGGCCGAGCGCCAGAAGCAGGCGCTCGCGCAGCTGGAGAAGCAGCAGGCGGACGCCCGCAAGCAGATCGAGGGCCTCACGGTGGCCGTCGCGGTCGGCGAGCACGAGAAGGAGCAGCTTTCCGCCAGGGCCACGGAGCTCGAGGGGCGGGTCCAGGCGGAGCGCGCCGAGAGGGCCAAGGTGGAGCAGTCCACCAGCCAGCTCGTGCAGGGCGTCGGCCAGCTCGCCCAGAACTCGGGCGAGCTCACCAAGGAGATCCGCGACAACCGGCCGGTCTCGGCGAACGTACTCTACAGCGACTTCCTGAACAACCGCGTGGAGACCGCGTTCTCCGCGACCCGCAAGGGGCTCTTCGGGAAGAACACCCGGGACCGGGAGGCGAAGACCGTGTTCACGACCGACGGCAGCCAAGTCTACGCGCTGATCGAGGTCGAGGACACACCGTTCTCCCTGCGCGAGATCGGCTCGGACTGGGAGAAGATCGCGGTCCGGTTCGACCGGCCGCCCGACTACAAGTCGACCGGCTCCGTGATCGAGTTCCTCGCCGCGGACCCCCGGGTCGTCGTGGTCCCGGTCGACGCGAGGCAGGTCGCGGCGCTCGGCGCAAAGGTGTACCCCATCGCCGCCGACCCCTTCAAGTTCACCGAGGCCGTCCTCATCAGCAGCGGCGGGGGCGGCTACGGGGAGCTCGGGTTCAAGCTCGACGCCGACCACCGGGGCTACGTGAAGGTGGACAACCGGCTCTTCAAGCGGCTCTTCGGGGACTTCGCGCCCTCGCGGGGTGACCTGGTCTTCAGCAGGATGGGCGAGCTCCTGGGAATCATGGTCAACAGCGACTACTGCGCCCTCCTGGGGCGCTTCGCGCCCGCGGCGACGATCTACACCGGCGACGACCGCCCCGGCCAGCGCACCGCGACGCTCCTGGACTCCCTTTCCGCCCGGGTCATGCAGATGCCGATCGAGCTCCAGTAGGCGGGCCGGGGACGGCCCCGGTGCGCCCGAGGACCGAGCTCCTTATCAGGCCCCACTGGAGGTCCGTTGTCGCGACGGGGCGCCATCCGGCGTTCCCGAGTATCTCCTCCGACGGTGGAAGTTCCCTGACCGCGAGCCCGGTCTCCAGGCGGAAGAACGCGTAGAGGATGCGCAGCCACGCCCTCGCCCTGACCCGCGCGGGCCCCGAGGGCGGGACCACGAAGTCCGCGAACAGCCAGATCGCTCCCGGATGGAGCGCGGCGCTCACCCGCGACACGATCCCCTCGGCCTCGCGGGCCCCGAAGCAGTCCAGGAAGAAAAGGGTGGCGACGGCGTCGTAGGCGCCCTCCTCTGGGACAAACGTGCGGGCGTCGGCGCACGTGAAGCGCACGCGCGACGCCCCGTCGGTCCCCGAGAGCCTGCTCCTGGCCCTCTCGATCATCCCTTGGCTCGAGTCGACGCAGTGCACGCGGGCGCCGGGGGCAAGCCGGGCGACCCGTGCCGCGCACCTCCCGTCGCCCTCCCCCAGGAGGAGGATGCTGGCGCAAGCGGCGAGGCGGTCGAGGTGCATGAACCGGGCCCTCTCGAGGTCGCGGCCGAACGCAAGGAACTCCGCGGGCCGGTACCAGCGGGCAATCCGATCGAAGCCCCTGGCCCCCCCGCTCACGGAAGCCTCCCGGCAAGGAGGGCGACGATCGGGGTCATGAGCGCGACATCCGCAAGGACCCGGGCCTTCATCCGCCCGATCCGGCGCTCGGCGAGGTCGACCAACCCGAGGAGGGCGGCGCTCGCCGCGGCGCAG
>PLXR01000123.1 GCA_003151495.1 Opitutaceae bacterium
TTCTGCGGCTCGCTCTACGGCCTCGCCCTCGGGGGGCCCCGGTGGCTCGGGCCCGTGACGCCGGTCGGCGGGGCGGCCCTGATCGCCGGCTGGGTCCTCGCCGCCTGCGCGGCCCGCGACGCCCGGGCGCTTCCATGACGCAGACCGACGGCTCCCCCCCGCTGCCCGGCGAGCTCCTGGCGATGCTCGAGGCCGTGCGCCGCGTCGGGCGCCCGAGGCTCGTCGGCGGCGGCGTGCGCGACTGGCTCCTGGGCCTCCCGTCCAAGGACTTCGACATCGAGGTCGCGGGCGTCGGGTTCGAGGGCCTCAGGCGCGAGCTCGCGCCCTTCGGGGCGACCGACGTGATCGGGCGGAGCTTCGGTGTCATCAAGGTGCGCGGCGCGGGCGGCGCCGAGTACGACTTCAGCCTCCCGCGCCGCGAGTCGAAGACAGGCTCCGGCCACCGCGGGTTCGCGGTCGAGCCCGACCCCACCCTCTCGGATGCCGACGCCGCCGCCCGCCGCGACTTCACGGTGAACTCGATCGCGGTCGACCCGTTCACCGGGGCCCTGGTCGACCCGTTTGGCGGCAGGGCCGACCTTGCGGCGCGAGTGCTCCGCCACACGGGGCCGGCGTTCGCCGACGACCCGCTGCGGGTCCTCAGGGCGTTCCAGCTCGCCGCGCGCTTCGACCTCTCCCTCGCCCCGGAGACGGCCGCCCTCTGCCGTCAGATGGTCGGGACCTATGCGGAACTCCCGGTGGAGCGGGTCTGGGGCGAGTGGGAGAAGTGGGCGACGAAGTCCGTGCGCCCCTCGCGGGGGATCGAGGTCCTCGAGGCGACCGGATGGATCATCCATTTCCCGGAGGTGGCGGCGCTGCGCGGCACCCAGCAGGAGCCCGAGTGGCACCCCGAGGGCGACGTCCTCACCCACACGTGCCACTGCCTCGACGCCCTCGCAGGCCTCCCGGAGTGGGCCGCGTCGCCCCCCGCGAGGCGAAGGATGCTCTCCCTGGCGGTCCTCGCGCACGACTTCGGGAAGCCGGCGACGACCGGGCGCTCGGAGAAGCGCGGAAGCCTGCGCTGGGTGAGCCCGGGCCACGAGTCCGCGGGGGGGCCCCTCTCCGACTCCTTCCTGCGCCGCATCGGCGCCCCCCTCGACCTGGACGCGCCCGTGCGCGCCCTGGTCGTCAACCACCTCGCCCACCACCACGGGGGCGCGGACTTCACCGACCCGCAGGTCCGCAGGCTCGCCCGCAAGCTCGCGCCGGCGACGATCGACGACCTCGCGGTCGTGATGGCCTCCGACGCCCTGGGGAGGCCCCCGCTCCCGGCCGCGGACATCCTTGCCCGGATCGGGCTCCTCCGGGGGCGCGCGGCATCGCTCGAGCTCGAGGCCATGGCCCCCCGGCCGATCATCCAGGGCCGCCACCTGGTGGCCCTCGGCCGGAAGCCGGGGCCGGGCTTCAAGCCCGTCCTGGACGCGGCATTCGAGGCCCAGCTCGACGGCGCCTTCTCCGACGAGGCGGGCGGGCTCGCCTGGCTCCGGGACCACGCGCCATGATCCGGGCCTTCCAGTGGGACCTTGCCCGCCAGGTCGAGCGCCTCGACTGGCTCGTGGCCCAGCTTCCGCGCTACGCCGACTGGGGATACCAGGAGCTCTACCTGCACCTGGAGGACGCGGTCGAGTACCCAAGCCTGCCGGGCGTCGCCCGCCGGGATGCCTACAGCCGCCGGCAGCTCGCGCGCCTGGTCGGCGAGGCCTCGCGGGTGGGGATCGGGGTCGTCCCGATCGTGAACCTGCTCGGCCACACCCAGTACCTGATAAAGGTGCCCGCGCTGCGGGACCTGAACGAGCTCCGCGCCCCCGACGGGTCCCCCATGCCGGTCGGCCAGGTGTGCCCCCTCCACCCGAGGACGCTCGAGGTGGCGGACCTATTGATCGGCGACATGGCGCCCTTCTGCACCGCCGGGAAGGTCCACGTGGGCCTCGACGAGTCGTTCAGCCTCGGGCGGCACCCGCTCTCCGCCGCAGAGGTCGCCCAGGCCGGGCTCGGCGCGCATTTCGGGCGCTACGTGCGGCGCCTGGACGGCGTCGCCCGCGGCCGCGGCCTGCGGCTCGGCCTCTGGGCCGACATGCTGGCCCTCATCCCCGGCGCGATCCCCCACCTGCCCCCGGGGATCGTCGCCTACGACTGGTACTACTACCCCTTCGGCCGCCTGCCCCGCATCGAGCTGCGGAATTTCACGGAGTACGACCTCGCCCCCGCGCTCAGGGCCCGGGGGATCGAGTACTGGGGGTGCCCCATGGACGGCTCCTTCCGCCACGAGCCGATGCCCGTCTTCGGCGAGCGCCTCGCGAACATCCGGGACTGGTGGCGCCGGTGCAAGGCGGTCGAGGCGGGGGGCTTCCTCGTGACCTCGTGGGAGCCGAGCCGCATGGCGATCGGGATGGCGGAGACCGTCGACGCGGCGGCCGCATCCCTGTGGCTCAACCCCGAGGTCGGTGATATTCCCGGGATGCTCGCGATGGGCTTCGGGCGGGTCTTCGGGAGCCGGAACCCGTGCGAGCTCTCGCGGCAGGCGCTCGCCTGCGACCAGGCCGCATTCGCCGGCTACGCCCGCTGGGAGATCAACGACCGCTGGGACGCCTGCGACACGCGGCGGGGCACGGCCCGCTACGAGGAGGAGCTCGCGTTCCTGGGCCGCCTCGCGCGCCGGGGCCCCTCGCTCCCGGCCCCCTTCCGCGCCAGCGTCGCCTTCCGCCATTACCTCGCCGAGCGCGATGTCTACGTGAGGGCGACCGCATCCATGATCTTTGCCCTGAGGCGGCGCCTGGCCCGCTGGGGTGCGGCCGATCCCCGGGTCGCCCAGGGCGTCGGGGCCCTCCTCGGGCACGCGGACCAGTTCGCGTCCTCAGTGCGGTTGGGAAGGCGGGCGGCACGGGCCCTCTGGCGGCTCACCCGCGACCGCAGGGTCACCGGCCCGAACGAGAGCACCGTCATGGGGGACGAGGCCCGCCTCCGGGCCCTGAGGCGCTGGATCAAGGGGTGCGCGGCCGACCCCGGGCGCCTCACGACGGCGTCCCCGGTGTGCGGGGCATGGCAGCTGCGCTTTGACGTCATCCTGGACCGGCCCGCCCTCCAGAGGGTGGTGGTGGAGGCCCGCGACCCGGGCGGGCCGTGGCGCGCGCTCCAGGCACGCACCACGGTGGAGTTCCGCGCCGCGGCGGCCAGGCCGCGGGCGTCCCTGCGCCGGGAATTCAGCGTAGCGGTCGCCGGACCGGACACCGGGCTTCGGATCGCGGTCCGGGGACTGGGCCGGGTCGGGATAGCCCGGGTCGAGCTCACGGACGGCATCAGGGTCCTCCATGCCCGCGGGTGGAATGCCGCGCGACGCAGGATGCTCGGCTTCGCCGCACCGCCCGCCGGCTTCCCCTCCCTGGACTGGGAGAGGAACACCGGCTCGGTGATCCTCGAATTTCGGCAATAAAATGGCCCGGCTTTTCAGCCGGGCCATGAATTGGGAACAAGTCCTCTAAGGGGGTCTTAGAAGCTGTAGCTGCCGTTGACGAAGAACATCCGGCCGATGGGCCCGCCGTACGTTCCGACGTCGGAATTCGTGTCGGGGAACACATCGGTGGCAAGCGGGGGCTGCTTGTCGAAGACGTTGTTGACGCCCACCGTCACCTTCATGCCGTCGAGCCACTTGTTTACGTGCAGGTGGCTGAAGTCATACGTGAGGGAAGCGTCGAACGATGTGAACGAGGAGACCGAGGTCGTGGGGGTCTTGGTGCCGATGCCACCCGTGCCGATGTCCGTAAGGCTCTCGACATAGGTGACGCCGACGACCGCATCAAACCCGGCGTTCTTGTAGCTGAACGTCGTGTAGGTGCGCCACTTCGGGATGGAACCCTCGTTGGTGGACGCCGTGCCGCTGTACTCATAGAACGACTGCGTCGGCAGCTGCTGAAGCTGGTAGCTGTTGTACCAGGTCCAAATAGACTCGACCTCGAACTTGCCGACCCCCGCCATCTTCCACGAGTAGTCGAGGTTGATGTCGGTCGACTGGATCTTCTGCCCGCCCAGGTTGAGCGAATTCAGGATGACGTAGATCGACTGCGGCGAGTGGTTGCTTATGCCGCCCGCGGCCGTAGGGGTCGGGCCGCCCGGGGTGTTGTAGTGCACCAGGTTGATGTAGGGCGACGCCGTGCCGAGCGTCTCAACGCTCTGGACGATCGTCACCGCGGCAACGTTACCCACGATCGCCTTCTCGTTGATGTCCGAGAAATCGACCGTGACCGAAAGGCCGTCGACGGCCTTCGGCGTGAAGACGAATCCGGTGCTCCAGGACTTGGCCGTTACCGGCTTCAGGTTCGGGTTGGCGCCGCCGGTCTGGTTGAACTGGACATTCTTCGTGCCGCCGCCCACCGGGCTGTAGGTGATAGCCGCGGTCGAGCCCGACTGGATGGGGCCGTACAGGGCGTAGAGCTGGGGCGCGATGAACGACTTGCCCGCGGAGGCGCGGACCTTGAACTGGTCGTCGACGGGCGCCCAGCTCGCGGTGGCCTGGGGATCGGTGGTCGATCCGACGGCGCCGTTGTATTTGTCGTAGCGGACGGCGAGGTCGACGTTGATGGAATGGGCGCCGACGATGTTCTGCTTCGGGCCCGTGATCGGCACATTGACTTCACCGAAGGCCGAGATGACGTCACGGATGGCGTTGAACGCCTGGAACGTGGTGGCATTCGACCAGCCCTGCGTGGTGCCCGTCGAGTTGGGCTCGCTGTTCACGTCAGGCACCGCGGTGAGGTCCTCGCGCACGTAGTCGACACCGACGGCAAACCCGAGTTTCCCGGCCGGCATGTCGAACAGGTTGCCGTCGACCTTGGCGTCAAACGAGTTGAGCGTGCTCAGCATGTCGACGAACGCCGTGCCGACGACGCCGACGAAGGCGCTCGAAGGGTTGTTGGTCGCGAACTGGTTGAGCGTGCCTGTCTTCCAGGCGTTCTGCAGGGCATTTGTGTCCCACAGGCCGGGGTTGGTGTAGGCCAGATCGTAGCGGTTGATGTTGGCCGCGACCTCCCAGTGGAGGTCCTCGTTGACGTCGCCGCGCAAGCCGCCCACCACCCGGAACAGGGTGGAATTATTCAGATACTGGCGGGGGTATGCCAGATAGCGGTTGCGGAGGTAGATCGCCTCGCCGCTGCCGTCTGCGTTTCCAGGGGCCGACTCAGGCGTCGACTGGTTCTGGTCAAGGAAGGCCGAGGAGAACGGATTGTTGGCAACCGAGGACGGGACGTAGGACACTCCCGGGGGCGGGGGCGAGCTTCCGAAGCCCTCGACGTTGATGTCGGTCCACGCGTCCTGAAGGAAGGGCACGAGCGGCTGGGCGTTGAGCTGGGACCAGGTCTTCGTGTTGGACGCCAGGATGCTGGCGAAGCCGACGAGCTTGTCGCCGAAGATCTTGTGCTCGATGTTGGTCATGGCGCTGTAGCGCTTGAGCCCGCCGAGCAGCGTCTCGCCTGCGGCCAGGTTGAGCGCGTGGAACGCCTGGGTCGTCGTCTCCGGGGTGTAGACACCCATCGAGACGAGCTGCGCCAGGGTGTACTGGCCGCCTCCCGGGGGAGCCCCCGAGGCTGCCGTCATCTTGTAGAAGTTGTCCGATCCGGTCAGGTTGTCGTACACCTCGATCGTGCCGGGCGCCGTGTAGGTGCCGTAGATCGGGTTCGTGTACGGGCGGGCCGACAGGAAGAGGGAGTTGTGCTGCGAGTATTCGGCGGTCAGGGTGATCGACGTGTTCTCGTTGCTGACGCCGCCGGTGATGTACCCGCTGCGCTCCTCATAGTGGCCGGTCTCGGTCGACATCCCGTAGTGGGCGCCGACTTGCCAGCCGTTGTAATTCTTCTTGAGGATGATGTTGATCACACCGCCCACGGCATCGGAGCCGTAAATGGCCGATGCGCCGTCCTCTAGGACCTCGATGCGCTCGATGGACGACGGCGGGATGAGGTTCAGGTCGACGAACTGGAAGCCGTTGGAGGCCTCGGCAGGATCGTTCGCCACGCGCCGGCCGTCGAGCAGCACGAGCGTCGGGAGGCCCTTAACGTTCACGGAGGCGCCGCCGAAGTTGCTGCCGGTCTGGATCTGGGCGTTTTCCGCGCCGATGCCGCTGATGTTCGGCATCACCTTGCGCAGGATCTCCAGGGTGTCAGCGCTGACACCGCTGTTTTGCATCACCTCGGAACCGATGACGGCGACCGGGACGGAAACTGCCTCAGCAGCCATCGGGATGTTGGATCCGGTGACGATGTATTTCTCGAGGACTTGGGGCTGGTCCGATGTAGCCGCGGGGGCGGCTGTCTGTGCGTTGACCGTGGTAGTTGACAGCCCGAGTGTCGCGACAAGCGACAGCACGGAAGCCAACTTCCGATAACGGAGTTGTTTCATAGCTCGTTGTAGTTTGTGTTGTTGTGTTAAGCCAACGCGGCCCGCGCCGCTGTATGCTTGTGCGAAAGGAACGACCGGATTAACCAGATTGCAATCCCATTTTAACCCGCCTGTTACGCAAATTAACTGCAATATAACTCTATTTTATGACACGCTTCCTTGGGTTTTTCACAACCGTGAACGAGGTGCCGTCGACTGCGCCTCCCCGCTGTTCTGAAGCCTTGATCTAAGCCGGAATCGACCTACCCTTGACCTTCCGTTCCTTGATTGCGCACGTTTTCACTTTAGGGGGTGTTCTGGATTCTACCCTTGGTTGGCGTGCGTCGCTGCCTGTCGAGAGCCGAAGGACTCTCGTAAATCTCCCTTCGAAAAAACAAACGGCACACACGAAGAAATGCCTCTGGCAGCCTAATAAGGCCACCACGTAGTACCGGCGACACCTGCTAGCCGAATACTGCGACGACAGCAGGAATAGCGCGCGGAGCGACCCGCGGTTTGCGCGCCGTATCTTCATCCGGGGGTTGGCTTGGGCTTAAGCGCGCGTTTACGCATAACCCCGGCGAGATTAATGTGACGCTACACAGGTAGACGCGGCGCGCAAAGGCCTGGGGCACCCGGGTTCAAATCCCGGCACCTCCACCATTTCAGTCACAGCTCGAGGTCCCTGTCCTGTTCCTTGCCCTTTCCCGCACTGCGGGCTGGTCCTGGACTCAGTGACCTCCGCTTGTCTAGGCTCGGAAGCTTAAGGGTCGGAGCGAGCTGAAGTGCGCATTCGGCACAGGCCCTTCGAATCACCGACCAATCCTGCCAGCGGCTCGATAGTTTCTTGAATTCGCTCAGGTCAGTCTGCGAGAGATCGAATGGCATAGGGCTCGACAGCTGGACGATCAGCTGTTGCGTGGGAGATTCGCCGTTCGGTTGCGGGTAAAGCCGGTCAAAGGAGCTCATTGCAGCCAATGTGCCCTTCATACCGAGCCGATCATGCATCGCGACAAAATCGATGTAGTCCCTGGTGGCATTCCGCTTGAGGATGAGCACTGCCTTTATCCGCAGCATTTCGGCCTTGGTCGGCACCGTGATCGTGTGGCTCCTGACGGAGACCTTCTCCGTTTCAAGCGGGTCGTCGCGTATCAATTGCCGCACTCCCGTCTCAATCCCGTCCAGGCTGCCGAGAATCTGCACGGGGCGTCGGATCCGGGCTGTCTTCCACCCAGCCACGGATTCAAGCTGGGCGAGGACATTGTCGAATCGGGAGGTCAAATCTGTCAAAACGTGATCGGCATCGGTCGACACGCGGTGATCAGCGTGGATCGCCGTCGCGGTCCCGCCGACCAGCACGGCATCAGGCAGGAGCTCCTGGAGGTGAGCGGCGGCCGTGAGAATGCGGTCCCATTCAGGCAGTGGCTTGGCGGGAGGCATAGTTGTTCCAGAAGTGATAGCGTTGGGCGAAATCGTCGGACACCCTGGCCTTGCATACGCGTAGGACTCGGGACCGGATCTCGGGTGAAGCGTCGACAGCCGATAGCATCATCGCCCAGGACTCGCGCTGACCCCGGTCAATCACATCGTCGATCGCCGAAAGGGTGAAGCGGTTATGGTTGAGATTTCGGTGCCGCATACCCGTGTCGAAAACGGCCGCCGTGCGTCGGGCATTAATGGCCTCCATGCGCTTCCTGCGAAGGGCACGCTCCGCCTCGGAAAAATTCTTTGCCTTCCCGGCAGACAGCGAAGCCAGCACGCGAGCAGCCTGCTTCCGCGTGAGGGTGTTCCGGCAATGGGGGCACTTGGGGAGCTCGGCCATAGGCCCAATGTCTTACGATAAGCGGTTATTGTCAATATTGCCGATGACCCTTCCATGCCAGTTTCTGCGCAGGTCGCTCCAGACATAAACCAGACAATTACGAGCGCGGGGAAAGAAATCTCCGCAACCCCGTCAGAGAAGGGGACCCGGGTTCAAATCCCGGCACCTCCACCATTTTTACAAGCGACGACAACAGTGGGTTCAAGTTGGCCCTAATAATCCAACGTCCAGGAACCCGTTAAAGCTCGAATCCCTGTCGCGTTTCTTGGTCCTGTGCACAGTGGGAGCCGGTCCGCGGTCCCGTGAACGATCTCGATCTGGTGGTCGAATTGCCCGCGGCGGAAGCGGACAGAATTTTCCAGGCGGAGCGTATCAGTGCACTTCGTAAATCTCAACCAGAGCTATGCCAGTATCGCCGCTGGCACCTGAGACTTGGGCAGTGTAGACACCTGGTGGCAAGGTGACGAGGATTGCGGAATCGGGGGTTGCGGTGCTGCCCCACGAGAATGCCCCAACGGAGGTAGCGGCAGCCGCAATCTGGGTATTGCCGCCCCACCCGGAGTTGAATTGAAGCGGGGTCGAGGTGCCGTCTGCATTGCTCCTGTAAAGTTGAAGTTGGGGGTCGGAAAGGGTCCCGGGGACGCCAAAGGGTATTAGCGCAGGGCCGGATCCCCTGACGTGAGCACTCTTTTTAGAGCCAGGGTTGTGTAAGTTTTGGCTGGTGGGTAACGTTCAAAAGACCCACCAAAAATGCCTAGGAAAAAACGCAGTGAGGAACAGATAGTATACGCGCTCCGGCAGGTTGAAAATGGAGCCAAGATAGGAGATGTCTGCCGAGAGATTGGGGTGTCCGATGTTACATTCCATCGATGGAGGAAGCAGTATGCGGGGCTCGGTATACCCGAGTTGCGCAGGCTTAAGCTTCTTGAGGAGGAGAACGGGAGGCTAAAGCAGCTGGTGGCCGATCTGAGTCTAGATCGGCACATGCTCCAGGATGTCATTGCAAAAAAAATCTGAAGGCGGCTCGCAAGCGGCTGATCGCTCGCTGGATGGCGGAGACGTTCGCCATCAGCGATCGACGGGCGTGCCGTCTTCTGCATTTTTCCCGCGGAAGCGTCTGGTATACCCCTGCAGTCCGTGACGAGCGGGCCCCAGTCGGCCGGCTCAAGGAGTTGGCGTTTTCTCGAGTGAGGTTTGGCTATAGGCGCCTATTGATCATGCTCCAGCGAGAAGGCTGGAAGGTAGGCAGGAGGTGTATCCTGAGGCTCTATCGGACCGAAGGTCTCGCTGTGCGCAGCAATTTGAGGCGCAAGCGAGTCTCCCACGTTCGCGTGCCGTTGGCAGTCGCTACCGGTGCAAACCAGAGATGGTCGATGGATTTTGTTACGGAGAGGCTCGAGAACGGCCGTTACTTCCGGATCCTGACGCTGATCGATCAGTATACCCGTGAATGCTTGCAGCTCTGGGCCGACTTTGCCATGACCGGCCAGAAGGTAGTCTTTTGCCTTCAAAGGCTTGCTGGGACCCGGGGCCTGCCAACGGCCATAACCGTCGACAATGGCGCTGAGTTTTGCAGCCGGGCGATGGATGCCTGGGCCTACCAGACAGGAGTTAAGCTCGATTTTATACGGCCTAGGAGGCCGGTCGAGAATGGCTTCGTGGAAAGCTTCAACGGCCGGCTCCGGGACGAATGCCTCAACGTAAACCTCTTTTTCAGCCTCGTTGATGTTAGAGAAAAACTTGAGTCCTGGCGTCACGACTACAATACCTTGCGACCTCATGGCTCTCTGGGCCATCTGCCTCCGGCAGAATACGCCCAGAGAGCCATGAAGTCGCAGTCCACAATCACCTCCACCAGCGAAAAACTAACGCTCCAGCTGGCTCGAGAGGCGTGAGCACTTCAATGTTGGCCCAGACCGACTCTTCAAGCGGCTCGAAGCGGCGGGATCACGTAAGCAGAAACAGGACAGGAAACCTCGGCGATTCGATTATTGCACGTCGTACACCTCTACGAGGGCAATTCCAGTGTCTCCGCTCGCACCCGAAACCTGCGCCGTATATGCGCCGGGAGGCAACGTGACCAGGATGGCTGAATCCGGGGTTGCCGCGGTTCCCCACGAGAAAGCGCCGACATTGGCCGCGGTGGCCGCAATCTGCGCCGAGCCACCCCAACCCGAGTCCGCCTGAATCAGAGTCGAGGTGCCGTCCGCGTTGCTCTTGAACAGCTGGAGCTCGGGATCCGGCAGTGTTCCCGCGACCCCGAAGGGTATGAGCGCGGGTCCCGATCCCCGGATGAGCACGGTCTTGGCCGACGATCCGCCTATGACGAAGCCGGCGATCAGGACATTGCCTCCCGTTCCAACGTGGTTCCGGGCCGAAACGTTGATCAGCCGCGGGGAAGAGGGGGTGTACGTACCCCCAGCGGTGGCGTCATATACCTCCGCCAAAGCTATCCCTGAGTCGCCGTTCGCACCGGAGACATTGGCAGAATAGGGACCCGGGCGAAGCACCTCCGACAGCGCCGAATCCTTGCTCGAAGGGGAATTCCACGCGAAGGCGCCGACCCCATAGGCCGTGCTGGATATCAATGAAGCCCCGCCCCAGGCGCTGTTTGAATCCAAGAGGCCTCCGCCCTGCGCCGTGCTGTAGAGTTGGACCATGGGGTCGGCGAGCGCTCCCTGGACGTTGAACGGGACAAGCGCGGGTCCGGAGGCGCGGACAAGAACCCGCTGCGCCCCAGAGGTCCCGCTCCCTCCCACGACGAACCCGGCGATCAGGTTGTTCGCACCCGTGCCCACCTCTCCGCGGCTGGAGACGTTGATGATTCGGCCGGGGTCCGATCCAGGGAGCACAACGATTCTCGACGCCTGGCTGAGGACGGAACCCGACGCGTCAGACACCAGGCATGCATAGTTCCCGGAATCAGCCGAGCCGCCACCCAGGACCAGGGTTGCCGACTGGGAGCCGCTGATTCCTCCGCCGTCAGCGAGCAGGCGGCCATTCAAATACCATTGGTAATTGGTGCCGGAGCCCGAGCCAATCGCCCGAGGCGTGAGTGCTCCCGCTTTAGCCCCGCCAATTCCGGCCCCTACAGACAGGACAACGGTGCTCCCGAAAGACACACCGTAGGACTGCGGCTGACTCGTGAAGGCAAGCCCGTCCGATGGAAGTATCGAGAGGATCGCCGCCTGGCTCGTGACCTTGCCGCCCGCGTTTGTAACGGTGACTGCATACGAGCCGGAATCCTGGGCCTTCGCAAAAGGCAGCGAATAGGAGGGTCCCGTAGCTCCGGCTATGCCGGCACCGTTCAGCGCCCATTGGTAACTGAGCGAATTTCCATTGGCTGCCACGGAGAAAGTCACGGGGGCATTTGGGCCTACCGATTGGCTCACGGGCTGCGTAATTATGGTCGGAGGCAGGGCGTACGTCCTTTTGGTGCCCTTGCGGATCGTGTTGTTCTTGGTGTCGGCCACGTACAGGTTGCCCGCACCGTCAATAGCAATGCCGTACGGCCCGTTGAACTCGGCCGCCGTGCCAATGCCGTCGGCGCTGCCCGCCTTGCCACTGCCCGCCAACGTCGAAACAACACCCCCCGAAATCTCGATGATCGACTGCGATCCGGTATCCGAAACATACAGGTTTTTTTGGGCGTCCCTCGCGATGCCGCTGGGCCGCGTGAGCGGCGAGGACCCGTTCGGTCCGCCCAGAAGCGTATAGATGTACCATGGCGTCCCCCCGTTGCTTTCCATTGTATAGAGTTCGCGGATGGCCGAATTACCCGTGTCCGCGACAAAGGCGTCGCCCACTCCGTTCGCGACCACGCCCATCGGACCGGATAACAATCCGGTTTCTCCGGTTGTCTCCAAGGTGTAGCCGCCGCTGAATCCGTCCGGTGCGAGCGCATCCCCCATCACCGTTTCCATCGCATTGTCCTGCGAAAAGTTCAAAACGTCGCCGACGGTGCGCCGAATTGCATTTCCGTCCGCGACCAAAAGGGCTCCGGATGAATCGAGTGACACGCTGACGGGGGACTCAAACTTTGGTCCTCCTGAGCCCAGCGTGCCGTGGGAGTCCTGGGTTCCCTGGATCCCCGGTTCGCCGAAGGTCGTTGAAACAACACCCGAGGGAGTTATGCTGCGAAGGATATAGTTGCCCGTGTCGGCCACGTAGAGGTTGCCCTGACTGTCCACGGCGATCCCCAAGGGATGATCAAATCGTGCGGCACTGCCCTGACCGTCCCTGTGCCCGGTCGATCCCGCTGTGCCTGCAACCGTGCTGACGGTGCCGTCTGGCGCTATCTTCCGGATCGTGCTGTTGCCGGTATCCGCGACGAACACATAGCCCGCACCGTCCACCGCCAAGCCAAACGGCGAGAAGAACCTCGCCGCGCCTCCCTTGCCGTCCGCGCTCCCCTTTTGCCCGGCGACGCCCGCCAGAGTCGTGAATTCGTACCCGATCGCCGTCGTGGGGGGCAAAGGGTTGACAGTCAGAGTCGCTGAGTTGCTGGAGGTGTAGAGGAGGCCGTAGTTCTCGCCGTGGAGAGCAAATTGGTATCCCGACATCGCGGTAGTGACCGCTAAAATCGTGAGCGTCGGCGTATCTGCGCCGCTGAACACGCCTGAATTCTGAACATTTTGAAATGTTTGGCCGCCATCCGGCGTCATGGTCCAGGTGTATTGGACCGGAACCGAGGCAGTGAACACCGCGGAAAAGCTCGCACTCTGCCCTTCGACTGCGGTCACATCTGCTGGCTGCTCGGAAACGACTATGGGAAGAGTGGTTGGAGAGGGCGTCGGCTTGTATTGAACGGACACGCCGATTTCGCCCGATCCACCGGCTATCCCGGAAGTCGTTGAATCATATGCAATCAAGGAGTAAAAGTATATATCGTTCGGGTTAACATTGTACGGTGGATTCCACGTCAACTGGAACGTTCCCGTACCGTTCGTAAGGACAGCGTAGTACGATGATTGGCCGTCCGAGAGAGATCCGGAACCATCAACTGAATAGATCGATACACCCCCATTGTAGCTTGTCGCGATATTTCCGCGTGCGTCCACCGCGTTGAGTGTAACGGTCGACGGATACGAGAAGTAACCTGCGCCCGTTCCGAATGAAAGGTCGAACGTGAAGGCGACCGCGGGCCCCGGCGGCGCTGGAGTGGGTGTGGGGCCCGGGGGAGTCGGCGGATTCTCGACGTTGAAGGTGCCAGATGTGGCCGTGATTGAACCGGTCTGCACCGTCACGTAGTAGCCGGTTGTGGCGCTATTATCGACCGGGGCGGGCGAAGTGTAGGATAAGGAGAAGGTGCCTTCGCCGTTTATGAATGAGACGAATGCAGTTGGACTGGCACCGGAATCGTTGATGCCCCAGGTTTGAGGATAGACCGCTGCAGATCCGTTGAACCCGGTATCCAAGTGACCCTGGGAGTCGTAGGCGCTGACAGTGAACTGGATGGTCGCGGGAACGATGTTGCCGTATTGCGGCGTTGAGACCCCAAGGGAAGCTATGGGCTGCATATCGGGTGTCGGTCCCGACACAGGAGTGGGCGTTGGCGACGGAGCAGCAGCCGACAGGTTCACGACGTTTGATTTGGTGGAACCGAATGCGTTCGTTGCCACCACGTAATACGTCCCCGCGTTGTAAGTCTGGAACGAGTGGTTCGTGAAATTCGCGGACGTTGCGCCGTTGATGATTTGGCCGTTGGCGTACCATTGGTAACCCGGCGACGAGTAGGCCGTAGCCAGCGCGCTAAATGTGACCGGGTATCCGACATATCCTATACGATCAACCGGCTGCAGTGTAAATACGGGTGCCCCAGCCACCGTTGGGCTCGGCGTGGGCGTGGGCGTCGAACTCGGCGTTGGGGTGGGCGTCGGCGTGGGTGTCGGACTCGGCGTCGTCGAAGGAGTGGGGATAGGTGTAGGCGTGGGCGACAGAGTCGGGCTTGGCGTGGGTGTCGAACTCGGCGTTGGGGTGGGCGTCGGCGTGGGTGTCGGACTCGGCGTTGGGGTGGGTGTCGGCGTAGGAGTCGGCCCCGAACCCAAGAGCACCGTCACCCCAAGCAGTCCCGGCGCGAATCCACCCGTGCTGAGCGTGATTGAGCTGAGCTGCTCGCTCGCGAGCTGCGAATTCAGAACAAAGGTCAGTTCCTCAATTGTGTAGGTATTGAAGGCTCCATTGCTGGAGTTTCCGGTCCCTCCCGCCCCGACATCGGTTACCTGGAACACCGTCTGGTCGAGAAGGTTATTTGTGACGCTCCCATTGACCATCAAGCTCTGGTTGATCGTCCCTCCCCCGTTGAAGTCGGGCAGTGAGACGTTGGTGAACGTCTCCGTTGAGCTGTCGGCCCCCGTGAATGTCACCGTAACGGGTGTCGAGTTGTACGAGACCATGAGAAGGTAGACCGTCGTCGCGTTCTGGTTAACGGGAACCACGAAAGGCGTGCTGGACGATACCTGGGCGAAGTCGTGCCCAACGGAATCGGATGTGAGCTCAAAGGTGACTCCATTGGCCGCATGGTTCGACCCAGGAACCGCATTGGCCGACGTATAATTGGAAGGATCGAAGAGGAACGACGCATTTGGCGTCCCGATTCCTGTTCCCGGCGTTCCAGGTCCGGTATTGGGGTACTGCACGTTCAGATTCGTGTAGATGTTGTTCCCCTTCGTGAAATTTGTGATGGCGAGGTACCCGGTCGGCGTCGGGCTCGGAGTCGGAGTTGGTGTCGGAGTTGGGCTTGGCGTGGGACTCGGCGTGGGACTCGGCGTGGGGGTCGGCGTCGGGCTCGGCGTTGGCGTGGGCGTCGGGCTGGGCGTTGGCGTGGGTGTCGGACTCGGCGTTGGGGTGGGCGTCGGC
>PLXR01000067.1 GCA_003151495.1 Opitutaceae bacterium
GGATGTTGCCGCAGTCGCACTTCGACCCGTCCGAGATGAAGATCTCGTCGGGCTCCACCCGGCACCCGCGGTCCGAGTAGTCGTGCCTCGCGATGAGCTCCCTGAGGAACGCGTAGCCCTGCTCGGGGCCGTAGCCCCTGAACGTCTCGCGCCTGGACATCTCGTCGGTCGCCGCGTGGAGCGCGTCGACGCAGGCCCGGGGGAGGGGCTCCGTCACGTCCCCGATACCGAGGCGGATGACCGGCTTGTCGGGGTGCGCCGCCGTGTAGGCCCCGACCCTGCGGGCGATGTCGGCGAACAGGTACGAGGCCTTCAGCTTCGTGTAGTTCTCATTGATTCGGATCATGGAAGGTCGTAAATTGGGCGTTAAGAGGGCCCCAAAGGGCCGAAAACCTTGAACAAACCCCCGTGGAGGGCTTTGTTCAAGCCCTCGTTATCCCCATGGAGACAATTGTCACGGTTTCGCAGATGCGAACCACGGCCTCACGGCTCCGGTCCGAAGGGGGAGGGCTGTCGCTGGTGCCCACGATGGGAGCCCTCCATGCGGGCCATGAGGCCCTGATCGCGGCGGCGAAGGCCGCGGGCCGCCCCGTCGTGGTCTCGATCTTCGTGAATCCCCTCTCCTTCGGGACAAACGAGAACCTCCCGGGATACCCGCGGACCCCCGAGGCCGACCTGGCGCTCTGCGAGAGGCTCGGGGTCGAGGTCGTCTTCGCGCCCGCCGCCGCCGAGATCTACCCCAGGGGGTATTCAAGCTACGTCTCGGAGGAGGCCGTCAGCCGGCCGCTCTGCGGGGTCTCTAGGCCGACGCACTTCCGCGGCGTCACCACGCTCTTTGCGAAGCTCCTCAACATCATCCGGCCCGACCGGGTCTTCATGGGGCAGAAGGACGTCCAGCACGTGGCCGTCATGCGCAAGTTGACGACGGACCTCAACTACGACGTCGAGATCTCGGTGGCCCCCACCGTCCGCGAGGCGGACGGCCTCGCCGTGTCGGTGCGCAACAAGGAGCTCTCCTCGACGGAAAGGAACGAGGCGCTTTCCATCTCCAGGGCGCTCAAGCAGGCCAAGGACATGGTCGACTCCGGCGTCCGCAGCTCCGACCGCCTGGTGGCGGAGGTGACCCACATCCTCGGCAAGCACAACCGGGTGCGCGTCATCTATGCCTCGACCGTGGATCCGGTGACGATGGAGGCGATCCGGGAGGTGGAGCCGGGACGGGCGCTCCTTTGCATCGCGGCATGGGTCGGGGAGACCCGCCTGACCGACAACGTCGTGCTCTGATCGGGTCGGGATGGATCCAGTTCTTCCCAGGGTCGGGATCGTGGGCTCGGGCGCCTTGGGCGCCTACTACGGCGCGCGCATGATGCAGGCGGGAGCCGACGTCCGGTTCCTGATGCGGGGGGACCTGGACGCTGTCAGGGCGAGGGGCACGATCATCATCCATGAGCCCACCCGGACCGTGGAGGTTGGCCGGGTGGCGGCGTTTGCGACCCCTTCCGAGATCGGCCCCGTGGACCTTGTGGTCGTCGCCCTGAAGACGACCCTGGGCGGGGCGATGCGGGGCCTAGTCGAGCCCCTTCTCGGCGCCCGCACGGCCGTGCTCACCCTCCAGAACGGCCTCGGCGTTGACGAGTTCCTCGCCGGCATGCTCGGGGCCGAGCGGATCATGGGAGGGCTCGTCTTCATGGCGGTGACGCGCACGGGCCCGGGCGAGGTGAAATGCTTCCATCCCGGGTCGGTCTCGGGCGGCGAGTACGGGCGCCCGCCGGCGGACCGCACCCGCGCCCTGGCCGCGCTCCTCTCGGCCTCGGGGATGAGGGCCCAGGTCGTCGAGAACCTCCTGGAGGCGCGCTGGAGGAAGCTCGTGTGGAACATCCCGTTCAACGGGCTCACGATCGCCGAGGGCGGGGTCACGACCGACCGGATCTGCGCCGACCCGCGCCTCGCCGCCGAGGCCCGGGCCCTCATGCACGAGGTACAGGCGGCGGCCGGGGCGTTCGGATTCACCATCGACCAGGGCTTCATAGACAGGCAGTTCGAGGTCACCCCCCCGATGGGGCCCTACCAGCCCTCGAGCCTTGTCGACTTCCTCGCGGGCCGCGAGGTCGAGGTGGAGCCCATCTGGGGCGAGCCGCTCCGGCGGGCGAGGTCGGCCGGCATCGAGACGCCCAGGCTCGCCCACCTCTATTCGCGCCTCCTTGGGCTCTGCCGCCGTTAGTGCCCGCCCCGGGGTCCCGATCAAAGCGCTTGCGGTCGCAGGGTGCGCCCGAATCATCCTTGGGGATGCTAAAGTCCGCAACCGCGCCGGGCCCCTCCGCCGCATCGGCAGCCCGCCGCGCCCGGTTCCCGGTCCACCCCCGGGCGCGCTGACCCAGGGGCGATGCTCAACTCCGGCCGCACCGCCATATCGGGCAAGCGGGTCCAGCTCATGGCGACCTGCCTCTGCGACGCGTTCCACGCCGACGTCGCCCGGGCGACCGTCGAGGTGCTCGAGCGCCTCGGCTGCGAGGTGGACTTCCCCGAGGGCCAGACGTGCTGCGGCC
>PLXR01000068.1 GCA_003151495.1 Opitutaceae bacterium
CCGACCGCCAGATGGAGTTCACGCAGGTCGATGTCGAGGCCTCCTTCGTCGACCGCGAGGACATCTATGCCCTCTTCGAGGGCATGCTCAAAAAGATATGGAGGGACGTGCTCGGGACCGACATCCCGACCCCCTTCCCCAGGCTGCAGTTCACCGACGCGATGAACCGCTACGGCGTCGACAAGCCCGACGTCCGCTTCGGGCTCGAGCTCAGGGACTTCTCCGAGACGTTCAGGGCGTCCTCGTTCAAGGTCTTCCAGGGAACGGTGGCCTCGGGCGGGGCCGTCAAGGCCATGAACGCCAAGGGGCTCGCCGACATGACCCAGGGGGAGCTCAAGGCCCTCGAGGAGGTGGCGAAGAGCCTGGGCGCCAAGGGGCTCGCCTTCATCAAGGTCGAGGGCGGCGAGTGGAAGTCGCCGATCGTGAAGTTCCTCTCGGACGCGGAGAAGGCGGCGCTCTCGGGCGAGCTCGGGATCGCCGACGGCGACATGGTCTTCTTCGCGGCCGCACCGTGGGAGAAGGCCTGCGCGATCCTCGGGCGGATCCGCCTCGAGGCGGCGGCCCTCCTCCAGAAGCGGGGGAAGCTCGCCCTGAGGCCCGACGACTGGAAATTCCTCTGGGTGGTGGACTTCCCGCTCATGACGTACGACGAGGACCAGAAGTCCTACGTCGCGACGCACCACCCCTTCACGGCGCCCGTGGCGGAGGACGCCGGCCTGATCGACACCAACCCGAAGGCCGTCCGCGGCCAGCACTACGACATCGTCCTGAACGGAATGGAGCTGGGCGGCGGATCGATCCGGATCCACCAGCCCGCCCTCCAGAAGAAGATCTTCGAGGACGTGCTGAAGATCCCCGCCGATGTCGTGGAGAGCCGCTTTGGCTACATGCTGCGGGCGTTCACCTACGGCGCGCCGCCCCACGGCGGCATCGCTTTCGGCCTGGACCGCATCGCGGCGCTGCTCTGCGGGACGAACAGCATACGCGACGTGATTGCGTTTCCGAAGACCCAGAAGGGCCAGGACCTCATGGCCGGCAGCCCGACGACGGTCACCCCGCGCCAGCTCAAGGAGCTCCACATAGCCACCGTGGCAGTCGAGCCCCCATTGGCATAGTGCCTGCTTAATGGCCGCAAGGCCGAGAGATGAGCGCCAGGGCACGCGGGTGAAGTCCCCGCACGCAGAACCCGAGCTTGCGCGACCCCATCCGCGTCCCTAGTGTCAGCACCTCGATTCGGCATATCCAATCCCCACCTGAATGAAACTCATCATCGCCATCATCAAGCCGTTCAAACTCGAAGAGGTCAAAGAGGCACTGGCCGAGGCCGGAATCGAGGGCATGACGGTCACCGAGGTCAAGGGCTTCGGTCGCCAGAAGGGCCACACCGAGATCTACCGCGGAAGCGAGTACACCGTCGATTTCCTGCCCAAGGTCAAAGTCGAGATCGCCGTGTCGGACGACATGGCGGGGAAGGCGGTCGACGCGATCGTCAGGTCGGCGAAGACAGGCAAGATCGGCGACGGCAAGGTGTTCCTGATCCCGCTTGAGGAAGTGATCCGTATCCGGACGGACGAGCGCGGCGAAGCGGCCGTCTAGGCGGGCTTCTTCTTCTCGGACAGGGCCCTGAGGCGGATCTCCTCCTCTACCTTGGCGAGGAATTGCTCGAAGGGAACGACCCCCTCGTCGCCCCGCGCCCTGCTGCGGACGCTGACGGACTTCGCCTCGGCCTCCTTTGCGCCCAGGACGAGCGTGTAGGGGACCTTCTCGATCTCGGCCCTGCGTATCTTGGCGCCGAGCTTGTCGTTGTGCTCGTCCACGGAGGCGCGCACCCCCGAGGCCCGGAGCCGGCCCTGGACCTCGCGCCCGTAGTCGAGCGTCTTCTCGCTGATCGGGACGATGCGGACCTGCTCGGGCGAGAGCCACACCGGGAAATCGCCCCCGAAGTGCTCGATGAGGACGCCGCAGAATCGCTCCATCGACCCGAAGGGCGCCCTGTGGATCATCACCGGCCTGTGGGGCTGGTTGTCGGCCCCGCTGTAGGTCAGGTCGAACCTTATGGGCAGGTTGTAGTCGACCTGCACCGTCCCCAGCTGCCACTCGCGCCCGATAACGTCCTTCACCATGAAGTCTATCTTGGGCCCGTAGAACGCGGCCTCGCCGGGCTCCTCGGTGTACGCCATGCCCAGGCTCTTGGCTGCCTCCCGGCAGGCCTCCTCGGCCTTGTCCCAGTTGTCCTTCGTGCCCGTGTACTTGTTGGAGTCGGGGTCCCGCAGCCCGACCCGCACGCGGTAGTCGACCATGCCGAGCGTCGAGAGGACGGTCTTGACGAGCGAGAGGCACCCGAGCACCTCGCCGGCGAGCTGGTCCTCCGTGCAGAAGAGGTGGGCGTCGTCCTGGGTGAACCCGCGCACGCGCGTCATCCCGTTGAGCTCCCCGGACTGCTCCCATCGATAGACCGTGCCGAACTCGGCCAGGCGCACGGGGAGGTCCCGGTAGGAGTGCGGCTGGGACGAGAAGATCTTGATGTGATGGGGGCAGTTCATCGGCTTCAGCATGA
>PLXR01000151.1 GCA_003151495.1 Opitutaceae bacterium
GAGTTCGTCTTCAACCCGCGCAAGGGCGAGACTTCCCAGGAGGCGTTCGACCTGAAGGGCAACCCGAGCGTCGACCGGGACTGGTGGCGCACGAAGTACGCGGGCAACGGGGAGGAGTACAACTTCTCGGTGGCGCACTGGGCCATCACCGAGGCGCGCTTCCGCAAGCACGTGAAGAAGATCTCCGAGGCGGACGCCGCCAAGCTGACCCACTTCGACGACATGCTGCCCTTCGTGACCCAGGATGACGTGATCCACCGCCGGGTGTTCGACCGGAGCCATCGGAGCTTCGTGGCGAACTTCGGCTGTTACATCCGGGCCGAGGAGCACGGGAAGGTGAACTACTACGCCGTGTCGCGCCAGATGGTGCTATTCGCAGTCGAGCGTCGGAAGGCCTGGCGGATGCTCCAGAGCAAGGCCGGCCTGACGAACAAGGACTACCTGGCGCAGCGGAGCTTCATCGCAAAGCTGGACAAGGGCGAACTGCCGCTTGCCGACGCGAAGTCACGGGTCCGGGAGCTCCTCGCGGCGGAAATTGCGGCCCTGAAGTGACCCGGTCAGGGAACCAGGGCCCGGCGGTACAACCGCCAGCCGAAGGCCCCGAGGTCGGCGTCGGGCAGTGCTGCCTTCGCGCTTACGCCCCGTGGGACCGACTCGAGCAGGAGGGTGAATTCGGCTCCCTTCTCCACCCGGATCGATGCGGACTGGGGGCGATTCGACAGGTTTACTAGGGTCACGAGCTCCTCCCCTTCCCCGCGGCGCAGGAACGAGACGATGTTGCCGGGCGAGGAGTTATCGAGCCATTCAAGGGATCCCTCAGTGAGCGCCGGATGCTCGTGGCGGAGCGCCGTGAGCTGGCGGTAAACACCCCTGAATGACTCCCGCCCCTTCGGGTGCCAGAAGACTGGGAGCTTCTCGAAGAGCGCGGGGTCCGAGGACTCGCTGGTGTCTCCCGCCTCCATCCCGTTGTAGATGAGGGGCAGGCCGTCCATCGTGAACATCATCGCGCTTGCCGCCAGCGCCGCGTTCCAGCCGTATCGGCTGATCGCGCGGGACTCGTCATGGTCGTCGCTGCAATGCATGTGAAGCGCGCCGCTCGGGAACGCCTGCCGCTCCGACACCTCCCAGGTCCGGCGAATCTCGCTGGCGGGCGCCCCCTCCATGAGCACCTTGTTCAGCGTGGCGAGCATCGGCCAGCCGTAGTCGGCGTCGAATGCGTTGGCCAGGAGCTCGGGCTTGCTCGCCTCGGCAAGCAGGAACAGGCCGGGCCGGATCTTGTCCAGGTCCTGGCGGACGTCCTCCCAGAAGTCCGTAGGGACGTCCCCCGCCACGTCGCATCGGTAGCCGTCCAGGCCGAAGTCGCGGATCCAGTACTTGAGCATCTCCCGCATGTAGGCGCGGGTCTCAGGGCTGCCATAGTTGAGCCCGGCGACATCCGCCCATTCCGGGTGGGGCGGGATGATGTTTCCCGCCGCGTCCCTCTTGTAGTAGCCTGGGTTTGAAATCATGACACTGTCCCACGCCGTGTGGTTGGCGACGATGTCAATGATGACCTTGAGTCCCCTCGCATGGGCCGCGTTCACGAGCGTCCGGAGGTCCTCCTTGGTTCCATAGTCGGGGTTTATGGCGTAGTAGTCCTTTACGGCGTAAGGGCTGCCCACCGTGCCCTTCGCCTTGAGCCTTCCCACGGGGTGGATCGGCATGAGCCAGAGTATATCGACGCCAAGGTCCTTCAGCTCGTCCAAGCGCGCCGTGATCCCAGCGAAGTCGCCGGTGGCCGAGAACTGCCTCGGAAATAACTCGTACACGACCGACCTCCTTACCCAGGCCGCAGTCGGCCGCGCGGGTGTGCCGGACCAGTCCTTGGGAGCCTCAGCCGACAGGACACTACCGCAGCAGAGAATGATCGCGAGCAGGGAGACCGGGGCTCGCAGAATGGGGGTGAAAGGTTTCATGTTGGGCTCTCGGGGTTCACGGGATCGCATCGCGGGGGTTTGCAATGAACGATGATGGATTCGGTAGGGGAAGGCCGCCAGAGGCATCCTCATGAGAAAGCCTCGAAGTCCCATAAAATTCTTAGGTCCCGGTCGGGAGGAGGCACCGGCGGGAGGCGAGGCCGGCTGAATCGGGAAGGCGACCCCGTCCTGCGCGCCACAACTGCGCATATCTTGTCGCTGGGAACGCAAGATACGCAGGGCCAAATCGAAAAATTGAGCATATAGTTGCGTCCATCAGGCCGCCATCGCCCAAGGCCTCAAACCCTCGCTCCCATGCCCAACCCCTATCCCTTCGCCCCCGATGGAGCCGGCCACGGAATCCTCGACGGACTCATACCCGAAATTCCGTCTGGGGCCTTCTCGTCCTGCCCGGTTCCCCTTCCCCACGGGTCGGAGATCACGATCGGCCACGGCGGGGGCGGTCGCCTCACCCAGGAGCTGCTGGACAGGGTCTTTCGTCCAGCCTTCTCAAACAGGGCCCTCGAGGCCCAGCATGACGGCGCAATCGTGCGCGCGCCGGCAGGCGGGAGGCTTGCATTCACGACCGACTCCCACGTCGTGAGCCCCCTGTTCTTCCCTGGGGGGGACATTGGAAAGATCGCGGTCAACGGCACGGTGAACGACCTTTGCATGTGCGGAGCCCGCCCCCTCTGGCTGAGCGCCGGGTTCATCCTCGAGGAAGGCCTTCCCATGGGAACGCTCGAGCGGGTCGTCTCCTCCATGAAGGAGGCCGCGGCGGCTGCGGGTGTGGCGATTGTCGCGGGCGATACCAAGGTGGTCGAGCACGGCAAGGGCGACGGCCTCTACGTGACGACGGCCGGCGTGGGCGTGATCGAGACCGCCTTCACGATCGGACCGGCGAGCATCCGCGAGGGCGACGCGGTGATCCTGAGCGGCGACATTGGCCGGCACGGCATGGCGATCATGGCGACGCGCGAGGGCCTATCATTTGAGAGCGCCATTGAGAGCGACTGCGCCCCGCTCGTGGCCCCCGTGGCCGCCCTTCTCGGTGCCGGCCTCAAGGTCCATTGCCTCAGGGACCTGACCCGCGGGGGGCTGGCAACGGCCCTGGTTGAGCTTGCCGAGTCCTCGAAGCTCGCGATCGCGATCAACGGGGCGAAGGTTCCCGTCTCCGACACGGTCGCGGGAGCCTGCGAGATACTCGGCCTGGATCCGCTGTACGTCGCCAACGAAGGGCGCTTCATCTGCATACTCCCGCAGGCCCTGGTCAAGAAGGCCCTGGCGATAATCGACTCGAGCGCGCCCGGAGGGCCCGCCTCGGTCATAGGCCGCGTGCGGTCCGGACCGCCCGGCCAGGTGACCCTGCGCACGATCGTCGGCTCCGAGCGGTTGGTGGACCGTATCAGCGGGGAACAGCTTCCCCGCATCTGCTGAGTCTGGGCGAGGACGGCGGGGCGCGGTGCTTCTGGTGCCGAAGGATGTGCGGACGCTCGAGGCCGTGCGCCAGCATGGTCGCCTCGTCCTCAAGAAGGTCCAGGGTTGCACCGTCGGCGACCACCCGCCCGCCGTCCAGCACCACGGAGCGTGGGCAGAGCTCGACCACAAATTCCAGGTCGTGGGTCGCGATGAGCGTGGTGGTGTCGATTCTCCGGAGGAGGCCGATCAGCTCCCTGCGTCCGCGGGGGTCGAGCCCGCTTGTCGGCTCGTCGAGGAGCAGAATACCCGGCGTGCACGCGAGCACCCCGGCGAGGCAGGCGCGCCGCTTCTCACCCGCGCTCAGGTGGTGGGGGGACCGGTGGGCAAGGTGCAGGAGGCCCACCTGCACCAGCGCCTCATGCACGCGCATCTCCACCTCCGTTGCAGGCAGCCCGAGTTGCTGCGGCCCGAACGCGATATCCTCGAGAACCGTGCAGCAGAACAGCTGGTCATCGGGGTCCTGGAACAGGAGTCCCGCCCTCCTCCTGACCCTCGCTACGTGTTCGGAGTCGACAACCATTCCCTCGATTCTCACGGAGCCGTCCGCCGAGGGGAGCCTCCCCGGGAGGATGCCATTGAGATGGTGCAGGAGCGTCGACTTTCCAGATCCGTTAGGGCCTAGGAGCCCCACGCGTTCGCCGGGAGCCAGCGTGAGGTTCACGTCGTCAAGGGCCTTGGTCCCGTCAGCGTAGTCGAAGCACAGGCCCCTGACCTCTATGGACGCGGTCATGGGCTTCCTCCCCTGGCGCACATGGCGTCATAGACCCGCTCGGCGCGCAGGCTCGCGTTGACGAAGAGCCGGCCGACCAGGGAGGCTGAGCTCATCCAGGCGAAGCGCCTGCCCTTGGTGAAGCTTCGGGCGGCCCTTGCCCGGGCCATCCTCACGGACTCCTCGGCAAGGACGAACCTGTATCGGTGCATGAGCGCGAGGGTGGTCGTCAGGAGATCCGGTACCCCTGCCCTCCGGAGGGTCCCCAGAAGGTCCCCAAAGCGGGTCGTCTCTGAGAGGAGGATCACGGTTGCGAGGCAGAGGCCGCTGCGCAGGGCCAGGACCCGCCAGCCCGCTCCGTGCGGGCCCAACGCCGCGGCGAGCGCCGTCCCGGCGACGAACGGCGAGAGCAGCAGGAGCCTTCGCAGCACGAGTACCGGCGAGACCCTGAACAGGACGAGAAGGGACATGATGAGCGCCCCCTCGGCGGCGAACCATTCCGGCCTCTCAGCGGGGGTCAAGGTGATCGCCAAAATCAAGGCCATTGATCCCGCGACCATTGCCGGCGCCGGCCCGTGACGTGTTCCTGGTCTTTGGGACGGAGGGATCATGCGCGAAGATTCCCGGCGTCGTCCTGTGTCCGGACCAGCAGCCGGCTCAGAGCGACCGCTAGGCAGAAGGCTGCGACGGCCCCGATGCNNTGGCCATGACGGAGGGGCCCATCCCCGAAACCTGGTAGTTGGCGGCAGGCGCCTGGAGCAGCGGCGCTGCCGCCCGACCCCTGAAGCCGAGGGTTGTTGCGACGCGTTCGAGCCCGTCGGGCCAAGGGCGAGCGAATGGAGCGACGAACAGGGCGATTCCCAAGGTCGCCAAGAGACCGAGGACAACAAAACCGCGGAGACGAGGGGCGGCGTCCCCTGGGGACGCCGCGGAAAGGAGGTCCGGCCTGGTGCGGGCAACGGCCGCGAATACCAGCGCGCTGATCAGGCCCTCGCCCGTCCCGATCAACATGTGGACACCGGCCATCGCCGGGAACCCAATTCCCCATGCGACGGTGCCTGACCACGCGAGCTCCCCTGCGCACGAGATTGAGGCGAGGACGGTCGAGCACCATCCCGCAAAGGCGAGGGCTGCGACCCGGCCCCTGAAACCCGGCAGGATGCTTTGCACGAGTTGGTAGACTCCATAGCCTCCGACCGTCCCGACCAGGCCCATGTTGAAGATGTTGGCGCCGAGCGCCAGCATGCCGCCGTCGGCGAAGAGGAAGCATTGCACAATCAGCACGGTGGCCATGACCACAACGGCGGCGCACGGTCCGAGGAGCGCCGCCACAAGGGCGGCGCCAAGCAGGTGTCCCGAGGTTCCCCCCGCGACGGGGAAGTTGACCATCTGCGCCGCAAAGAGGAACGCGGCGGAGAGTCCAAGGAGGGGCACGCGGCGTGGGGGCAGCTCCCGGCGCGCCCGCCGCAGCGCGTAGCCCAATCCGGCGGCGGAGAGCGCCGTTGTGGCCACCGCGGTCTTGGCGTCGAGAAAGCCGTCTGGGATATGCATGGGGTTTCCGGGCGTCAGGGCGTTCTTCCTGCGGGCTCGAGGGCCCGGCTCCGGTAGCGGTGGTAGGCGGCGCACGCGCCCTCGCTGGACACCATGGGCGCCCCGAGGGGATGCTCCGGATTGCAGCGGGTTCCGAAAGCGGGGCAATTGTGGGGTTTCTTTACCCCGCGCATGATCAGGCCGCTGATGCACTCAGTCCCCTTGCCCGGGGGGGCCGTTCGCAGCGTGAACCGGCGGTTTGCGTCGAACCGCGCATAATTGGGCCGCACCGTCAGGCCGCTCATGGGTATGACGCCGATGCCGCGCCAATCGCGGTCGCCCACCTCAAAGACCCTCTCCATCACCCCGCGCGCGTGGACGTTCCCCTCGGGACGCACCGCGCGGGAATAGGCGTTCTCCACGTCGGCCCTGCCCTCCTCGAGCTGCCGGACGCACAGAAGCACGCCCTCCATGATATCGACCGGCTCGAAGCCCGTTACGACGATCGGCGCGCCGTATTCCCTGGCAATGGGCCCGTATTCATCGACACCCATGATCGCGCAGACGTGGCCTGCCGCGAGGAAGCCCTGAACAAGGTTGTCCGTGGAACCCAGGATGGCGCGCATGGCCGGCGGGACGAGGACGTGGGAGGTGAGGATTGAGAAATTGGCGAGGCCCGCCCGCTCGGCGAGCAGCACCGACATCGCGTTGGCGGGAGCCGTCGTCTCGAATCCGACGGCAAAGAAGACGACCTGCCTTGAGGGGTTGGCCTTCGCGATCGCGACGGCGTCGAGGGGCGAGTAAACCACCCGCACGTCGCCGCCGCGCGCCCTTGCTGTCAGAAGGTCTATGGTGTTGCCCGGGACGCGTAGCATGTCGCCGAAGGAGCAGAGGATGACACCCCGCATGAGGGCTATCTCGACCGCCTGGTCTATGAGTTCAGCGCTCGTCACGCAGACCGGGCAGCCCGGGCCGTGGACAAGGGTGATCCCCTTAGGAAGCAGCTCGTCGAGCCCGAACTTCACGATGGCATGGGTCTGTCCGCCGCAGATCTCCATGATCGTCCACGGACGGGTCGTCACACGGCTGATCGCGCCGGCCAGCTTGTGGACCAGGGCTGCGTCGCGGTACTCTTCCACGTATTTCAAGGAGGATCGCCCCCTTTCCCGGGCTGCGGCTCCTCAAGCCCGTCGAGTTCCCCCATCTGACGCAGGTAGGAATAGGTCTCCTCCGCGTCCTCCTGGTCGACGACGCTGATCGCCACGCCCACGTGCACAAGGACGTAGTCGCCGAGCGTTGCCTCCGGCACGCAGGTCAGGCTGACGCTCTTGACAAGCCCGCCGAAGCTGACGCGTGCGGTCCGAAGGAGCGGGTCGTCGCCCTGGATCTCGATTACTTTTCCTGGTACGGCAAGGCACATGGTATTTGGTTTCGGTCAGATACGGGTGATGGAGTTTCGACTGTCGTCAGGTTCCACAGCGCCCCCAGGGCCTGGCCTGCGGCGATCGCCCCGTCATTGGGGGGCAGATCAACCGGGTTGAGGACTCGGAATCCGGCAGAGGCTAGTTGCTGGTCGGCCAATCCGCGAAGAAGGGCGTTCTGAAAACAGCCCCCGCCCAGAGCGACAGACTTGGCCCCCGACAGACAGGCCACCTCGACAAGGGCCCCCACCAATCCCCGGTGAAAGGCGGCTGCGACCTCGGCCGCATTCCCGACACCGCCGTCGAGGACGGACTCAATGGCCGGCCGCCAGTCGATCTCCCATTCCGCGCCCTCGCTAGCGCGGGCTACTCCGAATGGAAGTCGTCCCCTGCTGTGCGGCGCCCGGCGGGCCGCGATCTCAACGGCTAGCGGAGTCTGGCCTTCGTACGTGTTCCAGCGTCCAAGCCCAAGGAGAGCGCCCATGCCGTCAAACAGCCTTCCCATGCTTGAACACACGGGCGAGTTGATGCCCTGCGCCAGCATAGCAACGAGGTTTGCGGCGTCCGACTCGCGAAAGCCGAGATCCCGCGCAATGCGCGCACCCCGCCCAGGCCCGAGGGCGTCCCCAAGCGCCACGGCCACTCGGCGGGAGTCCCTCACGGCTGCCTCCCCTCCGGGCAGCCGGAATGGACGCAGTCGGGCAAACCTGCTCGCTCGCCCGCTGCTGACCAGGATGAATTCCCCCCCCCAAATGGTTCCGTCCTCGCCGTAGCCGGTGCCGTCCCACGCCACTCCAAGCACGTCGTCGGCGGGATGCTTGTGCTCAAGGAGGATCGCCAGCACATGCGCAAGGTGATGCTGCACCCGGGTGCACGGAAGCCCTGACGCCTCGGCGTGGCGGGTTGACGCGTAGTCGGGGTGCTTGTCGCATATAACCTGGGCAATTCGGCCTCCGCTAACAGACCCAAGCATCGAGATGGTCCTTGAGAACACGGCCTGGGTCAGGGCACCGCCGAGGTCGCCGATGTGCGGGCTCAGGACAACACGGTCCCCCGAGGCGACGGCGACTGAGTTCTTCATCTGGGCGCCCACGCAGAGTGTCGGACGGGGCATCCTTCCTGGAAGCCCCAGGGGCACGGGGGCGTACCCCCTTGCCCGGCGCAGCAGGATCGGCTCTCGGGAGTCCGTGAAACGGACAACCGAGTCGTCGACCGGTCGGGCGATACCCCGGTTATGCCCGAGAAAGAGGTCGGCGATGCCAGCAAGACGCGCGCGGGCCTCAGCGTCTTCAGTGCAGAGCGGCTCGTCCGAGAGGTTGGCGCTGGTGGCCACAAGGGGCCGGTCGACGAGGGCCATCAGTCTCATGTGGAGCGGCGTCGAGGGCAGCATGGCGCCGATCCAGGGGTTTCCTGGGGCGACGCTCGGCGCCAGGGACGGCTGCGGCCGCTTCGGCAGGAGCACCACCGGGCATCGCGCGGACTCGAGTAGCCTCTGCGCCTCAGGGTGGACGTCCGCCCAGAGGCGCAGCGTGCACACGTCACGAAACATCACGGCGAAGGCCTTTTCCTCCCGGTGCTTGCGCCTGCGCAGCTCGGCGACCGCCACCTCGTCGGTTGCGTCCGCCATCAAATGGAATCCCCCGGCCCCCTTGGCCGCCACGATCCTACCCGAACGCAGGGCGGACGCCGCTATCGAAAGGGCGTTTTCGCGCTCGCCCAGTACTTTTCCCTTCGGGTCGCTAAGCTCAAGATGCGGTCCGCACACCGGGCACGCGATCGGCTCGGCGTGGAACCGGCGGCTACGGGGATCGCGGTATTCGCTCTCGCACTCGGGGCACATCTTGAAGCAACGCATCGTCGTGCGCGGCCTGTCGTAGGGCAGCTGCTCGATGATTGAGTAGCGCGGCCCGCACTGGGTGCAGTTTATGAAGGGATAGCCCGCTCTCCGGTCCCTCGCATCAAACAACTCACGCCGGCAGTCCGCGCACGGTGCCGCGTCGATCGGAACCGCAGTTTCAACCTCCGGGGCCGGTTCGGTGCTCTCGATGATTTCAAAGGTGCGCCCGTACGCTTTGTCCTCCTGCGCGGACTCGATCCGCTCCACGCCGGTCACACGGGAAGCGAAGGGCGCGCGGCTGACCAGCAATTCCGCAAGGCGGTCCAACATCTGTTCCTCGCCCACCGCGCGCACAAGCACGCCGTGTGAGTCGTTGCGCACCCAGCCCTTGACGCCGAGCTCATTCGCAAGGCGGAGAACGAAGGGCCGATAGCCGACACCCTGAACCGTTCCCCTCACCCGGAACAGCAGATCGAGCGGTGGTTGGGTCGCGGACATCATGGATCGGTCGGTTAGTTGGCGGGTGCCAGACCGCGCAGAAACGAATACCATTCCTGCAGGCCCTTTCCGGAGCGGGCCGACAGTTCGATGATGCGGGCCTGAGGGGCCATCCGGCGAATGTTCTGAATTGCGATCTCCCGCTTGAATCCGAGCGCGTCGGCAAGGTCGATCTTCGTGAGCAGAACGAGGTGGGCCGACTTGAAGATCGGCGGATACTTGAGGGGCTTGTCCTCCCCTTCCGTGGAGGAGAGCAGCACCACGCGGACCTGCTCGCCGAGGTCGAATGATGCCGGGCAGACGAGGTTCCCGACGTTCTCGATGAAAAGGATCCTCACGCCGCCCAGGTCTATCGACTGGGCCGCACGCGCAACCATTCCCGCGTCAAGGTGGCAGACGGTGCCGGTTGTTATCTGGGCGACGGGAACATGCGGCCGGCGGAGGCGGTTACCGTCGTTGTCAGTCTCAAGGTCGCCCACCAGCACCGCGCATCGAGTCTGAAGGGCGAAGTCATCGAGCGTGCGCTCCAGGAGCGTTGTCTTGCCCGCGCCCGGCGAGGAGACAAGGTTCAACGCCGACAGTCCCCGGCCAAGGAAATAGCCGCGGTTTCGCTCGGCAAGGATGTCGTTCTTCTCGAGCAGTGGGATCCTGAGGTCCAGGGAGCGCACGGCGACCTCCCCGTCCGGGCTGGCAGAGAACGCTGCGCTGATCTCGGCAGATAGCGGAGCGGAGAGTGACGCCCCAGGAAGGACGGCCGCGCCGCTAAGCGGGTGGATCTCGTAGCCAAGGCTGGTCTCGTCGGCACTGGTGGGCGTGTTATTGCTCATGGTGGTCTCAGGTGAATTCCAGACGACTGAGCTCTATTTCCCGTCCCCTCCGGACGTCCCCGCAGAGGACGCTGCAGTTCGGGCACCGCAGCACAAAGTCGGCGGCCGTCGCAGTGAACTCCTCCTGGCAGCCCTTGCAGTACGCCGTGGCCGGCACGCTCTCGATGTCGAGGTCAGCGCCCTCGGCCGATGTGCCACGGGACACCACCTCAAATGCGAATCTGAGCGAATCTGGATCCACGCCGGATAGCGTTCCGATCCGCAACACGACCCGCTCCACGCGCCGCGCGTTCCTCTCTGCGGCGCAGCGCTGCACCAGACCTAGCGCCGATTCCATGATGCCGAGCTCGTGCATGATCAGATTCTTAAACCGTGCGCCGCAACGTGCCAGAGCAAGCGGGCGTTTTCGCAATTCCTGCACATATGTCGGCAAAATGTGCGGAGTTGCGACGGGTGGATTCCCCTAGAGTTCATATCCACAGGTATCTCCGGGATTCTGTTTGCCCGGCGTTAGGCCGATCTCGGATGGCCGAATTCGCATGATCGATTCTCCTCTTCCACTTGCAGGTGACGCCGCATCCCTCCCAAGTGCGGTAGGGGCTCCAATCCTTGTTCTTGCCTTGGGTACTTCCCTTGGCGGCGACGCGGGCGTGGGGGCCCACGTGCTTCGCGAACTGGAGAGCAGCGTCGCGATTCCCGGGATGCGGCTGCTCGACCAAGGGTCGCGAGATTACGGCGTTCTGGAGAGCATCTCGCTGGCGCAAACGGTAATCGTGGTAGGCTCCACTGCCGATGGAAACCCTCCCGGCACAATAACCGAGATGACGCCCCGGTCTCTTGAGGACCTTCCGGCGGACCTCTCGATGGAGGACAACGGGCTTCGAGATTTTTTCGCCGCGGGGGAAACCCTAGGGGAACGACCTGACGTTCATCTCATTAGGATTTCCATCGAGGCTCGTGCCATTCCAAGCGTCGAGCTGAACCCGAATGTTGCCGCATCGGTTATCTGGGTGGCTCGGGCGGTGCAGTGTCTTGCCTACCGCCTCGCCGCCGAAAACTAGGAGCGAAAATGTGCTACAAGGGAATGGTGATGCTCCGCTGCCCTATGGGCTATTGCTGGCCGGACGCTGAACGGGCTTCAACGCGCCTTTCCGGTAAGGCGTCCTGCCCTTGCGAGGAGCTTCCGTGAATGCCGCGGTTTTCGAAGATATTGTGCAGATGCCGGTGGTCCTCAGATACCAGGAGGCGTTTCAGAGCGCCATTGGTGTGCCCGTCAGGCTTGTCGCACCGAACCTGCCCGATTGGCGTCTGAGCCTCGGTCCCTCCGAGAATCCGTTCTGTGTGCTGGTCGCCAGCTTGCCGCTCGGATGCCAGGCATGTGTCACTGCACAGGCCAGCGCCCAGCGCGGGGCCGCCAAGAGGCTTGGCGCCCAGCAGGTTTCCTGTCTGGCAGGGCTCACCGAGGTCGCGGTCCCGATCATTGCTGGCGGCCGACACGTGGCGACGCTCTTGAGCGGACAGATCCTGAGGCGGGAGCCGTCTGAGCGAGACCTGGCGTTCACGATCCAGATGCTCGGCGGGGGTACTCAGGCGGAAGACTGGAAGGTGCGCTTGCGCGAGGCCTATTTCGCGACCCCGGTCTTTGATGCCGCGCGTTTCCAATCTCTCGTGCAGATGCTCAAGCTCTTCTCAATCTTTCTCGGCGACACCGTCGGCTCGGCCGCTGTGAGCAACTCGGGGGAGGAACCCCCGGCGGTAGCGAGCGCCAAGCAATTTGTGCAGGAGCGCATGTCCGAGGCGATCAACCTGGACCTCGTCATACGGCATGTCTCGGTGAGTCGCTTCTATTTTTGCCGACTCTTTAAGAAGGCGACAGGCATGACGCTGTCACAATATGTCACCCGGGTAAGGCTGGAGAATGCAAAGATATTGCTTCTGGACGAAACCCTTCGAGTCAATGAGGTCGGGCGCGCGACGGGCTTTCGCTCGATCCCCAGGTTCAACGCACTGTTCAAGGAATATGTGGGAATGGCTCCCTCCGAGTACCGCGAGGCCCAGATGGCTCATCTCGTGGACTAGGTCCTCGGTTAGCCGAGGGCCTCCTCGGGCAGGGCAATGGGCGGTAAGTAAAAGACAACCGATGCGTTGCCAGAATCGGGGAACTCGGCTATAAACAGTAATGCGATACCGCTGGCCCCTTGTCTTGGTAGCCACTCTTTCGATTGGATCGTTCACCCGCCTAGGGGCGGCAGGGGATGAGATCGACGCCGCCACCAAAGCGAAAATCGCCCTTTACGACAAGGGCCCGTCCTCGATTGACGTCTCGAAGTACCCTGCCGGAGCAAAGGCGGGCTATGGTACCTTCCGCAATACCTGCTCCCTCTGCCACACGCTTGCGCGGCCCATCAACTGCGAATTCGTGCTGCCTGACGAGTGGTCCCGCTACGTAAAGAGGATGATGTTCAAGCCGAGCTCAAACATCTCGGCGGACAAGGCCAAGAAGATTTACCAGTTCCTGGTCTATGACTCGAGCATCCGCAAGAAGGAGCAGGTCGACCAACGATTGTCGGCGCTGACTCCGGAGGAGAAGACGGCGGCCCTCGCCAAGTTCGAGGAAGTGCGGGCGGAATTCGAGTCCAAGTAGACCTACGCTCGCGGACCCAAGCACGATGCCCGCGAGCTACCAGGTCGAGCTACCCGACATTGACTACTTTACCCGGCAGGTCCTCTGCCGGGAGGGCTGTCCGGTAAAGACGGATTCGGGGGCCTACGTCCAGGCGATCTCGGAGGGGCGCTTTGAGGATGCCTATATCATCGCGAGAACGCCGAACCCGTTCGCCTCCATATGCGGCCGAGTCTGCGCAGCGCCATGCGAGGCAAAGTGCCGCCGCGGCGCAATCGACGCGCCCGTTTCGATCCGGGGCCTTAAGCGCTTCGTCTGCGAACGCCATGGTGTTGAATCCGAGGACTTTGACCTCAACAAGGTCTATCCCGGTGGGCGGCATCCCGAGCGGGAGCGGATCGGCAATGGCCGTAAGGTCGCCATCGTCGGTGGAGGCCCGGCGAGTCTTTCCTGCGCCCATGAGTTGGCCCTCATGGGCTTCTCCCCCACCGTCTTCGAGGCGCAGAGCATGGCGGGCGGAATGCTTGTACTCGGCGTCCCGGAATACCGGCTCCCCCGGCAAATCATCCAGGCAGAGATTCAGGCGATTGAGAACCTCGGTGTCTCGATCAGGCTCAACCAGCGCCTGGGCAGAGACTTCTCGCTTTCGGACCTCAAGGAGCAGGGTTACGAGGCGACATTCATCGGCATCGGGGCGCACAAAAGCCGCGAGCTCGCGATAGATGGGGTGCAGAACGACGGCGTCCTCCGCGCGATCGACTTTCTTCTCAACGTGAACCTAGGCTACCGCACCGAGCTCGGCCGGAAGGTGGTGGTGGTCGGGGGCGGCAATGTTGCCTTTGATGTTGCCCGGTCCGTGGTGCGTCAGGCGGAGAAGCTGGCGGGAATGAGCGAGGCGGAACTTCGCTCGGCCCTCCACCAGGCTGCTGCGGCAATGGAGCAACTGACGGCGGATGCCCCGGAGGCGCCCGACGAGCTTCGGCTGGCGCTGGACGTCGCCAGAGAGGCGATACGAAAGGGCGTTCCCGAGGTTCATATGTACTGCCTGGAGAGCCTCGATGAGATTCCGGCGGCGCGCGAGGAGATCGAGGAGGCGGAGAATGAGGGCATCCACCTGCATACGCGCTACGGCCCAAAGAGGATCCTGGCCTCCGATGGTAAGGTGACAGCTCTCGAGCTCGTGAAATGCAGCCGCGTCTTCGATTCAAACAGGCGATTTAATCCCCAGTTCATCGAGGGAAGCGAGGAGACCGTCCCCTGCGACACCGTGGTGCTAGCCATCGGACAGTCACCGGACTTGGGATGGCTGCGGCCGGAGGATGGAATCAAGACCACGCCGCGGGGCACCCTGCAGGTTGATCCGAAGACGATGGCCACCTCTCGCCCGGATGTTTTCGCGGGCGGCGACGTCGCTTTCGGGCCGAGGATAATCATCACCGCGGTCGCCGAGGGGAAGCGGGCAGCCGCTTCGATCGCCACATTCCTTGCGGGCCGCGCCACCACCGCGGCGCGGCAGGCGAAGATCACGATATTCGACACCGCGCGCTACAAGATGAAGCGCGACTTCGAGAAGATCCCCAGGCGATCTCCTCCCACCCTGCCGTTGGACCGCAGAATTGGGATTGCGGAGGTCGAAAAGACCTTTCCCAGGGCAGAGGCCCAGGCGCAGGCGGACAGGTGCCTGGTCTGCCATGTCAGCCCCGTCTTCGATGGCGACACCTGCATCCTATGCGGTGGCTGCGCCGACGTTTGCCCGGAGAGCTGTCTGCGCCTCGTCGACGTCGCCGACCTGAGGGGGAACGACGGGCTCGCCGCCGCGTTTCTCGCCCGTTACGGGCGCGTGCCCGACCGCCACGAGGCGGGAGCCATAATCAAGGATGAGGGGAAATGCATTCGCTGCGGATTGTGTGCCGTCAGGTGCCCAACCCATTCTATCACTATGGAAAGGATCGAGATCGTATCCTCCTGAGTCATGACACCCCAACAACCCCCCAGCGATTCGACATCCCGGCGAAGCTTCGTCCAGCTCGCAATCGGCTGGAGCGTCGCTGCCCTGGCCGCCGCGGCCTCCTCCGGCGCCGCCGTTCGTTTCCTCGTCCCAAACGTGTTGTACGAGCCGAGCCTGCGATTCAAGGCCGGAAAGCCGGACGACTTCCCCGACGGCTCGGTGACCTTCCTTGAGGACGAGCGCGTGTTCATCGTGCGCCAGGGAAACACCTACCGGTGCCTTTCGGCCGTCTGCACACACCTTGGCTGCACGGTCGGGAGGTCGGAGCTCGGCTTCCATTGCCCCTGCCACGGGAGCTCATTTGACGAGCAGGGCAAGGTGAAGGGCGGGCCTGCACCACGGGCTCTCGAATGGTTCATGGTGACCCTCAGCAAGGACCGCCATCTCCTAGTCGACAAAAACGAGCGTGTGGACGCTGAGAAGTACCTCGTCCTGTGAGTTTGCCAAATCCAATGAAGGCATGGAAATGGTTCGAGGGCTCGCGAGTCGGGCGCTCGGTCTTTCGCGTCGGCATTCCGCGCAGCAATCTGGAGCGAGCCCAGGCCATGGTATCGAGTTTCCTCCTGCACGTGCAGCCAGCGAAGGTCAACCGCCGTACGCTCCGGCCCGCCACGACGCTGGGACTGGGCCTCATCTCCCTGTACCTTCTGGGCATCCTGACCGTCACGGGAATCCTTCTCATGTTCTACTATGTCCCGGCGACAGACCGGGCCTACGACGCGATGAAGGACCTTCAATACGTCGTCTCCGCGGGCCTGGTGATCCGCAATATGCACCGGTGGGCGGCGCACCTGATGGTGTTATTCGTGATGTTGCACCTTTGCCGCGTCTTCTACACGGGGGCCTACAAGCGCCCCAGGGAGTTCAACTGGCTCGTCGGGATCGCCCTCTTCCTCTTGACGCTCGGACTCAGCTTCACTGGCTACCTTCTGCCCTGGGATCAGCTCGCCTTCTGGGCGATCACCGTCGGCGCGAACATCGCCGCCTATGCCCCGGTGGTCGGCCCGGAGCTGAAGTTCCTGATACTTGGGGGGAACAGCGTCGGCCAGGAGGCTCTTATCCGGTTCTACACGCTTCACGTCATCGTGCTGCCCGCGCTGATGGCCTTCATGGTATCTGTCCACCTGTGGCGCGTGCGCAAGGACGGCGGCCTCGCCCGACCCGAGGAGGGCGCCGATCGGCTGGAGAGGATCGACGTGGAGCATCTTCCGACAAACAAGTCATACGGGCTGATGGAGCTCACCCGGTCGACTTCGCTGCAGGTGGGAAAGAACCCGGAGGACGAGGTATTCTCATGGCCGCACCTTGTCTTCAGGGAGATGCTCCTCCTCCTCGCCGTCATAGCCGTCGTGCTGTTCCTGGCGGTCTTTTGGAACGCCCCGCTCGAGGAGGTGGCAAACGCGATCCATCCCCCGAACCCGGCGAAGGCCCCGTGGTACTTCCTCGGCCTGCAGGAGTTGGTGAGCTATTCTGCATTCTGGGGGGGAGTCGTGGCGCCGGCAGTCCTGGTGACGGCTCTGGTGATGCTGCCCTACCTCGACCGGCAGGCAGTGGGCGCCGGGCGGTGGTTCGCCCGTGAGCGACGCCTCGCTAACACGGTGTTCACGATTTTCCTGATTATAGCGGTAGTGCTCACGGTGATCGGCAGCGTGTTTCGCGGTCCCAACTGGGGCTGGGTGAAGCCCTGGGCCCAGCCTCCGGCGGTCACGGAGGGACACTGAGATGAGCCTCGAGAATCCCAGGCGGCTTTACCCCGCATTCATTCTGCTAGGAGCCGCGGTCTGCATCCTCGTTGCGGCTGCGTATTACAGGGACGAGTTCAGGCAGTGGAAGGACATCCAGCGGCAGTTCATCCGCGAGGAGATGCGGCGTGCCTCAACTCCCCAGCAGCGCCTCCTTGCGAGGAACATTCCGGTGCAGATACGGCAGGTGGTCCTGCCCGAACTGCGGAGGGTCGACCGGTGCACGACGTGCCACATGGCCGTCGAGGACCCGAGCTATGGTGGGTTTCCGCAACCCCTTGCCTATCACCCGCTTCACGACCAGCATCCCTTCGAGCGATTCGGGTGCACCGTTTGCCATCGCGGCCAGGGTCATGCCACCACGACAGCCGACGCCCACGGCCATGTGCCCTATTGGGACCAGCCCATGCTTCCGCTCCGTTATATACAGGCCTCGTGCGGCCAGTGCCACGAGGCGGCCGACAACCCCGCGGCCCCCGAACTTGCCCGGGGAGAGCAGGTGTTCGAATCCAACGGATGCCGCGGCTGCCACAAGCTTGGGGGCGTTGGAGGCGTCATCGGGCCCGAACTGGACCGGGTCGGAGGCCGGCGTTCCGCGGACTGGCTGATGGCCCATTTCCGGTCCCCTGCCTCGGTCACGCCGGATTCGGCAATGCCGCCCCAGAAGTTTTCGCAGGCGGACCTGGAGGCGATCACCCTGTTCATGCTCAGTCAGACCGGGGCGTCGATGACAGGCTTCTACACGTCAATGAAGGTCGTCCCGAGCGCGGCCCAGGGCAGGCACCTGTTCCAGCAGAAAGGATGCATTGGCTGCCATTCGCTCGGGGGCAAAGGAGGGTCGATAGGGCCCGCGCTCGACGACGTCGGCATGCGGCGCGCCCCCGAGTGGATAATGCGGCATTTCCGAGACCCCCAGTCCGTCACGCCGGGATCCGTGATGCCAAAGTTCGGGTTCAATGAATCCGAGGTCCTTGCCCTCACGGAATTCCTTCTCCACCTGCGCGACCAGAATCTGGCGCTCAGCCTGCCGTCTCTCATGAGCCCGGTGGAGCGCGGCAAGGAGATATTCAGGAAATTTGGCTGCGCGGGCTGCCACGGCCAGGACGGAAAGGGAGGAGTTCCAAATCCCAACGCGAAGACGGGCGAGCAGGTGCCGGCGCTTCTCCACGTTGCCGACGGGTATACGCGCGAGGAACTCGTGAAGTTCATTACCATGGGCAGGCACCAGGTGGATGCGCTTGATGCAAAGAGGCCTGCGCCCCCGCTCTATATGCCGGCGTGGGGGGCCGTGATTGAGCCCGCGGAGATGGCCGACCTGGCATCCTACATTTTCAGCCTGAAGCCAAAGGGCGACGACCTGGGCTTCTAAGGTCACCGCAAACCCCTCAAGGCCCACAAACCATGAATACCTCACCTATCGCTCCGAGAGTCGTCCGATCTCACGGAACTGCGAACCTCGTGCTGGCCGGGCTACGTGCCGGCCTGTTCGCAGCAGCGCTGTTCGCACCGAGTGCGTCGCGCGCCCTGCCGAGTTTCGCCCGCCAGACGGACATGCAGTGCATCGCCTGCCACACAGAGTTCCCGATCCTTACTCCCCTTGGCAGGCAGTTCAAACTCGATGGGTACACCTCGAGCGCGGACAGCGCATCGCTCCCACCATTCGCCGTCATGCTCCTTCCTTCATATACCCAGACGGCGAAGGGCCAGGCCGGCGGCGCCGCCCCGGGGTTCGGCGACAACAACAACTTCGCAGTGACACAGGCGAGCATTTTCTACGCGGGCCGCCTATTCGGCCCCTATGCATCCGAGCTGCTGGGAAAAGACGCTGCGGCCTTCGTGAACAAGTTCGGGATCTTCAGCCAGGCGACGTACGACGGGATTGGAAAGGTATGGACATGGGACAACGCCGAGCTGCGGTATGCGGACAAGGGGACAATCGCCGGCCATGACGCCTCCTATGGGTTCTACCTTAACAACAACCCCGGTCTTCAGGATCTCTGGAACACGACGCCCGCCTGGGGCTATCCTTTCACGAGTTCGGGCCTTGCGCCCGGTCCCGCGGCGGGGACTCTGATCGACGGGGGCCTCTCCCAGCAGGTCGGGGGCCTTGGAGCCTACGTGATGCTCTCCGATTCCCTCTACCTTGACGTCGGGGGATACCGTACTCTGGGCGCAAGCCTGCAACGTGAACTTGGGGTCGACCCCACGGGCGAGACTCAGATCGCCGGCGTGGCCCCCTACTGGAGGATCGCATACGACCGAATGGTCGGGGATGCGCACTGGGAAACCGGTGCCTTCGGCATGGCAGCCGACACCTACCCGGGACGGGACTCGAGCGCGGGGAAGGACCGATACTCCGACTTCGGCCTGGACACCCAGTACCAGCTTGCAGGCGAAAAGGGCGACTTCACAGGGATGCTCAGCTACGTGTACGAGCGCCAGTCCTGGGATGCGAGCAACGTGCTCGGGAACACCAGCAACACGGCCGACACGCTCTGGAACCTGAAGGCGACCGCGAACTATCTCTACGACAAGACCTTTGGCGGGACAGTCCAGTACTTCGTCCTGGGCGGCAGCAGCGACCCGGTGCTGTATTCGGGAAGCGCAACAGGCTCGCCTTCCAGCGACGGGGTCATTCTGCAATTCAGCTACCTTCCGTTCAACAAGGGCGGCGGGCCGGCATTCTGGCCGCGAAGCAATGTGAAGTTCTCGCTCCAGTACGTGATGTACAACCGCTTCAACGGGGCGCGCTCCAACTTCGATGGGGCGGGAGGGAACGCCCGGGACAACAACACGCTCTATTTCGAGGCCTGGATCGTCTTCTAGAGGGGCGCCCGGAATGGCCCGCTCCGCCCGGCGGCTAGCGCGCGTGGCGTCCGGGCCCCGGCTTGCGTCCCAAATTCCTCAGTTTCCGTCCGTGCCAATGGAATCAGTCGCGCACCCGGCTATTGCCTCCTCGACGAGGACGATATCCTCGGGTGTGACCGGCTGCCTGCTGACGAAGGAGAGGCAGGTGTCGGCATTGCGTGAGAAGAACGCGGGCGCGCTTACGCGGCACTGGTCACAATCGATGCAGCTTGCGTCGACGTAGAAGCGGCCTGGGGCGTTGTCCGTGAGGCGATCACTTAGGGTAGCCATATAGACAAGGGTAGATCATCACCGCTCTCCTTTCTGCGCATTCGCGGCATTTCGTTACGCATTTATTGGCATCGGGCGCACGTTTGTCTCCCTTCCCGGCGCGGGCGACGAACATTCCGGCCGATGCCATTCCTCCGTAGCCGAGCAAAACTAGGGTATTTCGCCTCCTCCAAACGCAAGTTCAAGTCCGGGCGTCCCGTAAACTATTCCGCTTCATTTTGATTGGATCGCGGCTCCCTCTCTTCTATGACAATTAATGATCAGCATGTGGCAAAAAGCAATGGGCAGAAAGCCCCGGTTTCGGTAATGATGATGCGTTCTGGATATGCGAACCCACCCCTATGCTTTCCTCGGACTCTACGCGGCGGTCGCCATCGCGCTGCCCCTTGGAATGGTGGGGGCTGTGCGGCTTTGGTTCTTTTTCTTTCAACCCCTCAAGCCGAACCGGGAGAAGAACAGCACGTATGAGTGCGGCGTGGTCCCGACCGGCGACTCGTGGATCCAGTTCAAGGCCCATTACTACCTCTACGGCCTCCTTTTTCTGATCTTTGACGTCGAGATTCTCTTTCTGCTGCCGTTCGCGGTAGCCTTCACAACCCTTCCACCCGGAGCCCTGGCGGCGGTGCTCGTGTTCATCCTTCTTCTGGCGGAGGGCCTGGTCTGGGCCTGGCACCGCGGCCACCTCGAATGGACATGACCCCGGCTCAAGCCATCACGGACGAGGAACGCGAAGAGCTGCGGCGGCACGGAATCCTCCTCACCAGCATCGAGGAGCTCTACAACTGGGGCCGAAGCCACTCGGTGTGGCCGCTCCAGTTTGGGCTCGCCTGCTGCGCCATTGAGATGATCGCCGCGTCAATGGCGCGCTTTGACATAGCCCGCTTCGGCTCGGAGGTCTTCCGCCCCTCCCCTCGCCAGGCGGACCTTCTCATCGTGTCAGGCACGGTTACCAAGAAGATGGCTCCGCAGGTCGTCCGGCTGTGGAACCAGATGGCGGAGCCGAAATATTGCATTGCAATGGGCGCGTGCGCGATTTCCGGGGGACCCTTCAAGAGGGGCTACAATGTTCTGAAGGGGATCGACCGCTTTATTCCCGTCGACATTTACATCCCCGGCTGCCCGCCTCGGCCGGAAGCGCTGCTCCACGGGCTCGTCGAGCTGCAGAAGAAGATAAGCGGCCAGGCGATTTCCGGGCCCGACGCACCGCGGCACCTCCGCAAGGACCTGGCGTGCGAGTTCCCCGTCCCGGAATTCGGCGAGCACGACCTGGACCCGCCCCACAACCCCACAGTCTGGCAGCCTCCGGAGGTGCCGAAGGGGGACTCCCCCGCATAGGTGGCCTATGATCGAACCCCTTGATCAGCTGACCGCCCGCCTGGCCGCCCGATTTCCCGGCGCCGACGTGACGCTGCTCCAGAACCCTGGGGCATCGGCGCAGCATTCGCTCGTTCTCGGAAACGGGATTGCGCGCGCCATCGCGGAATTCCTCCGCGATGACGGAGCCCTGAAGCTCGACTACTGCTCAAATGTTAGTGGCGTCGACTGGCCCGACAAAGTCATTGTTGAGACGACCAAGGCGAGCACCCCGGATCCGGCGGGAGGCCCGGACAAGGTGACGGAGGTGAAGACCGAGCGGGTCCAACCCGGCTACCTGGAGGCCGTCTACCACCTCTTCTCCGTGGAGCTTCGGCACGGTCCACTGGTCATCCGGACGAGGACTCGCAACCGTAGCGACCAGGTGACCCTTCCGTCATTCACACCGGTATGGCGCTCGGCTGAGTTCCAGGAGCGCGAGGTATTCGACCTATTCGGCGTCGTCTTCGCGGGACACCCGGACCTGCGTCGCATACTCATGTGGGACGGTTTCAAGGATCATCCCATGAGGAAGGACTACGTGGAGCCCGAGGACAACGAGTGGGAGCCCACCCCCCACGGGGATCTTCTGGCCAAGGTGAAGAAGCCGGACCCTGCGCCGTCGTCCCCTTCCCCTCCGGAGGGGGCAAAGCCGTGAGCTCCCTGGACCAGTCCCCTCTGCTGCCGGCGGGAGGAGCCCACGTGCGCGCCGTGAGCGACGAGTTCCACGGGGACCTTCTCGAGGTGTCCATGGGGCCCCACCACCCCTCGACCCACGGGGTGTTCCGCATGATGGTGACGCTCGACGGCGAGAGGATTGTAAAGCTGAAGCCTGTCTTCGGCTACCTGCATCGCAATCATGAGAAGATAGGGGAAAGCACGACGTACCTGTCCTCGATGCCGTACACGGACAGGCTGGATTACCTCAACTCGATGACGAACAACTGGGCCTACNNTGTTCGAGTCCCTCAGCGGCTCCCGGATGATGTGCAATTTCCAGCGCTTTGGAGGGTGCCGGGTCGACGCGCCGGCGGACTGGCTTTCGCGGGCGCGGGCTCTGGTTGACGGGTTTGGCGCGTTCCTTGACGAGTTCGAGGAGCTGGTGACGGGCAACGAGATCCTCATGGCGCGGACGCAGGGAATAGGGGTCCTCACGGCGGAGGCCGCGGTGGGCGCTGGAATCACCGGGCCCATGCTTCGCGCCGCGGGGGTGGCCTACGACATCAGGAAGGTGGACGGCTACGGGTTCTATCCGAGATTCAACTTCCGGGTTCCCCTGGGCGCTCACGGGGACACCTATGACCGATACATGATCCGGGTCCTCGAGATGCGAGAGTCGATCGCGTTACTGCAGCAGGCACTGCGCGACATCCCGGAGGGGCCGGTCATGGATCCCAAGGCCAAGATCCGCGGCTTCCGCCCGAAGCCGGGCGAAGCCTACGGGCGTATTGAGGGTCCTAAGGGAGAGATCGGATTCTACCTGATAAGCGACGGAAGCCCGAATCCTTACCGCTACCGCGTTCGGCCGCCCTCGTTCGTTAACCTCACCCTGCTCGAGGACCTCTGCATCGGCCACACGATCGCCGACTCGGTCGTCATATTGGGAAGCATAGACATCGTGCTCGGGGAGGTGGACCGGTGAAATCCCTCATCCTGATGACGGCCCCTCTGCACATCAACCCCACCCGGGCCCCGCGTGTGCGGCGGCAGGCCTCCGGAAGCTGACCCATGCTCGGAAGCGGACTACTCCACGGCCTCGCGGTTACTGCGAGGAACTTCATGGGCTCCTTCAACGACCCCGCGAGGTATACAACGGTCGAGTACCCCGAGGTCAAGGAGGCGCTGCCCGAGGCCTACCGCAATTTCCCNNGTCGCCTGCCAGATCTGCGAGAAGGAATGCCCGCCGCAGTGCATCTACATCGAGAAGAGCAAGGACAAGAAGCCCGACGCCACCGGCAAGCTCCAGATCTATCCCGCCGTGTTCAACATCGACACGTCGGTGTGCATGAGCTGCCAGATATGCGTGGAGGTGTGCCCCTTCGACGCGATCAAGATGGACCAGGTCTTCGAGATCGCGACCGGCGAGCGGTTTCTGGAACTGCTGCTGGACCGTCACGATCTGGCGAAGCCCAACAGCTACTTCCAGTCCCTACGGCCGACGGAAGCCGCGGAGGTTGACGGGCGCCTTGCGGCGGAGCGCAAGGCGGCCGAAGAGAAGGCCAAGGCCGCCGCCCTGGCGAAGGCTGCCGCAGCGGCGAAGCCGGTCCCCCCCCCGAAGCCGCCTGCCGCATGATTTCCAATATCCACAGTCCGGATCCGCTGCTGGAGCGCGCCCCCCAGCTCATACTCGACGCCGTCACGGGTTCGCTTCACGAGCCGTGGCGGTGGCTCGCGAACGGGGTCATATCGATCGTGATGATCTTGGCGGTCTTCGGAGGGTTGTTCGCGGCGCTGACGCTTGCGGAGAGGAAGATACTCGGGCGGGTGCAGAATCGCCCGGGTCCCAACAGGACAGGGCCGTTCGGGCTGCTTCAGCCGATTGCCGATGGGATAAAGACCATGACGAAGGAGGACATCGTGCCGAGGGACGCCGACCAGCTGCTCCACCTGCTGGCTCCCGTCACGCTCCTTGCCTCCGCATTCATGGCATTTGCGGTGATTCCGTTCGGTAGGCACCTTGTGGCGCTGGATCTCGACTCGTCGGTGCTGTATTTCTTCGCCGTCGGCGCCACCACCGAGCTAGCCATTTTCATGGCCGGGTGGGCCAGTCACAATAAGTACTCGCTCCTGGCGGCGATGCGGGCGCTGGCCCAGCTGATCAGCTACGAGCTCCCCCTCCTGATGTCCTGGCTCCCGGTCGTCATGCTATCGGGTACGCTTTCGGCAACGGGAATAGTCGCTGCGCAGGCCGGCTGGAAACACGGATGGATGCCGAGCTGGCACATTTTCACCCCATGGGGTTTCGCCGGCTTCGTCGTATTCATGGTGGCGGCGCTCGCCGAGTCCAATAGGTCCCCCTTTGACCTTCCGGAAGCTGAGAGCGAGCTGATCGCCGGTCATCTCACCGAATACAGCGGCTGCAAGTATGTCCTTTTCTTCATGGCCGAGTACTTCGGCATGACGGCGCTCAGCGGGATGGCAGTCACACTCTTCCTCGGCGGATGGCATGCCCCGTTGCCCGCCCTAGAGTTCATCCCGTCCTACGCATGGTTCGGCATGAAGCTTGTAGCCCTCCTCCTCGGCTTCATCTGGATTCGGGCGACCTTCCCGCGCATGAGGATCGACCAGCTGACCCGGTTTTCCTGGAAGTTCCTCGTGCCTCTTGCGTTGATCAACGTGGGCACGGCGGCCTTTTGGTTCCTCAGCGCCGGATGGTCCGGTCCCATGCAGGCAGTCCGCTGGGCCCTCGCCGCAATACTTGTGGTGCTTCCATTCGTCCTAATGGGGCGCCGCCTGAGCGCGGGACTGGCCCCGCGCACGTACCGCTACGCAACATGATGACCGCAGCCCTCATCGGCATCCTCCTTCTGACGCTTGCCGCCGGAGCCGTAGCCATGTCGCTTCGCAACCTGATCCACAGCGTCCTCCTGCTCATAGTCTGCTGGCTGGGCATTGCGACATTCTACCTTTGGGCCGGTGCCGAGTTCCTGGCATTTTCCCAACTGCTCGTGTACGTGGGCGCGGTCTCGATGGTGGTGCTGTTTGCTATCCTGCTAACTCGGCGATCCCGGATTGACGTGGCAGTTGCCCCGGACTCGGCCAGTCGGGCCCTGTGGGCGCTGGTGGCCGGCTTCGCCGTCTTGGGCGTGCTCGCCTATGGAATGCTTAACGCAAAGCTGCCCGTTTCCACTTCGCCGGTTCCGTCGGTTTCCGTCCGTGACTTGGGGGCTCAATTGGCGGGGACACACTCAGCGGCGCTACTTGTGATTGGCCTTATCCTCACCGTGGCGCTTCTCGGCGGGGTGGTCATTGCCGCGAGCGGCAGGGCCGATATTATGGAGGAGAAGGGAAAATGAGCCTCGGCGCCCTCCAGCTTTGTCTCCTGTTCTCAAGCGCGCTTTTTTGCGTCGGCCTCGCCGGAGCCCTTTCGCGGAGCAACAGCATCCTGGTGCTGCTGGGCATCGAGCTCATGCTCAACGCGGCGAACATCAATTTTGTCGCATTCTGGCGCTATGGTCCCCAGCCCGCGCCGGCGACGGGCATCCTCTTTGTTATCTTTTCGGTGGCGGTTGCCGCCTCGGAGGCGGCGGTGGGACTGGCTTTGGTCATTTCCATCTATCGGCAACAGAGAAGCATACGGCTCCAGGAGGCCACCCGCCTGAAGGGCTGATATTCCCCTGCAGCGATCCCCATGACGATTTCCGCGCATAACCTCTGGCTGATTCCCCTGTTGCCGCTCCTGGCTTCCGCCAGCTGCTCGGTGATCCGCCGGCGAGGGCGTTCGCTTGCGGCAACCTTTGCAATCCTGGCGATGGCCGGCTCATTCATTCTTTCCTGCATCGCCCTGCGCACGGCCCTCCTCTCGCCGGCTTCCCACCTCACGTCCAACTTCACTTGGTTCGGCGTCGGCGACTACGCGGTTCGCCTGGGATGGCTGCTCGACCCTCTGACGGCGTTCATGTGCGTCATGGTGACCCTGGTCAGCCTGCTGATCTTCATATTCAGCATCGGGTACATGAAGGATGATCCGAATTTCAAGCAGTTCTACTGCTTCCTGAGCCTTTTCGCCGCGGCGATGCTTGGCATCGTCGTCGCGAACAGCCTCCTGCTGCTGTTTATCGCATGGGAGCTCGTGGGTCTCTCCTCGTACCTCCTCATAGGCTTTTGGTTCCACAAGCCGGCGGCAGCTGCGGCCGCGAAAAAGGCGTTCATTACGACGCGCATCGGCGACCTCGGATTCTTCATGGGCATTCTCTGGCTCAACAATGCCACGGGATCCCTCCTGTTCTATGATGGAGGGCGCGGCGTGCTGGAGCCGGGGAGCCTGGCGGGACTTGCGGCGCAGACGACGGTTGGCGGCCTCGCGGTCTCAACGGCAATTGGTCTTCTGGTCTTCTGTGGCGCCATCGGGAAATCGGGGCAATTCCCGCTGCACGTGTGGCTTCCCGACGCGATGGAGGGTCCCACGCCGGTGTCCGCGCTGATCCATGCCGCCACTATGGTGGCAGCCGGAGTCTTCCTGATCGCTCGCGTGTATCCGCTCATGACGGCCGATCTCGGTCTCGCCGGAGCGCCCGTGCACGCGCTCACCGTCGTGGCGTTCATCGGCGCCATTACCGCGCTCATGGGGGCGTGTATCGCCGTCGGGCAGAACGACATCAAGAGGGTCCTCGCATTCTCAACGGTCTCGCAGCTCGGCTACATGATGATTGCCCTAGGGGTGGGCTCATGGGTTGCCGCCATCTTCCACCTACTTACGCACGCCTTCTTCAAGGCCCTGCTCTTCCTTGGGGCAGGCTCGGTCATCCATGCTGCGCACCACGAGCAGGACATGCGCAGCCTTGGCGGACTGGGAAGGCGGATGCGGGTGACCTTTGGCACATTTGCGATCGGGATGATGGCCCTGTCGGGGGTGCCCTTTGTCTTCTCCGGATATTGGAGCAAGGAGTCCATTCTCCACGCCGCACACGAGTGGGACGTCTCCAGCCTGCCGTTCTTGATGGGGTTGTCCGCGGTGGTGCTCACCGCATTCTACATGACGCGTCTCGTCGCCGAGGTGTTCTTCGGGAAGGCGCGCTCGGCCTCGGCGGAGCATGCCCATGAGAACTCGGGCGTGATGACGGTGCCCCTGGTGATCCTTGCCGTATGCGCGGTCGGACTCGGGTTCCTGGGAACGCCTGCATGGCCGTGGCTTCAATCGCAACTTACCGGCTCCACGATGCCGGCGCATTCGCTCCTCGAAGGCGGGGGCCTGACGGTGCTCTCGATCGTACTCGTTTCGGTCGGCATCGGAACAGGATGGGCCCTATACGCCCGCCACCCGCGCCAGACCGAGGATGTCCAGGATCCGCTTGAGCGCGCGGCGCCCGGCGCCTTCGGGTTTCTAGCGGCTCGAATGAGGTTCGACGAATTGTACTTGGCAACGTTTGGCCGGGCAAACGGGTATATTGCCGCCTTGGCCGACTGGCTGGACCGACGCGTTGTGGGAAAGATTGTCGAGCTTGCCGGTCGAATGAGCCAATCGGCGGGAAGATTCAACCGGGAGGCCGACGAAGAAGGGCTGAACACGGGCTTCAACGCGGCTAGCGACGAGCTTCGCCTTGCGGGCAAACTCTATTCTCAGGCGCAAACTGGAGAGACCCACGGGTACCTTCGTGTTCTGGCGATCGGCTTCGTGGTGCTCGCAATAGCCTCAATGTTGGGAGGGAGCCGGTGAGCATGAAGATAGAATCGTGCACCGCAGTTCCGGGGAGGGATGTTTCATGAGCAGCCTGCCCCTACTCTCCCTCATAATCCTGACGCCGTGGGTGGGTTCCCTCCTCCTGGTTTGCCTTCCTGGTCTCGGCGCCAGGGCATGCCGGGGGATCACCCTGGCATTCAGCCTTTCGACGCTTGGATTTGCATTGTGCGTGCTCAGCTCCTTCAACCCCGCGGCCCCTGGGTACCAGTTTGTCGAGCGGCGCGACTGGATAAGCTCGCTCAACGTGCACTATTTCCTCGGCCTCGACGGCCTTAGCCTCCTGATGGTCTTGCTGACGGCCGTCGTGGCGCCGGCGGGAATCCTAGCTTCATGGAAGCTTTCGAGCGATGTCCGCTTCTTCGGCCTGCTCTTCCTCGCGCTCCAAGGTGCGGCGCTCGGCGTCTTCTTGGCCCTCGATTTTGTCCCCTGGTTCCTCTTCTGGGAGCTCAGCCTCGTCCCCGCGTACTTCCTTATCAAGCTGTGGGGCGGAGCGGGCGCCTCCCGCGCGGCCTATCAGTTCGTCATATACACGATCGGGGGCAGTGCGTTCATGCTCCTGGGCTTTGCCGGCATCTTCCTGGCGACCGGGTCCCTTGACTTTCCGGAGCTATCGCGCCTCGGCGCCGATGGCACGCTTGCCCTGAAGCTGGCGTCGCTGGGTGGGTTTTGGCCGATGGCGATCTTTGTCGGCATACTTCTGGGGCTTGCCGTCAAGGTGCCGCTTTTCCCGTTTCACACCTGGCTGCCTTCTGCCTACGCCGAGGCCCCGACGGGCGTTTCCATGTTCCTGACCGGCGTGATGTCAAAGATGGGGGTTTACGGGTTCATCCGGATTCTGTGGCCGCTCTTCCCCATGCGACTGCATGCTTCGGCGCCGTGCCTGATCTGGCTGGCATTGGCAGGGGTCGTCCTCGGGGCCTTTGCCGCGATGCGACAGACCGACCTCAAGCGGATGGTCGCGTATTCCTCCATCAATCACGTGAGCTACTGCCTCCTTGCCCTGTTTGCCGTCGCGTCGGCCAACGGTCCTGGCGGCGAGCCGTCCGTCGCGGCGTTGGGCGGTTCCCTGCTTCAGATGTTCAATCACGGCATCTCTGCGTCGGCCTTGTTCTTCTGCGTCGGCATACTGGAGACCCGTTCCGGTGGACTTCGGGGTGCCGGCGATTTCGGAGGGATCCGCTCCTCCGCGCCGTTGTTTGCGGGATTGTGCGGCATTTCAATGTTCTCGTCGCTCGGGCTGCCCGGGTTAAACGGATTTGTCGGGGAATTCCTTATCTTCAAGGGAGTCTGGGGGCTCATTCCTTGGGCCGCCGCACTGTCGTGCCTAGGACTGTTCGCGACCGCCTACTTTCTGCTGACGTTCTGGCAACGCGTGTTCCACGGCCCGAAATCCGGAGCAGCGGCTGGTGGATTTGCGGAATTGCACGGAGTGGAGGTTGTGACTCTGGCTCCCCTCGTGGCGCTGATGTTCCTTTTGGGTATTGTACCCCAGCTTCTTACAGGACTCTTTAACCCCTTGGTGGGCATTTGGGTGGGCCATTTCACGAAATGAACGCCCTACCCTGCACAGTCTACATATCACTGACGGGGGCCTTGCTGACGCTGGTGTTGGGCCGGCGCTCGCCAGGCGCTGCCCGGGTCACCGCGCTCGGCAGCGCGCTTCTGGCCTGGGGAATCGCTCTGGTGGCCGCCTATCAGTTTCATCCAAGCCCTGCGGGCCTCCAGACTCTGGTGGACGTACCCTGGATACCGCAGCTAGGGATTCGCTACCACCTGGCGGCCGATGGAATCAGCCTAACGCTCGTCGTCCTCACAGGCCTGGCGGCCACGGCGGGCATACTTTTCTCCTGGAACGTCGAGGAGAGGACGGGCGAGTTCTTTGCATTCTACCTCACGCTTATTGGCGGCGTCTACGGGGTGTTCCTCAGCGCGGACGCCTTCCTGTTCTTTGTCTTCTACGAGATCGCCATAGTGCCAAAGTATTTCCTCATCTCCATATGGGGATCGACGAATCGCGAATACGGGGCGATGAAATTGGTTCTCTATTCCTTCGCGGGCAGCGCATTGGTGCTTGCGGGACTTCTATGGGCCTACGCGGCTGGAGGTGCGCAAAGCTTTGCGATCGGAGATTTGGCAGCGGCCGCGACCCAGTTCTCGCACACGCAGCAGGTCGGGATGTTCGCCTTGGTGTTCCTGGGCTTCGGAGTTCTGGCCGGCATGTTCCCATTCCACACTTGGGCGCCCACCGGACACGTCGCTGCGCCCACCGCCGCATCAATGCTTTTGGCGGGTGTCGTGATGAAACTCGGAGCTTATGGCTGCCTGCGGATGGCCCTTCCGCTTTTTCCCGTTGGATTTGTGTTCTGGCAGCCCGTGATAGCGTGGCTTGCCGTGATCGGCATCGTGTATGCCGGACTCATCGCGCTCGTGCAGGAGGACTTTAAGTTCGTCATAGGCTACTCGAGCGTGAGCCACATGGGCTTTGTGCTCTTGGGAATTGCGGCCGCCAATGTCCGGGCGGTGAGCGGAGCCGTGCTGCAAATGTTCTCTCACGGGGTGATAGCCGGCCTCCTCTTCGCCGTTGTCGGAAGGATGGTTTACGACAGGACGCACACCAGGAAACTTGCCGACCTGCGCTCGATGTCGCTCTACCGGCAGATCCCGTTCGCAGCCACCGTCTTCGTCCTTGCCGGCCTGGCTTCGATGGGAATGCCCGGATTCAGCGGCTTTCCCGCTGAGCTGACCATCCTCATAGGCGCTTGGCAGACATCTCCCTGGTGCACGGCTATTGCAGCCTTTGGAGTGCTGGTGGCGGCAGCATTCACCCTCCGCGTGATCCAGGTCTCGTTCTTCGGCACGTCGTCCCCGTCGGTGGCAGGCCCCTCGCACACGGCTGCGATGGCCCCAATCTCTGTGCCGGAGAAGATCGGGGCCGCACTGCTGGTCGGGGCGACCATATTGGTGGGTTTGAAGCCTGACCTGCTCCTTAACCTCATCGAACCTGCGCTGCGCTCCCCGCTCTTCCAGGGCGTCCTGAACGGAGGTGCGTCGTGAGTCCCGACTATGCCGGCCTGTTCCTCGCCCTTCGGCCGGAGGGGGCTCTTGTGCTTGGCGCCCTGACAGTGCTCGCCCTCGATCTTTCGGTGTTTCGAAGGCACTCTGGCGACCTGCGGATGGCCCTGGCGGCGATGCTCGGTGGCATCGCGGTAATTGGCGCCGGGGTGCTCACCTGGATGGGGCCGCACGGATCCGTTTTTGGCGGCTCGCTCATGTTCGACCGTCTGGCCATAACGACACGCCTCGGCGTGCTGGCGCTTGTCCTGGTTTCCCTGGGCATTGCGAGCGCGTCGCGGGCGCCGAGGAACGCTGCCGAATTCGTGGCGGTGATACTATTCGCGTCATGCGGCTTCACGCTAATGGCGGCTGCGCAGCAGCTGCTGTTGGGGTTCTTGGCGATAGAGCTGGCGAGCCTTTCGCTCTACGTATTGGCGGGATTCGAGAAGACGAGGCCCACGTCGGCCGAGGCGGGCATGAAGTATTTTCTATTCGGTGGAATGGCCGCGGCCTTCCTGCTGTTTGGATTTAGCCTTCTCTATGGGCTCACCGGATCCATTGACCTACCCGAGATCGCCTCCCGTCTCCCCGCGGATCCGCGCAACCCCCTTCTCGTGGTCGCCTTTGTCATGGTGCTGGTCGCTTTCGGGTTCAAGGTTGCGGCGGCTCCTTTTCACCTTTGGGCGCCCGACGTCTATGAGGGAGCGCCGACTGCTTCGGTATCGGTGGTCGCCTCTGCGTCGAAGCTTGCTGGATTTGCGTTCTTCACCCGCCTGCTCTGGGTCGGAATGCCCACGGCGGCCGGCAGCGTGGCGGCATTGCCGGTCTCGGCCGGGTGGCTGCCAGCTTTGGCCGCGATCTCCCTATTCTCGATGTTGGTCGGCAATTTTGGAGCACTGGCCCAACAGAACATTCGGCGGCTCCTCGCATATTCCGCGATTGCGCATTCCGGCGCCCTGATGCTGGGGGTTATGGCCGCGGGCGAATTCGGCAGCGCCCCCGTGTTCTACTATGCCGCCACCTATGGCCTTGCGGCGTCGGGCGCCTTTGGGGTCATCGCGGTGGTCGAGCGGACCGGCCCGTGCCAGAAAATCTCCGATCTGGCAGGACTCCACCGGCGGTCTCCGCTTCTCGCCGGCTGCCTTGGTATCTTCATCCTCTCGCTGGCCGGCATCCCGCCGCTCGCGGGCTTCTTCGGGAAGTTCTACGTGTTTGCGACCGCACTTCGCCTTGGCGGGCTTGCTGGACCGGCCGGCTGGCTAGTGGTGTTGGCTATCGCGCTCAGCGCATTGGCGCTGTATTACTATCTCGTCGTCCTGAAGCAGGCTCTCGTTGCCGATCCGGACCCGGAGGCGGGGCCGATCAAGGTCCCGATTCTGGCGGCGATCGCCCTCGTCACGGCCGCGGGCCTGGTCGTTCTCTTTGGAGTCGCTCCGTCGCTCCTCCTGAACCTGCCATAGGCGCCCCTGGCTACAGCCTGCGCCCCACCCTGCTAGACGCGCCAGCTCTGCAGGATGCGCATGTAGTTGGCCCTCTCAAATGCGGCCGGGTCCGCGCATCGCCTGAGGTTCATCGCTCCCCGGAACTCCTCGATGCTCTGGTAGTCATGCGCCGTCATCCAGTTGTCGAGGCCGTCGAGGAGGCTGAATAGCACCCTCGGACCGTGCTTTAGTAGGACGGAGACGAGCTGGACGGTGTGGGCGCCCGCAAGAATGGCCTTTACGATGTCGTCAGAGCTGTGAATCCCGCCAGTGGCCGAGAGTGATCCACGAAGGTGCGGTGAAACTATGGCGAGCCAGCGCAGCCGGAGCAGGAGCTCGCCGGGGTCGGAGAGTTTCAGCTGGGACTTTGCCTCGAGCAGCTCGATGTCAAAGTCCGGCTGATAGAACCGGTTGAAAAGGACGACCCCCGCTGCGCCCACCCGCTCTAGGGCAAGGGAGAACTGAGCCGGTGACGTGTGAAAAGGTGAGAGCTTGACGGAGACTGGTACGTTTACCGCAGCAGTGACCAGGCTAACGGTCTCCAGCATCGCGGTCTCGACCTGTTCGGCGTCCAATACCGGGTCGGTAGCCATCTGGTAGAGGTTGAGCTCGATTGCGTTTGCGCCCGCGGACTCCATGCGGGCGGCATAGTCGGTCCATCCGCCTGGCCGGCAGCCATTTAGCGAAGCAATGACGGGTATCGTCAGCGCCGCGCGCAGGCTCTCGATCTGGCGCAGGTATCGGTCAGGCGTCAGTTGGTATTCCGAGAAGCTCGGGAAATAGGAAGTGGCCTCGGCGTTGCTCTCGGCCGGCGTCTCGATGTGGTGGATCAGGGCGCGCTGCTCCGCATCAATCTGCTCCTCAAACAGGGAGCGCATGACTATTGCGGAGGCGCCGGCGTCCTGAAGCTGGCACGCGACGTGAACCTCCTCGGAGAACGGGGAGGCGCCTATCACAAGGGGGTTGTTGAGCTTCAGGCCGAGGTAAGTTGTTTCGAGTTTCATGTCCTGGGGTGGCGGTTAGTTCGCGGCGTTGCCCGCCCTCGTCGGCGCCGTGGTTGTGGGGGGTGTGGAAGGCGCTGTGGGGGCTGCCGCAGGGCGACCGTTGCCATGGGCGGCGGACGATGCGGCTGCAGGGCTGCTCGAGGGTACTGTCGGGGCCGCGAGATGCTGGTAAAGCGCGTAATGCAGCCTCACTTGCGCCTGTGCCTCTGCGCCGAGCTCGGACGCCCGGTCGGGGGCGATATTCTTTAGGATCCCGAAGCGGGTCTCGTTCGCCATGAACTTGGCCAGGTCGACCTTGGGCGGGCCTGAATCAAGCCTTAGCGCGACCTCGCCGCGTGCGGCGAGCCGGGGATCGTAGCGGAACAGGGGCCAGTAGCCGGAATCGACGGCGAGCTTCTGCTGGTCGAGGCCGAGGTGCAGCGGGAACCCGTGTGCGATGCAGTGAGAATAGGCGATGATGAGTGCGGGACCTTTGTAGCTCTCCGCCTCCCGGAACGCGGCGACCGTCTGGCTGTCCTTCGCGCCAAATGCAACGCGTGCAACGTAAACGTGCCCGTACTGCATCGCGATGAGCGCCAGGTCCTTCTTTGCGACCGCCTTACCGCTGGCGGCGAACTTTGCGACGGCGCCCATGGGCGTCGCCTTTGATGCCTGGCCGCCAGTGTTGGAGTAAACCTCAGTATCGAGAACCAGCACCTTAACATTGGCGCCCGATGCCAGAACATGGTCTAGCCCGCCGTAGCCGATGTCATAGGCCCAGCCGTCGCCGCCCACTATCCAGACCGACTTCTTGACCAGGTCGTCAGCCAGGGCCGTGAGTCGGCGCGCGTCGGCGTCGGCAAGACCGTGCAGGGCGGTGCGAAGGCTCGCAACCCTCCCGCGCTGGGCGGCTATCCCCGCCTCGGTCGTCTGGTCGGCCGCGGCGAGCGCCTCGGCAAGGCCCGGGCCCACCCGCGGGGACAGGCGGGACAGGAGTTCGAGCGCCGTGCGCGAGCGCTGCTCGGCGGCCAGGTGCAGCCCGAGGCCGAACTCCGCATTGTCCTCAAACAGGGAGTTTGCCCAGGTCGGCCCGCGTCCGTCCTGATTTGAGCAATAGGGCGTCGTGGGCAGGTTGCCTCCGTAGATGGACGAGCAGCCGGTAGCGTTGGCGATGATGAGGCGGTCGCCGACGAGCTGTGTCAGCAGCTTCACATAGGGCGTCTCCCCGCAGCCCGCGCATGCACCCGAGAATTCGAATAGAGGAGCGGCGAACTGGACGCCCTTGACCGTGCTCATATCCAGCCTGGCGCGGTCGGGATCGGGAAGCTTCATGAAGAAGTCCCAGTTTGCCCTCTCGCCAGCCAGGCGGGGCGGCTGCGCCACCATGTCGATGGCCTTGTGGCGCGGGTTGGTCTTGTCCTTTGCCGGGCAGACTTGGACGCACAGCGAGCAACCCGTGCAATCCTCGGGCGCGACCTGGAGCGTGTACCGTTGCCCGGGGAACTCAGTGGAGCGAAATGCGGCCGACAGGAACCCGGTGGGGGCGCCCGCAAGCTCGGACGGCTCGACGAACTTAGCCCGGATCGCGGCGTGGGGGCAAACGAGCACGCACTTGTTGCACTGTATGCAGATCGAGGCATCCCAAGCGGGAATTTCCAGGGCAATGTTGCGCTTCTCGAAGCGCGCCGTCCCGGTGGGCCAGCAACCGTCCAGGGGAATGGCGCTGACGGGCATGAGGTCGCCCTCGTCGGCGAGGAGCCTTGCGGTGACCTGCCGCACAAACTCCGGGGCGTTGCTGTAGGTCGGGGGAACGGTCGCGACGGCGTCCTCCTCGGCCGAGTCAGGCATCGACACCTCGTGCAGTCCGGCCAGGGCCGCGTCGACGGCCGCATAGTTCATCTTCACGATCTGCTCGCCCTTCTTTCCGTACGTCTTGTCGATGGCCTTCTTGATGTGCTTGATCGCTTCGTCCTGTGGCAACACGCCGGAGAGGGCGAAAAAGCAGGTTTGAAGCACCGTGTTGGTGCGACGACCCATTCCACTCGCCTGGGCGACCTGTGTCGCATCGATGACAAAGAGCTTCAGCTTCTTCGAAATCAATGTCTGCTGCCACTCGCGCGGGAGCCGCTTCCAGGTTTCCTCGGGCCCGAATGGCGAGTTGAGCAGCACCGTTGCGCCCGCTGCGGCATATCGGAGGACGTCGGTGCGCCCGACGAAGCTGAATTGGCTGCACGCCACAAAATCCGCCTGCCGGATGAGGTAGGGCGCGCGGATGGGAAGCGGCCCAAACCGGAGGTGGCTGGTTGTCATCGATCCCGACTTCTTCGAGTCGTACACGAAGTAGCCCTGGGCGAAGTTGGGTGTCTGCTCTCCGATGATCTTTATAGAGTTCTTGTTGGCTCCGACCGTTCCGTCGGCGCCCAACCCGACAAAGACGCACTGACGCACTCCCGAAGCCCCGGGTTCGAAGTCCGTCTCATACGAAAGAGAGGTTCCTGTCACATCATCGGAAATGCCTATCGTGAACTGGTTCCTCGGCTTGGCCGCGCTCAGCTGGTCGAGAACCGCCCGGACCATCCCCGGCGTGAACTCCTTTGAGCCCAGGCCGTAACGCCCGCCCACGACGCGCGGTGAGACCGCAAGCGGCGAGCCCGCCTTCGCGAGGGCAGCCAACACGTTCAGATAGAGCGGCTCACCCGTGGATCCCGGCTCCTTTGTGCGATCGAGCACGGCGATCGCCTTGACGCTCTTGGGAATGGCCGCAAGGAAGGATTCCACGTCGAATGGCAGGAACAGGCGCACGGCGATGACACCCACCTTCTCCCCCTTGCTCACGAGCCAATCCACGGTCTGGCTGATCGTCTCGACGCTGCTTCCCATGGCGACAATGACGCGCTCCGCCTCGGGGTGCCCGTGGTAGTCGAAAAGGTGATAGTGGCGCCCCGAAACCTTTGCTAGCTGGTCCATCGTCGACTGCACGATCTTCGGAAGGTTGTCGTAGAACCGGTTCACCGCCTCGCGGCCCTGGAAGTAGACATCCGGGTTCTGCGCCGTTCCACGCAGTGTCGGCCTGTCCGGGGTCATCGCCCGGGAGCGGAAGGACGCGATGTCCCCCTCGTCTATCACGCTGCGCAGGTCGCCGTCGGAAAGCAGTGAAAGTTTCGAGACCTCGTGCGACGTGCGGAATCCGTCGAAGAAATGGATGAATGGCACGCGCGAGCGATAGCTTGCCGCGTGCGCGACGAGGGCCAGGTCGTGGGCCTCCTGCCCGGAGTTGCTGCAAAGCAGGGCGCATCCGGTGGCGCGGCATGCCATCACGTCCTGGTGGTCCCCGAAGATCGACAAGCCCTGGGCGGCGAGCGCCCGTGCGCTCACGTGAAGCGTGAAGGGCAGAAGCTCCCCGGCGATCTTGTAGAGGTTAGGGATCATCAGCAGGAGGCCCTGGGATGCGGTGAAGGTGGTTGTCAGGGCTCCTCCGAGGAGGCCGCCGTGCACGGCGCCAGCCACGCCCCCTTCGGACTGCATCTCGACAATGCGCGGCACCTGGCCCCAGAGGTTGACGCGCCCCGCCGCCGCCCATTCATCACAGATCTCGGCCATCGTGGACGAGGGGGTGATCGGGTAGATGGCGATCAGCTCGTTAAGGCGATAGGCAACAGAGGATACAGCCTCGTTTGCGTCGCAGGTTACGAAACCGGGAGCAGGTGTAGTGCCGGCGTTGGACATGGATGATAAATTTGAGAATCAGGGACATTTGCATTGTGCCACGGGTGAAAGCATTGCGCTGCGCAGATATTGCCATTTTCGATGCGCGGATTAACAGAGGCGGACGCCCGCCGGAAGAGCCTCTCGACTCCCGATCGAAGCTCGGGTAACCATCGATGGAAGAATCACCGTCGGTGTGCCATGGCCAAACATCAAAAAACTTACACGGGGGCGATCCTTGGGTTACGCTGCCTCCCTTAGGCCACCGGGAACGACGAATGCGATTCCTGCCACTCTGCGCCCTGCTCTTTGGCGTTGCCTATGCGGCGGCGGCACTGTTCGCGCCTCCCGAGGCTTCGGACTACGACCTGATCGGTTTCGGGGCCCTACCGGTGTTGGCGAACGGCCGCATAAAGCCGCTCGACTCGGTGGCCCGCACCTCCCTGCTCGCCCTTCAGGGCCGGCAGCGGGTGAGCGCGCCGGAGAACAGCGATCCCCTTGTCGGGACACCCACGGAGTGGATTGCCGACGTCTTCTTTGCGCCGGCCAGAGCGGACAGTTTCCCCACGTTCCGGATCGACTCGCCCGAGGTGCTGGCTCTGCTCGGGATAGCCGAAAGCGACACCGAGATACGTTACGGAAGCTTCTCAAAGCGTGTGATGGCTGTCCTCGGGATGCTTCCTTCAAGGACCACGCGGTTCTCCTACGACAGGCTCCTTCCCAAACTCGACGACATGGACCGGCAGGCCAGGCTGGCCGATGGCGTGGAGGCGCCCCTGCGAACACCCTTCCAGCGGCAGGTCCTCGCGATGCGCGACCATGTCGTTCTCTACCTGCGGCTTAGGGCCAGCCTGCAGACGCCGGACGTCTCCGACTTTGCGGGAGAGCTTGGAAAGTTTGAGGCCGCGCTGCCCGCCGGAATCCTGGCCATCGCGGCCAAGCAGAAAGGCGAGCTGCACGACGAGGGGGCTGTGGTGGCAATGAGCCAGATGGCCAACCGCTTCGGTTTCATGGAGCAGATGGCCTACCTTCGCCCTATCCCGACCGTTTCGGAGCGCCCTGGCGCCGGTCAATGGGAGTCCGCGGGAACAGAGCTCATGAAATCCTTTGAGACCGGAAGGGTGAGCCCGGAGGTGCTCAGTTACGCAATGCTCGGACGCGCCTGGCGGGAGAGAGACCCCTCGGCGTTCAACCGGATCGTTCATGCCCTGCAGCAGGAGCTCGGGGCGCGGTATCCCGTGGAGATGGCGAAAGGCCGCGTCGAGCTGCGCTTCAACCGATCGCAGCCGTTTTACGTCAGCACGGTCCTCTATGTCACGGCGTTCATTTTGGCGGCACTTTCCTGGCTGAAGTACCCCCAGGCCCTTGGCAGGGCGGCGTTCTGGCTCGTGCTCGTGGCATGGCTGGTCGCCACGGCGGGCATCGTCACGCGAATGTGGCTCGAGGGTCGGCCACCGGTGACCAACCTGTACTCTTCGGCGCTCTTTGTGGGCTGGGGAGCGGTGGCGCTTTGCATGGTCATAGAGCATCTTTACCGGAACGCCGTCGGCTCAGCGGCGGCCGGCATGATCGGGTTTGCGACGCTCCTGATCGCCCACAACCTGGCCCTCGGCAGCGATACGCTCGAGATGATGCGGGCCGTCCTTGACTCGAACTTCTGGCTGGCGACCCACGTGGTGGTTGTGACGCTCGGGTACGCCTCGACATTCCTCTCCGGCTTCCTGGCCCTGATCTACATCATCCGCGGCCTGTTCACCCGGTCGCTGGACCAGGCCACCGCCGACAGCCTCACACGGATGGTGTACGGGATCGTGTGCTTCGCGACCCTGTTCAGCTTTGTTGGCACGGTCCTGGGCGGCATCTGGGCCGACCAATCGTGGGGACGCTTCTGGGGCTGGGACCCGAAGGAGAACGGGGCGCTGCTGATCGTGCTCTGGAACGCGCTCATCCTCCATGTCCGCTGGGCGGGCATCGCACGCGAGCGCGGGGTCATGGTGATGGCCGTGTTCGGCGGAGTCATCACCAGCCTCTCCTGGTTCGGCGTCAACATGCTCGGCATCGGGCTCCATTCGTACGGCTTCATGGACAAGGCTTTTTGGTGGCTCATCGCGTTCGCGGCCAGCCAGGCGGTCGTGATCGTTTTGGGTTTGATACCCCAGAGATTTTGCACCCTGACATTTATCAGTGATGCCGCTGACGTCGATCAATCGGGTCGGACGACGAGTTTTCCATAATAGGTCAACGACATGACAAAGTTTAGACAGTCGAAGACGGTCCAGGAGATAATTATGAACCTGTTGTGCAATCGTGTCGCGTTGAGAAACGCACTACTGATTCTGGTGGGTCTGGCGTTGATGCCGCTGCTGGCGTCTGCGCAGACTCCGTCTTCGGACCAGCCGGCGGCGCCCGCGGTGCAACCCGCGGCCCAGCCCGCCGCG
>PLXR01000004.1 GCA_003151495.1 Opitutaceae bacterium
TGGGGCTGGGACCCGAAGGAGAACGGAGCCCTGCTGATCGTGGTCTGGAACGCCATCATATTGCACGCCCGCTGGAGCGGCATGGTCCGGTCAAGGGGGCTAATGGTCATGGCCGTTTTCGGCAACGTGGTCACGAGCTGGAGCTGGTTCGGCGTGAACATGCTCGGGGTCGGGCTGCACAGCTACGGATTCATGGACGAGGCATTCTACTGGCTCAATGGCTTCGTGGTCAGCCAGCTGATGATCATAGCCGTGGCGCTCCAGCCCCTCCAGAGGTGGCGGAGTTTCGGGTCTCGGGGAACCTGATCCCCGCGGCCCCCCAGGACCTCCAGCGGACCCTACCCCTCGGGGTCGTCTGAGCCGGGGCCGCCGGGAAGATCCCCTGGCGGATACCCTGGTTCGCCGGGCTCCCTCGGCGGCGAGGCCGGGTCGGAGGCATCCGGGCGATTTTCGGCCGCGCGTTCAGCCGCCTTCATCTCCTCAAGCTGAAGCGGGTGCTCCTCCATCATCTCCTTCTCGGACATACGCCCCGTGAGCCACGACAGGTTCATGGGATAGACGTCCGGGTTGAATATGACGAAATAGAGGTGCCATACGATGATTGCCAGCGTGGCCAGCACCGCCTCGTAGAAGTGGACAGTGCGCGCCGCGTCGAAGCCGAGCTTGGTGAACCAGCCCATGGAGGCGTTCTCGAACCACAGGATCGCCCCGGTGGCGCCCATCAGCAGGGTGCCCCAGACAAGGGCCCAGTATTCGGCCTTCTCGATGTACGAGAACCTACCGAATGCCGGCTTATCCGGCGCGAGGCCCACATTGTACCTGAGCACCTTCCAGGGATCCGTCACGTCCCGCCATTTCGGAAGGAGGTCCAGGAAGAGTCGCCTGCCCGGGCGGGTGAAAAGGAGGTACCCGACATGCCATGCGCCGCCGGCCAGCATCACGACGCCTGCGACACGGTGTGCCAGTCCCCGCAGGTCAAACGCGCGGCTGCTCAGCTGGCGTATGCCCGCAACCCACCAGGCCTCGGGATAGCGGAGCATGAATCCGGTCACGACGAGCACGACGAAGCTGATGACGAGAACGCTGTGCTGGAGGCGCTCGTGAACGGACATCCTGAGGTAGAGCCGGTGCGCGACCTGAACCTCCATCTCCTCGCCCTTCTGGATGGCGAGCTTCCTCCGCGTCTTCTTCCAGAAGTCGAGCAGGTTGTGGAGCGCCATCCCGCCCACGACCACGATGATCATTCCGACATAGACTGTCGCGATCCAGTAGAGCAGGGACGACGTGTCACGCCTTGCCGCGCTTGCGTGGACGGCCCCTATCGAGAATCGGGTGTTGGCTCCCTTGTGGCATTCCCCGCAAGTCTTGGCCAGGTTTGCCTTGTGCACGCTGGAGGTGGGGTCGTTCTGCGACTTGATGGCGTGGACCCCGTGGCAGCTCGCGCAGTTGACGACCTCGACCGCCCCGCCCCGGACGGCCAGGCCATGGTAGCTGTCCGTGAAGGTCTTGAAGGAATCGCTCCTCAGCCCGTACTTGCTCGTGAGCCGCACGGATGCGTGGCATTCCGCGCAGACCTGCTGGGCCAGGTTTGTGTTGTGCACCGGCGACGAGGGGTCGGTGTGCTTCCGAATGTCGTGCTCCCCGTGGCAGGTTGTGCAGACGGGAGAGTCGAGGTTGCCCTTGGCGAGCGCGGAGGCATGGACGCTGGTCCCGTACTCCCTTGCCTGCTTCTCATGGCACGCCGCGCATGTCTCCGGGACGTTGAGGTGGCTTATCCTGGCGCCTGCGACCGCGGCCTTGTTCATCGCGTGGGCCCCGTGGCAGTCGATGCAGGTGGCGGAGGCGGCTTGTCCGGCCGCGAGCGCGGCCCCATGCACCGAATGGTCAAACGAGGCGACAAACTTGGCCCCACGAATCGACTTGTCGGCCACCTCGGCCTTCTTCACGTGGCATGATTCGCATAACCTTGCCTGGGCAAGCTTGAGATCGACGCTCGGCGCGGCTTCGCCGCCGCGGGTGATGGCCTGGGCGTGGCATGAGAGGCAGTCCGGCGTAAGCCGCTTCCCATCAACGGGACGCGCCCCGTGCGCCGACGCGGCAAAGTCCTTGCGCTCGGCCTCATGGCATCGACCGCATGATTCAGTCTGCCGCCCGTCCGCAAACCCGAAATCCTTCAGGGAGACGGGGACTGTGTCATGGGTCCCATGGCATTCCCTGCACGAAGTGTCCTTGCCGGCGGGCATGGGGCTGGCCGCGATGCGCGGATGGAATGGGTGCTTGGGAAGTGCCTTATCGTGGCACGTGGCGCATTGAACCGCGGGAACCTTGCTGTCGTGCGGCGTCTCGGTGATCGAGGAGTGGCAATCGACACAGTTGAGCTTCCCGTGCGCGGAGTGCGCGAAGATCTCCGCCCTGACGCCTATCCACTCGGGCTGCATTCCCTTCTTGCGCGGTTTGAATTCGGCCTCGTGGCAGTCCATGCATTCGCTGTTTGCCACCGCCGGTGCCGACTTGGCCCTGGCCGGACCAGGGTCGTGCGCGGAGGACGCCGGGCTGGTTTCGGGAGCCGGCTTGCTCTCGGGTTCGCCCGCGAACGAGGAAGCCGTCGAGACGGCGAGCGCGGTCAGCAGGGCGCCGACCGTCCTGACGAGAATGTGGAGACATGCCCTCATCGTGCCTTTGGCCCGGAGTATGCCCCCAACCCGGGTGCGGGACTACGCAGCGCTTGCGCAGGCTTGGGCATCCCTTGCGGAATCGGGCGCCTGACCAACCGCAAAAAATGCATAGTCTTGAACAAACAGTCGGTAGTCGGATCGGGCGTTACCGCCGATACTGTCCCAACCCCAATAACAACAACCCTTATGAACTATCTTCGCACCTCCCTAGCCCTGGCCGGTATAACGCTCGCTTCGCTCGCCCTCGCGGCCGACGCCGACGCGAACTGGAAGGAAAAATGCATGAGCTGCCACGGTGCCGACGGTCAGGGCGACACCAAGATGGGAAAGAAGCTCAAGGTGCGGAGCATGACGGACGCGGAATTCCAGGCCTCCTTCACCGATGCGGATGCCGTGAAGGCGGTCAAGGAGGGCGTGAAGGACGCGACGGGCAAGGTGAAGATGAAGCCCATCGAGGGCCTTGCCGATGATGAGATCACGGCCCTGGTGGCGCACGTCCGCTCGCTCAAGAAGTAGCACGGAATCCGCCGAACACCCCCGATGTCTCCCGTTTCCCAGCGGCCCCAGCCCAAGGCGCTGCGACGGACCAACAAGGTGCTTCTCGGCGTGACGCTTGGATTCTTTGCCCTAGGGGGGGCAATGGTTGCGGGCAACTGGGGCCAGCCGACTGTTCGGCCCAGCATCCCGCTTGTTGACCCTTCATTCTTGGAGCAGACGGCGTGGCGCAAGTCCTATGCCGACCTCGACCGGGAGAAGGCCGACCTGTCGGACTTTCAGTGCTATGTCTGCCACGAGAAGAAGAATCCTCCGCCCCTCCGCTACGACGACCAGCACGTCCTGGTCGTCCCCGACGAGCACTCGGACATCAAGATGGCGCACGGCACCCACAATCGCAACAACCTGTGCTACAACTGCCACAACGAGGGCAACCTCCTGACTTTCTCCACGCGCGATGGGAACGAGCTTCAGTTCGCCGAGAGCTCGCGCCTTTGCGGGAGCTGCCATGGCCCGAACTACAGGGACTGGGAGGCAGGTGTGCACGGGCGAATGAACGGCTTCTGGGACCACAAGCTTGGGGAGTTCAAGCGGCTGGACTGCGTCAACTGCCACAACCCCCACTCGCCCAAGATTCCCACGCGCAAGCCGGCGCCCCCGCCCCACCCCCTGCACCCGCCCATCGAGCCTGAGGCCCCCGTCGCCGCGAAGACGACTCCTTGACCATGCCGCAGCCCGACCCCGCTCTCCCAGAAGTTCACGACGATACCGATCGGCTGATCGGCCGGCGCACCTTCCTGAGGTCGTCCGCAGCCTTCGCGGGGCTGAGCGCACTGGCCGCCAGCCTCTCTCCCCTGCGCGATCTCCAGGACTGCACCTCGGTCGACGAGTTCCTGCAGAAATACTACAAGGAGATGACCCCGGGGGACATGGCTAAGGTCATCAAGCGCATAGAGAACGACGTCCAGAAGCAGTACGGGATCCGGCCGCATGTCCGCGACTTGAAGCCGATGGACGGGGTCGAGTTCGTGTATTGCCTGAACCTCACCCGCTGCATCGGCTGCCNNACCAGTCGCGCAACCCGGAGATCCAGTACATCCGGGTCCTGAAGCTCCCGCACGGCTCGATGGACGTCGACAAGGCCGACCACAACTACAACCCCGAGGCGGTCCCGGAGAAGGGCTTTTTCTACATGCCGGTGCAGTGCCA
>PLXR01000141.1 GCA_003151495.1 Opitutaceae bacterium
GAGAAGAAGACCATCCGCGCGCCGTTTGCCGGGCGCCTGGGCATCCGCCTGGTCAACCTCGGGCAGAACCTGAAGGCCGGCGACTCCATCGTGTCGCTGCAGTCGCTCAGCCCCATCTTCGTGGATTTCTACATCCCCCAGGAGAGCGTGGGTCTCCTCAAGACCGGCCTGGAGGCGAGGCTCTCCGGCGACGGGATCTCGGGCGACCTCGTCGTCGGGAAGGTGACGGCGATCAATCCCGAGGTGGACGCCTCGACCCGCAACGTGCGGGTGCAGGCGACCGTGGACAACGCGGCGGGGCGCCTGCGCCCGGGAATGTACGTCGACGTCTCGGTCGAGCTTCCCGTCGTCGACAAGGTGCTGACGATCCCTGCGACCGCGGTCCTCTACGCGCCGTTCGGGGACACGGTCTACATAGTCGATACTAAGGTGGACGCGGCGACGGGGGAGAAGCAGCAGGTCGTCAGGCAGCAGATCGTGCGCCTGGGCCTGCGCCGCGGGGACTTCGTTGCGGTGAGCGCCGGGTTGAAGGAGGGGGACACGATCGTGACCTCGGGCGTGTTCAGGCTGAGGCCGGGAAGCGCGGTGCAGGTCAACAATGCGCTCGCTCCCAACGCGCAGCTGGCGCCGAAGCCTGGCAATTCCTGATCCCCGGGGACAAGCGAACGGCCTCAATGAAAATCACAGACCTCTTCATCAAGCGCCCGGTCCTGGCGCTCGTGGTCAACATGGTGATCCTAATCGCCGGGGTCCAGGCGTACCGGACGCTCAACGTGCGCCAGTACCCGAAGAGCGAGAACGCGACCGTCACCGTGACGACCATCTACGTCGGCGCCAGCGCCGAGCTCGTGCGGGGCTTCATCACGACCCCGCTTGAACGCTCGATCGCGGCGGCGGACGGGATCGACTACCTTGCCTCGACGAGCGTCCAGGGAATTTCGACGATCACCGCCAGGCTGAAGCTCAACTACGACCCGATCAAGGCGCTCTCAGAGATCAGCTCGAAGGTCGACCAGGTCCGCAGCAACCTTCCCATCGAGGCCCAGGTCCCCGCGATCAACGTCCAGTCGGCGGACTCGCAGTTCGCCCAATGCTACCTGAGCTTCACCTCGGAGACGCTCCACCAGAACGAGATCACCGACTACCTGGTAAGGGTGGTGCAGCCGCGCCTCTCGGCCATCGCGGGCGTGCAGCGCGCCGACATCCTGGGAGCCCGCACGTTCGCCATGCGGGTGTGGCTCAAGCCCGACCGGATGGCGGCGTTCAACGTGAGCCCCTCCCAGGTGAATGCTGCCCTCGCCGCGAACAACCACCTGAGCGCCCTTGGAAACACGAAGGGCAACCTGATCCAGGTGGCGCTGACGGCCAATACCGACCTCCGCTCGGTCGAGGAGTTCAAGAACCTGGTCGTGCGCCAGCAGAACAACGCGATCGTGCGGGTGCGCGACGTGGCCGACGTCGAGCTCGGCGCGGAGGACTATGACACGGACGTGAGGCTCTCGGGGGAGACCGCGGTCTTCATGGGCGTGTACGTGCTGCCCAACGCCAACTCGCTCGACGTGATCCGGGTCGTCCGCACCGAGATGGACTCGATCAAGAAGGACCTGCCGGGCGGGATGCAGGGAAGCGTCGCGTACGACGCCACCGCGTACATCAACGACGCGATCCACGAGGTGTTCCACACGCTCGGGGACACGCTGCTCATCGTCGTCATCGTCATCTTCCTGTTCCTCGGCTCGGTGCGGTCGGTCCTGATCCCGATCGTAGCGATACCGCTCTCGCTGGTCGGCGCCATCTTCCTGATGCAGGTGTTCGGGTTCACGATCAACCTGCTGACCCTCCTGGCGATCGTGCTCTCGGTCGGCCTCGTGGTCGACGATGCGATCGTCGTCGTTGAAAACGTCGAGCGGCACCTTGCCGAGGGCCTGACGCCCCTAGAGGCGGCGCTCAAGGGCGCCCGCGAGCTCGTGGGCCCGATCGTGGCGATGACCGTGACCCTTGCCTCCGTGTACGCACCCATAGGGCTGCAGGGCGGGCTCACGGGCTCCCTGTTCCGGGAGTTCGCGTTCACGCTTGCCGGCGCCGTCACGATCTCAGGGTTCGTCGCGCTCACCCTCTCGCCGATGATGTGCGCGAACTTCCTGAGGGCGGGAGACGAGGAGAAGGGCTTTGCCGGAGTCGTCACCCACACCTTCGAGCGGGTGCGGCGCGGGTACTCGAAGATCCTCGAGTTCACGCTCGGCCACCGGGGGGCGATCTACGCGGTCTGGTGCCTAATAAGCCTGAGCGCCGTCGTTATGATTAAGATGGCCCCCTCGGAGCTCGCCCCCGCGGAGGACCAGGGGGTCCTCTTCGGGATCGGAACCACGGCCGCAAACGCGACGCTCGACCAGAACATCCCCTCCGCGGTCGCCGTCGAGAAGGCCTACGCCTCGGACAAGGACACGAACTTCGTCTTCCAGATCACCTCCCCGAACCAGGCGATCGCGGGCCTTGTCGCGAAGCCCTGGGGTGAGCGCAAGCGGCCGATCAAGTCGATCCTCGCGCAGATGCAACCAAAGGTGTCGGTGATCCCGGGGATCCAGATGCAGCTTGTCCAGCCTCCGGCCCTGCCCGGGGGCGGCACGTTCCCGATCGAGGTCGTGCTCACCTCAACGGCCGACCCGCAGGAGATCCTCTCCTTCGCCAAGCAGCTGGCCGACAAGGCGATGGAGACAAAGCGGTTCTACTTCCCGCCGCTGATCGACATGAAGTTCGACGCCGCCCAGGCGGAGGTCGTGCTCGACCGCGACAAGGTCGCGGCGCTCGGCCTCAACCTCCAGCAGGTGGGCAACGACCTGTCGGCGGCCATGGGAGGCAATTACGTCAACTGGTTCAACATCTCGGGGCGAAGCTACAAGGTGATCCCGCAGGTCAGGCGCGAGGACCGGCTCAACCCCGACCAGCTGAGCAAGATCTACGTGACCGGCCCGGGGGGCGCCCTGGTGCCGCTCAGCACGATCGCCACGATCCGCAACTCGACGATCCCGCGCTCGCTCAACCGGTTCCAGCAGCAGAACTCGGTCACCCTAAGCGCCGTCGCCGGGATGCCCCTCGATGATGCGCTCAAGGTGTTCGAGGCCGAGGGCGCGAAGATCCTCCCGAAGGGCTACAGGATCGACTACACCGGGGAGTCCCGGCAGCTCAGGCTTGAGGGCGGCAACGCGAAGTTCTGGACGACCATGGGCCTCGCGGTCGCGCTCATCTTCCTCGTTCTTGCGGCGCAGTTCAACAGCTTCCGCGACCCGCTCGTCATCCTCGGCGGGTCCGTTCCGCTCGCGATATTCGGATCGGCGATCTTCATGTTCCTGAAGTTCCCGAACCCGAACATGCCGTTCTTCACGGACGGCTGGACGACGACCTTCAACATCTACTCCCAGGTCGGCCTGGTGACGCTCGTGGGCCTGATCGCGAAGAACGGCATCCTGATCGTCGAGTTCGCCAACAGGCTCCAGCTCGAGGGGAAGACCAAGCTCGAGGCGATCCACGACGCGACGCTGACGCGGCTGAGGCCGGTGCTCATGACGAGCGTCGCGACCGTGGCCGGGCATTTCCCGCTCACCCTCGTCTCCGGCGCGGGCGCCGCCGCGAGGAACTCGATCGGCCTCTGCCTTGTCGGGGGAATGTCGATCGGCACCTTCTTCACGCTCCTTGTCCTGCCCTCGATCTACATCCTGATCGCGAAGGACCACTCCGAGGGCCGCGCCCGGGAGGTGGCCGCAAGCCTGCCGGAAGGCGCCCTCAAACCCGCCCACGCATGAAAAACCTCCCCCTGGCATTTGCCGCCCTGGCCCTTGCGATCGTCCCGTCCCGCGCGGCCCCGGCCGACGCGGAGCTTCCCTCGCCGCTGGATGTCCGGGGGGCGATCGGCTACGCCCTGGACCACAACTACGCGATCCGCCAGGCCCGCGAGACCGTGCGCCTGCAGGAGGGCGTCATCGTGCAGGTGAGCAGCCAGCGGATCCCGAATGTCTCGGCCCAGGGCCAGTGGCAGAGGAACGCCCCGCAGGTCTCCCAGATCTTCCCCGCGTCGAACGAGCTCTGGGACCTGGAGCTCAAGGCGACCCAGACCCTCTTCGCCGGAGGCGGCGTCACCTCGGCAGTCAAGGGAGCGAAGCTCTCGCGCGACGCCGCGGCGCTCGACCTGCAGACGGTGATCGACGCAGCCCTGCTCGAGGTGCGGACCAAGTTCTACAACGTGATCCTCGCCAGGGAGAAGATCCGCGTGGACGAGGAGAACGTCCGCCTCTACGAGCACCAGCTCGAGGACACGAAGAACCAGTTCGAGGCGGGGACCGTCTCGAACTTCGAGGTCCTGCGCTCGAGGGTGTTCCTCGCCAACGCCCAGCCCACCCTGATCACCGCGCGCAACTTCTACCGCATCGCCATCGAGCAGCTGCGCCAGGCCCTCGGAAGCCCCGGCTCGTCCCCGCTCCCCGAGGTGGTCGGCGACCTGAATTTCGAGACCGTGAGCTACGACATGAACTCGGCCATCGCGTCGGCGCACGAGCACAGGCCCGAGCTGCAGAAGCTCGATAAGCTCGAGGCGGCAGGGGAGCAGTCGGTCACGACCGCCCGGTCGACCTTCTACCCGAACCTCCAGGCCTTCGGCGCCTACCAGTGGGACGGGTTCAGCTACGTCAACAACTCGCTCGGGAGCGCGACGGCGAACGGCTGGCTGTTCGGGCTCCAGTCCAACTGGGCCATCTTTGACGGCCGGGCGACGGTCGGGAAGGTCCGCCAGGCCAAGTCGCTGCTTGAGCAGGCCCGCCTCTCGAGGGCGGCGGAGGAACTCGAGGTCGACGTCGAGGTACGGCAGGCCCTCTCGTCGCTGCAGGAGGCCGGCGAGCTCGTGACGGCGTCGGGCCAGACGATCGAGCAGGCCGCCGAGGCGCTCCGCCTTGCCGAGGCCAAGTTCCACGCCGGGTCCGCCACCCAGCTTGACGTACTCACCTCGCAGGTCTCGCTGACCCAGGCCAAGACCGACCAGCTGACGGCCAATTACAACTACCTCGTGGCCCTGGCGAACGTAAGGAAGGCCGTCGGCCTGAGCGACGCCCTGGTCAGGCCCTGAGCCCGGCCACGGGGCACCCCAGGCGGGGGAAGCTGGACCGCCGACACCCATGACCGCCAAGCGCAAACTGCTCCTCCTGGTGGGTCCCACCGCGGCGGTCGCGATCGGGATCGGCGCCGCGCTCTGCCCGCCGGTGCAGACCTGGGCCGCCGGGAAGGCGATCGCCTCCGGGAGGTGGCCGGGCGTGTCCGTCGGTCGTGTTGCGCTCCGGCCCGGCCGCGCGTCGCTCGAGGGCCTGAGGATGGTGTCGCAGGGCGGCGTGCTCACGGCGCCCGAGGTTGACGCCGACGTCGGGCTCATCTCCGCGTGGCTCGGCAGGGGTTATCACTTCGGGCGCCTTGTCGCACGCGGATGGGTCCTCGACCTCGCCCCCGCGGGAGCCTCGGCCGCGCTCCCGGCCGATCCGGGCGGGAACGCGCCGGCGCGCGCCCTCGCGGGCGTTCTGGCCGTGTTCGACCTGCCCACGAACCTCTCCCTTGACGGCGTCGAGCTCGAGGGCGACGTCCTGATCTCCGGGGAGGGCGGGCGACCCGGGGGCCGCGTCCACGTGGGGGTGAGCGGGGGGGGGCTGGCCGCGGGGCGCGAGGGCCGCTTCCTGTGCCGCGCGACGGCCGACGCCGCCGACCCGG
>PLXR01000086.1 GCA_003151495.1 Opitutaceae bacterium
CGGGATCACCAAGAAGTACGGCATGGGTGCCGTGCCGACCTACCACGACGACCGCATCCGCAAGATGGCCGAGGGCGAGATCTTCAACACGATCACCAACGGCAAGGGCCAGATGAACACCTACGCCGACAAGATCGCCCCCGCCGACCGATGGGCCGTGATCGCGTACGTCCGCGCCCTGCAGAAGGCCCAGACGGGCACCCTTGCCGACGTCCCGGCCGACCACAGGGAGGACCTGGGAATCAGATGAGCAAACCCGACTCAACGAAGGCGCTCGGGATCGGCCTGGCGGGCATCGCGGCGACCGCGCTCGGCATCCTGGTCTCGGACGCGCACGTCGTCGCGACGGCCTGGCTCGTCGGGATCGGCTTCTGGACCGCGGTGGCGATCGGGATGCTGATGATGATCCTGATCCACCACATCTTCGACGCCCAGTGGTCGACCGTGCTGCGAAGGCAGTACGAGCACGGCGTCGCGGCGTTCCCTTGGCTCCTCCTCCTCTTCCTGCCGCTTGTCGCCGCCTCGTTCCTGGGCAAGCACGACCTGGTCTGGCCCTGGATGAACCCCGAGCACCAGATCATCGGCGGCCACCACGTGAAGGACGACCTGCTCTACGTGAAGAAGCACGCGTTCCTCAACGTCCCGCTCTTCACGGTCGTGTCGGTCGTGTTCTTCGGGCTCTGGATCTGGATCTCCTCGAGGCTGAGGCGGGCCTCCTTCACCCAGGACTCCGACGGCGACGTCAAGTGGACCCGGATGAACGGAAAGACCGCGGGATTTGGGATCCCCATCGTCGCCCTAACCCTCACGGGCGCCGCGATCTACTGGTTCAAGAGCCTGGAGTACCACTGGTTCTCGACCATGTACGGCGTCTGGTTCTTCGCCAACTGCATGCGCGGGGCGCTCTCGTGCGGGGTCCTCATGATGCTCTGGCTCTACAACCGGGGCGACCTGAAGGGGATCCTCAAGACCGACCACCTCTGGGCGATCGGCCAGCTGATGCTCACCTTCACGGTCTTCTGGGCCTACATCTCGTTCTCCCAGTACTTCCTGATCTGGAACGCGAACGTCCCGGAGGAGACCTTCTGGTACAACATCCGCGAGTTCGGGGACTGGTGGTACGTGAGCCTGTTCCTCGTGTTCGGCAACTTCCTCTTGCCGTTCCTGCTGCTCCTTTCCTACCGCTACAAGGTCACGCACCGCACCATCCGGCGCATCGCCTACCTCGTGCTCCTTGTCATCTTCGTCGACCTCTCGTACAACATCCTGCCCGCCCTCCAGGACGCCCAGGGCAACCCGCAGCCCTTCCTCTCGATCAACCTCCTCTGGGCGGTGACCTCGGTCGTGGGCGTCGGAGGGATCGCGATCGCGGCCTACCTGCGGAGCTTCCCGACCACGAAGCTGATCCCCATCCGCGACCCCCGGATCGCCGAGTGCCTCAACCACCATGACTGACCCGGACGCCACCGCACCGCGGCCCGTTTCCCTGCTGGCGGTCTTCGCCATCTTCGTCCTCCTGTCGCTCTTCGGGGTCGTGACGCTGCGCGTGGCGACCCACCACAGGACCCCGGCGCCGCAGAACGAGGCCCCTGACAACCTGTCGAAGGAGCTCGCATGGAGGGCCACGCCCGCGACCCGCAGGGACGCCCTGGAGAAGCTCAGGGACCGGCAGGCGCACCAGGCCGAGACCTACGACTGGGTCGACCAGAAGGCGGGGGTCGTCCAGCTCCCGATCGAGAGGGCCATGCAGCTCGTGGTCGAGGAGCACCAGGGCAAATGACGATGAAGAGCGAATATTCATCCTCCGACTCCGCCTCCCGCTGGCCGATCCTCGCCCTCCTGATGTCCGCGGCGTGCTGGCTGGTCGTCAGCGGGGCCCTGTCGCTCATCGCGTCGATCCAGGTGCACACGCCCCTCTTCATGGCGGCCTGCCCGCTCTTCACCTACGGCCGGACGGTCGAGCTCGCCGAGACGGCCTTCGTCTACGGCTGGCTCGCCAACGCGGGCCTCGCGCTCGCGACCTGGGTCCTCGGCCGCCTCTCGGGGGAGCCCCTGCGCGGCCAGAACTGGGCCCTCGGGGGGGTGCTGTTCTGGAACCTGGGCGTCCTCGGGGCCCTGGCCGGGGTGGCGCTCGGCGAGGCGACCGGCTTCCAGCTCCTCGGGCTTCCCGGCTACGCCCAGCTCCTGCTCCTCTTCTCCTACGCCGCGATCGCGGTGCCCGGGCTCCTCGCCTGGGCGGGCCGGCTGCGCAGGGTGTCGTACGCCTCGCACTGGTACGCCGCCGCGGCGCTCTTCCTCTTCCCCTGGTTCCTCTCGATCGCCCACGTGATGCTCTTCTCCTCCCCGGTCCGAGGGGTGCTGCAGCCGATCGTGGCGGGCTGGTACGCCCAGTGCGTCTGGACGCTCTGGCTGGCGCCGCTCGCGCTCTCCGCGGCCTACTACGTGGTCCCGAAGGTGACCGGCAGGGTGCTCCCGTCCTACGAGTTCGCGTCGCTCGGCTTCTGGTGCCTGGTGGTCGTCGGGGGCCTCACCGGGGGCCGCCACCTTGTCGGGGGGCCCGTCCCCGCGTGGATCCCGTCCGTCGCCGTGGTGTCGTGCGCGCTCCTCTTCTTCCACACGTTCATCGTCCTGCTCAACCTGAGGGGCGCCTACACCGGCGGGGGGATAGCCCTGAAGTTCATCGCCTTCGGCCTCACCGCCTACGTCCTGGGCGCCATGGGCGACGCGATCACCTCGTTCCACGCCGTGGCGCTTCGCACCCAGTTCACCTACTTTGACCGCGCGCAGGAGCAGCTGGCGCTCTACGGCGCGGCCTCGACGCTCCTCTTCGGCGGGATCTACTTCGCGCTTCCCCGGATCACCGGCAAGGCATGGCTCAACGCGGGCCTGGTCCGCGCCCACCTGGTCCTCACCGCCGCGGGCGTGCTCCTCCTCCTCGGCTCCCTGTGCGCCGCGGGCGTGTCGCAGAGCAGCGAGCTCCTGGACCCCTCGGTCGCCTTCGCGGCGATCACCGCCCACGCGCGCATGGCGCTTGTGGGCGCCACCGCGGCCCAGGGCGTCCTCCTCCTTGGGAACATCGCCTTCCTCGCCAACCTGTACGGGACGTCGTGCGAGGTGATGAACCTCTCCTCGCCGGCATGGTTCAGGCCGGCCCAGGCCCAGGAGACCCACGCACCGTGAGGAACAACTTCTACTTTTTCCTCGGCATGTTCGGCGCCCTCGCGATCTCCTGGGCGGGGATCGTCCTCGGCTCGAACGCGCAGCTCGGCTCGCTCGCCCCCTTCTACGACGACTCCGAGGGGACGGCGTTCCCGCAGTGGATGCCCGGGGCGGCCGCGCAGGGGCAGCTCGTCTACCGGGACCTCGGCTGCGCCGCCTGCCACACCCAGCAGGTCCGCCGGCCCGGCTTCGGCTCCGACAAGGAGCGCGGCTGGGGCGAGCGCCAGAGCGTCGCCCGCGACTACATCTACCAGCCCCGTCCGCAGCTCGGCCTCTCGCGCACGGGTCCCGACCTTGCCAACCTCGCCGACAGGAAGCCGCCGATGGACTCGGCGGACCTGCTCCAGATGCTCTATGCGGGCTCGGCGGGCATGCCGCCCTACCGGTTCCTCTTCGAGAAGCGCGAGGTCGGCGTGGACGCCCAGCCCTCGGACAGGGCCCTGAGGCTTGTCGGGAGCCTCGAGCCGAAGCCGGGCTGGGAAATCGTCCCGACGGCGCGCGCCGAGTCGCTTGTGGCCTACCTCCTGAGCCTCAGGAATCCCTACACCTATCCCGAGGCGGCCCCCGTGCCGCCCGCCAAGCCCGAGGGCGAGGCCGAGGCCGCAAA
>PLXR01000042.1 GCA_003151495.1 Opitutaceae bacterium
AGCAACTCAACTTCGTCCAGCACGTAAAGACGCTGCTGAAGATCAACGGCATGGCGGCAGTAGTTGTGCCGGACAATGTTCTCTTCGAAGGAGGAGCCGGAGAGACGGTTCGCCGCAAGCTCCTGCACGAGTGCGATGTTCACACACTCCTGCGGTTACCCACGGGCATCTTCTACGCCCAAGGCGTGAAGGCCAACGTGCTCTTCTTCGATAACCGTCCTGCGAGCAAGGAGACCGCGACGGGGGAAGTCTGGTATTACGACTACCGGACCAACATTCATCACACCCTGAAACGGAAGCCTCTCCGTTTCGAGGATCTCGCCGACTTCATCGCGTGCTACAACCCCCAGAACCGCCATAAGCGCAAAGAGACCTGGCATCCGGAAAAATATCCCGAGGGCCGCTGGCGCAAGTTCACCCACGCCGAGCTAGTCGCGCGTGACAAGACCAGCCTCGACCTCTTCTGGCTGAAGGACGACAGCCTCGCTGACTTGGACAACCTCCCCGAACCCGCCATCCTCGCCGACGAGATTATCGAGAATATCGAAGCCGGTCTGGCAAATTTTCGCGCGGTTGCCGCAACGCTCGCCAAGCTTTCATGAATAGCGCAGGCACGCCACCGAGGGGGAACAATGATTAACCGAGCAGATTACGGCTAGAAAAACCCGGCCATGCTGAGCTGGGCTCGATTTAGTGAATCCTTAAACCACCAATCCAAATCTCATAAAGAAATTTGCGGAGGCTTAGGGCGACCATCTTGTGCCATGAGCGTCCGTCCCTTCACCGAGCCCAAATTCTCCCTCCTCTCCGTCCACTTCTCCGCCGTTGGCAAGACCCGCAACCTCGTCCTCCTAAAGCTCGGCTGCGGCTCAGGCTACCGTATCTCAGAGCTTTTGGCCCTCCGTGTCCCCGACGTCTGGACCGGTACCGAGGTGGCCAGGGAGCTGACCATCGCTCGCCGCAATCTGAAAGGGGGCAGGGGAGCGTACCACCGTTCGGTCCGCGGGCGCTGGGTTCCCATTGCCGAGCCGGTTAGGGAAGCAATTCGGGAGCCCTTGGCCAAGGTCGGGAGCGACAACCCCGACAGGGCGCTCTTCTCGACCACCCAGGTGCACGGCGAGCCAATGGACCGGAGCGCGGTATTCCGGGTCTTGACGGAGTCCTGCAGGCGCTGCGGGATCGACACGACCCGGATTTCGACCCACAGCCTCCGGAAGACCTTCGTCGGGCGGATCTACAAGGCATCGAACCATGACCTGATAGCCACCCAGCGGATTGTGGGGCACACGAGCCCCGCCACGACCGCCCGCTATCTCGAAACCGATTCCGCCCAGCCCGACCTCCTCATGCTCGCCGTCGCCGCCTGAAGCCCCCTCCGTCAAAACACACCGTGACCGGAGGTTTGGTGCGTTTGTGAAGGCCTTTGCTTCGCTAGGTCCAATCGACAACAAGTTGCCTCTCCGCAGTGTTAAACTCCTTGCCCGCACAATAATGAAGAATTAGTACCGAATTATTTTGAGGAAACGGGCGAAGGCATATTTGAGCTTGGATGCGGACAGATGGGTTATTGCAGAAGAACTCGATCTCCTGTAATCGATTTGAGAGTGAATCTTATGAGCTGACTTGTCCCCCGCGCGAAACTACTATCAGCTGCTTTCCAGCGATCTCCATGCATCTCTCTAAGATCAAGTTAAACAATTTTAGGTGCTTCGAGTCTCTAGAGGTTCCGCTGCATCCAAGACTAACAGTCCTTGTTGCCGAAAACGGAGGAGGAAAGACTGCCGTTCTTGACGGAATCGCAATTGGTTTAGCGCAAGTAGCTCGAGCGTTGTCTTCAGCTAACCAAAGGTTGGCCGGACCGGCGATCAAGGACTCAGACTTTCACCTCCGATTGCAGAATGCCTCGGATGCAGAGCCACGATGGCGAGCAAGTGATTACTCGCAGATTATACTAGAAACTGCTGACGGGCGTGAATGGGATCAATGGCGCCCTGGATCAAAAGGCAAACAGCCGGAATATAGAGTTAGTACGAATGCCCTTCCCACCTTTACTGGTATACTGGATGATATCGCGGCGCAAAGGCCGGTAACAATACCCGTCTTTGCCTATTATGGAGCGCGTCGCGGATTAATTGAGGTACCCGAGCGACTCCGTAGATCCAAGAAGAACAATGCAAACTACGAATTTCCGACCTCGGCGTTGTTAGGTGCTCTCAATGTCCTCAGCGATTTCAAGGAAATGTTGATGTGGTTCAACGACGAAGAAGCAGCAGAGTTGAGGGCAAACAAAGATTCGAAAGGCGAGGATTACTACACTTTCCCGTCTTTAGACCAGGTGCGTAGTACGATAGAGATTCTCCTCGGTGGCGGCTTCATTTATCCTCGATTTAATCGAAGGCACAAATTTGTGGTAAGTGCTAAGAACGGCCCAAGCGAGTTGTCTGTCGATCAATTGAGTCAAGGATATCAAAGTATGTTGGCCCTTGGCATGGATTTCTCTCGGCGTCTAGCTATAGCCAATCCTCATCTAGATAAGTTCGATGTTACAGAATTGCCCGAATATAGCCGCGCGATAGAGTATTTTAATAAATGGCAGCCTGGGCCGCCGGAGGTGCCCGAGATTCTCGACGTTGGCAATTTTGGCAATGGACCGGCACTAGCGCCGGCGATCATGTTAATCGATGAGGTCGACCTTCATCTCCACCCCTCATGGCAACAGCGTGTGATTCCTGACCTAATGCGGGCGTTTCCACACACCCAGTTTATCGTCACTACCCATAGCCCGCAGGTTCTTTCAACTACCCCCGCCGAGAGTATTCGGATAATCAAAGATGGAATTCTTCATTCCTCACCGCCGGGCACAGACGGAGCCGAAGCGCAACGAATTTTGGAAGAAGTTTTCTTTGTATCGCCCCGCCCGCTTAATAGACCAATAGCCAAGGTTCTCGATGACTACTTGCGGCTAGTCGACGAACGTAAGGGGAAAACGGGTCATGCGCTCGATCTCAGGGCTATACTTGACCAATGGAGTCAGGGGAATGAGCCCAGTTTGTTAGAGGCAGATTTAAAGCTCGAAAATCTGGACTGGGAAGCGGGGAAATGAAGAGCTGTGCAAGAGAGACCGAACCGAATTCTCTAAGAGCATTCCGAGTAGCTCTACCTAATGCGACCTGGGAGCAGATGAGGAATGACGCTCTCAACTCTGGGCAAGTTGCCTATTCGGAAATAAAGACTGCATTAGTAAGAGGGCAAAGAGGGCTTTGCGCCTATTGCGAGATTCGAATCTCAAAAAGTTTAGATCCGGCAGGCATAGCCGCGAGTGCAAATGAGCAGAGAGTGGAACATTACCATTCTAAATCCGATCAAAGTGGTACGACAAATTGGGCTTTGGAGTGGAGTAATCTTTGGATAGTTTGCAACGGAGGATCTCTTCGACCTGCTGGTGGCGTTGCGGCAAATGCCATATATTATCTACCTCCGCTTCCAGATAACCTCAGCTGTGACTCATTCAAAGAGCGGCAAATTGCTACGGGTAAATTGCCAGTCGCTCATGAGGGTCAATTGCTATCTCCGGATTACGTTCCCCATTCCCCAATAATTTTTGATTATGAGTCCAATGGTTTAATAAAGGCGCACGGCAATTGTGACTCTATTTCAATTCCAAAAGATCATAGAATGCCGACGAGGAGTCTGATCGAGCAGACTATCCTTCATTATAATCTAAATTGCCCGCGCCTCAAACGAGGGCGTCGAATAGTGAGTGCCCAATTGGAGAAACTAATCTCGCAAACGAGGACGCGAATGTTGGGAACTCCGCCTGAGCAAGTTGTAACTATTCTTGCGCGGCGTATGTTTACCGCAAACGCCGGGACCCTATGGTTAGAGTATTTTACGCTTATCCGAGCGCGACTCGGTGCAGCGGCTGAGGATCATCTAAAAGCGATCAAATACGCTGGATAAAAAGCGATACGACCCGTTGGGAATCCCGATATCGCACGTGTACCAGTAGCATTTTGTCGGATTAGTCGAGATACTAGGGGCAGAGGTGCTCGACACCTGTGCCTTTACCGATGGATTGCCCGGAGGTTCCAGTAGGGCAATTCCGCCTTTTCGTACGGACTCCAAAAGCGACTCGATAAAGCGATTCTCCTTAGAATCGACTAAGAAAGGCTTTGTGTGCATTCTGTTGCGATGCGCCGTCGACATCGAAGGGATCACACGGAGAAACTCGTAAGTGCGGCGGCTGGGTTTGTTGGGTTGATCGTCGTGGCCTGCATCGCTGTCCCCGGTGTGCGGGCCGTGTTCGCGGGAATTCTGCAATTACTGTTCGTCGGAATAGGGATATCACTGGTGATCTTCATTGGATGGGTATTATTTCGACATTATCGCGACGCGAAGACCGGAGAATCAAGGGGCGTGCCTAACACCGCTCCTCAACGCGTCGCACAGGAAGAACCCTTCTTTCGGTCTGGTAGATCCGCCGTCGAAAAGACACAGCCTAAAAGCAAAGCGGCGACCCAACCTCAGACTCCAGCGTTTTTTAGTTTTCGGCGGCCGCCTATCGAGGATGAAGGTTGCGAGAGCTCACTGGCGGATAAAGATCGGACCGCAATGTCTAAGGAGCTGCTAGACGCGTTGGAATGGCGACGTTTTGAGGAGTTGGTGACTTGGTACATTCAGAAGACTGGGTTGGATGCCAAGCGTTCGAGGGTGGGTGCCGATGGCGGCGTAGACGTTCTTGTTTCGAAGAAAGGCGATCCCACTCCGTTTGCCTACGTCCAATGTAAGGCGTGGCACCAATACAAAGTTGGTATTAAGCCGGTCCGGGAACTCTTCGGGGTGATGGCCAGCGACAGGATTCAAAGAGGATACTTTGTCACAACAGGCGAGTTCACAGAAGAAGCTCTCTGTTTTGCTCAGGGTAAGGAGATGATCCTACTGACTGGCCGCGATATGCTGAGCAAGATCAATGCCTTATCCGAGTCGGATCGCACCGAGATACTGCGCAGAATTACCGCCGGAGATTACACGACGCCGACGTGCCCTCGGTGCGATGTAAAAATGGTCCGGCGGACGGGAAGCGATGGGGACTTCTGGGGTTGCGTGAATTACTCGAAACGGCCCAGCTGCCGACAGACATTCAAGATGCGAGAGATGGAGCGGTCCGCAGCGGAATGACCTTCGTAAGACCACAGGTTTTCGAATTCTGTGCCGTTACCGATGAATCGCTCGGGCGTTTCATTGACACATACATTGACAGATACAACCGGCTTTAGCGTCGTTTTCGTTCGCAACACGACGTAACGCTTCAGAGATAAATAGATAAGCGAGAGTGAGTTATGACGAACTCAGAAGCCTGTGCCTTGAAAGCATGCGAGTTCGAGTCTCGCCTCGAGCACCACATAGATAGGTAGTGGGTTACGTGAGTCGAATCTCTACCACGGTTTGGAGGCCGAAGGCAGCGTATACATAACGGTCTTTAGTTGCTAACCGCAATCACGCGACCCACTGCATTAGAGCCCGAACAGCTCCGAGATATCGCGACGCTCCTTCTTTGTAGGGCGTCCCGTGCTCCTCTTTCGGGCTAGCATGTGCTCGATGCCGGCCTGCTTAGCGCGTTCGTACTCGGCAGCCGGGGTCAGGTCCGTCATGAACTCCGTTAGTTGGCGCGCACTGACTCGGGAGCGCGGCACCGCAAAGACCCTCAGTGTGCGGGTGACAGCGCCGACTCGGACGACAAGGATTTCGCCAGGGTGGACCGAGCGCCCCGGTTTGGCTTCCAGCTTCCCCACAAGCACATGGCCGGCGCGGCAGGCGTCCGTGGCCAGCGGGCGCGTCTTGAACACCCGCAGGCTCCAGAGCAGCTTGTCGAGGCGGCCATCGTCCATAGCGGCGAATTGAGGCGGTAAACCTGAGGGAATTCAAGGAGGCAGGACCGCTGCGCCCTGACAGCGGGCCTGTCGCCGCACCGTGCCCGGGCCCTGCTGGGCGTGCGCAATGGGGAACGAGCGTTGGGCGGCCGTTTGGTTCAGCGGGGACGAATCGACGCGCTTTGTTTTTGCGATAGCCGGTGAGATGGGATTGCCTCGATCCGGGACGCATTTCCACAACCCCGATGAAAAGTAACCTCATGCAGGAGATCGCGGCTGGGCGGCGCCTCGTATGTGACGGGGCGATGGGGACGGAGCTTGTCCTTGCCGGCCTTGGACAGGGAGAATGCGGCGAGGCCTGGAACCTGAGCCACCCGGACCGGGTGCTTGCGATCCAGGGCCGTTATGTCGAGGCCGGTGCCGATTGCCTGATCACGAACACCTTTGGGGCAAACCGGATCATCCTTGCCCAGCACGGGCTGGAGAAGGAGCTCCTGGCGATCAACCGGGCGGGGGCCGAGATAGCACGCAGGGCCTTCGGCGCCAAGCCGGGCTTCGTGCTGGGCGACATTGGCCCACTGGGTGCATTGCTTGAGCCCTACGGGGAACTCTCCGCGGAGCAGGCGACCCAGGCGCTCGAGGAGCAGGCCGCCGCGCTCGTGGGCAGCGGCGTCGATGCCGTGATCATCGAGACACAGACGGCCCTTGAGGAGCTCGGCCTTGCCATTGACGCGGCGAAGAGGGTTGGGGCGGCATGCGTGATCGCCTCGCTGGCCTATGACCTGATGCAGGACAAGACGTCCTATCGCACCATGATGGGCGTCTCGCCCGAGCAGGCGGCCAGGTTTGTCGAGGAACGGGGTGCAAATGTCGTGGCACTCAACTGTGGAACCGGAATGGACATGCAGGGTGCTTCCCGGGTCGCGCTAATCTACGGGAGCAGCTGCAGCCTGCCGGTCATGGTGCAACCCAACGCGGGTCGTCCGGCCATGGAAAACAACAGGGCGGTCTACAGGCAGGGTCCCGCCGACATGGGCCGCGAGGTTCCTGCCGCCCTGGAGGCCGGCGTTTCGATCATCGGATCGTGCTGCGGGAGCACCCCGGAGCACACGAGGGAGATCCGGCGGAGGGTGGACCTGTTCCGGTAGGCGGAGCGGCGGTTCCCGCCGCCGCTCAAGGGGTGACAGGCCTGCAGAGCGCCGCCAGGTTCTCGGGAGGCGTCGACGCAGGGATCTCGCACCCGGCATTCACGAAGAAAGGGCTGCCGGCGTCCGCATAGCACCGGCGAACCGTGGCCGCGATGGAGTCGGGGGTGCCGCGCATCACGCCGGCCACCGGGTCGATGTTGCCCGAGAGCACGACCTTCGGCCCGAGGACGCGGCGGGCCTGAGCAAGGCTCACCGGGTGGTCGATGTCGACGATGTCGGCGCCTAGGGTCGCGATGCCCGGGAGCAGGTGGGTGATGTTCCCGCAGATGTGAAGCCTCACCTTGACGTTCATCCCGTGCAGCGCCTCCACCAGCTGGCGCTCGCGGGGCAGGATGAGCGACTCGTAGGCCTTCGCCGATACCTGGCCGGCCACGGCGTCGCCGATCCCGATCGTGTCGGCCCCGGCCTCGGCCTGGGCGCCTGCGAAGTCGATCGCAGTCTCGACGCAGCGGCCCATCAGCGCGTCCGCGTAGCCGGGGTCGTCCAGGAGATCCATGAAGAAGTTGGCGACCCCCCGGAGGTCGGCCGCCTCGGCGGCGGGCCCCTCGACCCAGCCCATGATGGAATACCGTTCGCCGGCCCGGGCCCTGTAGGAACGCACGGCCTCGATGCGGTCAAGCATGCGCGCCGCCTTCAGGGGATCGGGGCGCGGCAGCTTCGAGAGGTCCATGTCATCCTCCAGGGGCGGCTTGAGGCAGATCGGGACGCCATTCGTCGGGAATTCGATGGGAGCCCCGAACCCGGCCGTCTCCCGGTACGGATCCGAGATGGCGCTCAGCTGGTCGATCCCGAAGTCCGCGGCGCACCGGAGATTGGCCTCCACGAGGACGCGGTGGTCCGAGGCGAAGGCGCCGTAGTTGGAGCCGATGTACTCGGCGGCGAACTGCATCAGGATGGGNNTCTCGTCGGCAAACGCCTGGCTGATGGGAGCGCCCCCCACGATGATCTTTACCGGAGGGCACCCCGAGGAGCGGATCGCTTTGACGGTCTCGACCATGGCGGGCATGGTCGTCGTGAGCAGCGAGGAGAGGCCCACGACGTGGGGCTTGTGCTCCATGATCGCGCTGACGAACCTTGCAGCGGGCACATTGGAGCCGAGGTCGATGACGCGGAAGTTGGCCCCTTTCCACATTACGGCCACCAGGTTCTTGCCGATGTCGTGGAGGTCCCCCTGGACGGTGCCGATCAGGGCCGTGTACTTTGGGGTGATGCCGGCGGCGAGAAGCATGGGTTCAAGGACGGCCATGGCCTCCTTCATCGCCCGGGCCGACACGAGCATCTCGGGAACGAAGATCTCGTTCGCCTTGAATTTCTCGCCCACGGCGGCCATCGCGGGGACGAGCGCCTTGTCGACGATGTCGCCGGGCTTGGATCCCTCATCAAGGGCCTTCTGGGCGAGGGCTTTGGCGTCCTTGCTCTTCCCGGTGATGACAGCCTGGGCCAGGAGTTCGAGGGTGGTCATGCGGCGGTGGGGTCCGGGGTGGGGGTCTTGGGCGCTGGCCCGGCCTCAGACACTGTGGAGGGATTGGAGGCCGCTGTCAGGCAAGGATTAGGTTGTCGATGTAGGCGTCCTCAAACCCCGGCTGCAGGTTGAGTTCGACGGTCTCCATGCGGCGGGCCGCGCCCGCCATCTCCTCCAGGAGGCTCTGGTCGTTCAGGGCGAGGAACGCGCCGCCAAGGGACGTGTTTCCCACGACCTGGATCTGTTCTTCCCTGAAGCCGGCCAGGAGTCCGCAGCCGATGGCGTGCTCCAATGAGAGGTGGAAGCCGAATCCCCCGGCCAGATAGACGCTCTTGATGTCGCTCGGCGCCTTGCCGACGAGCGCCAGCAGGATGGCCGTTCCCGCGGCGATGGCGGCCTTTGCCTGCAGGAGCCGGGAGATGTCGAGCTCCGAGATCCAGGCTGGATTTGGGGAGCCGCTCGGGGTGAGCCGGAGCCTGCGGCCATAGGAGTCGGATTCCACGTTCTCCGGGGCCCGCGAGCCGAGGGCGGGGTCAAAGCGGCCGTTTGCCTGCAGGAATCCCAGCCGCCGCGCCTCCCACAGGAAGTCCACGTAGGCCGAGCCGCAGATCCCCTGGGGGGGGCCACTGCCCCCGATAAGGCCCAGTTCCACCGAAAACGGGTCACCCCCGAGCCTTATGCGCTCGATCGCGCCGCGGGTGGCGCGCATCCCGCTGGTCAACCCGGCTCCCTCAAAGGCGGGGCCTGCGGCGGTGGCGCAGCCCAGCAGGCGGTCGCCGACCTTGGCGATGATCTCGCCGTTGGTCCCGACGTCGATCAGGAGCGACGGTCCCTCGTCGTAGATCATTCCCGTTGCGACGAGCCCGGCCGCAAGGTCCGAGCCGACATATGCGGAGGGCCCCGGCAGCAGGTGCACCTGGGCCCCCTCCTTGCCGAACTTCAGGCCGAGATCACGGGGGGGGTGGACCCGGTGCCCGAGGAAAGCTGGACGGAAGGGATGGATCCCCATGGGCGTGGGATCCACCCCCGCCAGCAGGTGCAGCATGGTGGTGTTGCCGGCGACCGTCATGACGCCGACGTCGGCGGGGTCCACGCCAGCCCCGGCGCACGCCTCCGAAAGCAGCGGCGCAAGGGTTTCACAGGCAACGGCCCGCTGGAGCTGTCCCAGGGCCTCCGGGGAGCCATTGCAGCGCTGGATGCGCGTGATCACGTCCTCGCCGAACTGGATCTGGGCGTTGAAGGCCGAGGCTTGCCCAACGACGGAACCGCTCTCCAGGTCGCACAGCAGCAGGGCGACCGTGGTCGTGCCCAGGTCGACGGCCGCGCCGTAGCGTCCCGACGGCCCCAGGGGATCGTGCCCCCAGGGGATATTCAGGCGAAACTCCGCCAGGATGGCGGGCTCATGGCGGAGCAGCGAGCGCGCCGGCACGGCCAATTCCACGGATTCGGGCCCGAGGCGAACCTGGCACGTCTTTATGCGGGTCCGCCCGCCGGCGCTCATCCTGGATCCGTCCGCCCGGCAAAGGTGTCCCGAGAGGAGCTCGATCTCGCAGCCGCCGCAGGATCCGCGGCCGCCGCAGCGCGTGTTGAGGGGCAGCCCGTGGAGCCTGAGCACCTCCGACACCGGCAGGGAGCCATCGCCGGGATCGATCCCGAGGCGGCGCCGCCCGTCCGGGGTCCGGACGTCGATGTGCGGCGCTGTCACGGTCGCACGGCCTTTACGATCGAGGCGTCGACCGCGTGGGCGATCCTTTCGCCCGGTTGCACGACGAGGAATCGTTCGCTGTCCCACGGTCCGTTCAGCAGGTCGCGCAGGAGGCCTGGGTCGCCCGGATGCGCCTGCGTCCGCCAGCCCAGGTGCTGCGCGCAGCGCTCGGTGTAGAGGCGGTGCTCCGCGTCTCCTGGAAGCCCCAGGTCCGTGTGGCCGGCGACGGAGTGCTGGGCGAAGGCGGAGCGCTCCATCTCGAGCAGCGCCTCGGCCTCCTCGGCCCCGAATCGCTCGGTATACTCGGAGCGCTGCTTTTCCTCCCGTTCCGGGCCGGGGACCCGCTTGGCCCTGTTCCATCCCGGCGAATACCAATAGGTTCCGGGCTGGTCGCGCATGATTGCCGCGTAGCGCTCCTTGCTTCCCAGGAAGAGGGTGATGCAGTCGTGGGCCCGGGGAACCACGAGCGGGCAGCGGCGCGGCCCGAGTTCCACGAGCGCAAGGCCGCAGAGCCCGTAGACGAGCACCACCTGCTGCACCGCCGGGTCCTCCTCGGCCCGGGCGATGGCCTGGCAAAGCTGCGAGCGCAGCACCCCCGGCTGGTCGTGCAGGCCGATCTCGAGGAACTCCCGGCGCACGATATGGCTGCTCCCCGCGGTCAGGGCCGCTATCTCGGACTCGAGCACGCGGCACGCGATCAGGGCCACTGCCGGGGCAGGGTGGGGGGGTTGGGTGGCCATGCGTCGTGGGGAGGTCGCCGGGTCAGCCGGCGCTGTCGCGGATGGCCCGGAGCATCGCGAGCATGTTCTCCAGGGAGGTGGGGCCCTGGACATTGTGGATGGCGTTGAAGACGAAGCCCCCGTCGCCTGCGAGGATGTCGATCCGTTCCCTGCATTGCCGGTAGACCTCGTCGGGCGTGCCAAAGGGCAGCGTGTGCTGGGTGTCGATCCCGCCGCCCCAGAACGTGACGTCCCTGCCGAATTCCCTCTTCAGGCGCACCGGGTCCATCTCGGCGGCGGAGCATTGGACGGGATTCAGGATGTCAAAGCCCGCCTCGATGAAGTCCGGCATGAGGGGATAGACGTCGCCGCACGAGTGGATGAACGTCCTCCACGATGACCCCCGGTGGATGATCTCGTTGAGGCGGCGGTGGAAGGGCTTGTAGAGCGTGCGGTAGGCCCCGAGGGAGATGAAGGGTCCCCGCTGGGTGCCGAAATCCGTGCCTGTCATGACGGCGACCTGGACGAGGTCGCCGAAGAAATCGATCAGGGTGGCGAGATTGCGCTCGGCGATGGCGCACTGCCGCTCGAAGACCTCGAGGATGTAGTCCTGCCGCGTGACCGTGGAGACGTACCACTCCTCGATGTCGCGAATTCCCCTCGGGTTCTTGAGGAAGGGCGCCGGGACGAGCGCGATGTCACCGAAGGCGGCCCCGGGGATGACAAGCAGGGCGCCCAGGTCCCCGTGCTCCTCGAACCAGCGCTTTTGGGCGCTGTAGAAGGCCATGTCCCTCGCATCCAGGAGCCCGAACTCCTCCAGGTTATCCGAGGGGTCCAGCCGATCCTCGTCGATCGGGGGTTGGCGGATGATGGAATCGAAGAAATACCCTCCCTTGGGCATGTGCGCGCTCGCGGGCGCCGAGGTGTCCCCCTCGGGATAGATGTGCCAGCCTCCGTCCGCGGCCGGAGTGACGTTGAACTGGCCCGGCACCAGGCATTCGGTGCCGTCAAAGAGGGTGAAGGGCTTCCAGTCGCAGGCCTCCGTGCCGAAGATCGACTTTCGGGCGGGCACCCCGATCACGTCGACCGGAAGCAGCGAGCGCAGCTCGTCGTCGATCTCGCCCAGCATCTGGTAGGGTTCGATCACCCTGACGCGGTGCCCCGTGTCGCCGAGCAGGTGCCTCCTCAGCCGGTTTACGGCGGAGACATGGATTCCCGTGACAAAGGAGGCGCCGAAGTCCACCGCGACCCGGTCAGGGGATCGATGGGCGAGGGATGCGGCGAGTCTTTGCCGTCCGTTCATTAGGCGGGTTCTGGCGGTTCAGGGATTGGCCCGATGATCGGGCAAACACGACACGGGCGAAAGCGACAGGGATGGTCGCCTGCCCGCTCCGATAGAGCAAGACCATCGCTGAGCGGCAGAAACGGATGGGGGCGCGAAAGGCCGTGGGCAACGAAACGGCAAATCGGATGGGAGGTCCCGGCTCGCCGTTGTCCCTTCGTCTCCAAGCCTAAATCTCCAAGCTGGCAATGGGCGCGCCTGCCAATCGATAGTATTGAGGGCTGGAATGTAGGAAGCCGGCGCTAGGCGCCGTTGAGGAGACTAGAATGCGTCGCAATCGCTAAGCCCCAATTGGCGCGAAAAGAGGCTTCAGGGAAAAACACTATAGGGTTAACACAGGCCGGAATCCCGAAGGTATTCCAGTTTCGCAAGTAATTAGATATCTATCGATTGCGATGGTCATGGCCGGCGGCTCGCTCGGCCTGGCGGAAAGCTCCGATCTCGGCGGAACACCTTAATTAATACTTAACAATGCATATATTGACAACTTGGCTCTATAGTTCAGACCAGCGAGCGCAATGATTCCGGGTTCCAGCTCGCCGAATCAAATCCCGCACGGCCCTGCGCGGCACGCGCGGGAGGACGGACTTGGCTGAATATGCATGCGGCTGCCGGTTGGGATCGATCCCAATAACAGCAGTCCCGGACCGCAGTCGCATGGGCGCCTGGTGACTCGCTGCGGACTCTTTTTCTCCCCATGAAATCAAAAATCGGCATTGAGGGGCATCGCCCCCGCCCTCCGGGCTCAGATTCGGCGGTCGTCGGGTTTTCCGCGATCCGTCTCGCGTTCAAGATTGGATTCCTGGCAATGACGGGCCTTTGCAGTACCAATTGGGCCGTTGCTGCGCCGACCTTTTCCGTACTTTACAATTATCTGGGAAGCGGCGGCGCCTCCGGTGGAGTGGGGGGCATCGTCCATGGGTCCGACGGCAGGCTGTACGGGGTCGGCCAGGGAGGCGGTCCGGGCTTCTTTGGGGACGTCTATTCGATCAACGCGGACGGCACCGGATTCACGGTCCTCCATAGCTTCACCGGGAGCGGTGACGGCGTATACCCCACCGGGGTGATCCAGGGATCCGACGGCCGGCTGTACGGGATAGCCTGCCGCGGAGCCTCATACGCAGGCGCCATCGACTCCAATGGCGTCCTGTTCGCCGTCAACACGGACGGATCGGGCTTTACCGCATTGCACACCTTCAGTGGCACCACCGAGAGCCCCGTGGGCGAGCTCATCCAGGGGACCGACGGCCGCCTATACGGCGTCGCCTACTATGGCGGGTCGAGCAACTTCGGGGATGTCTACGCCCTTAACACGGATGGGACGGGCTACGCCATCCTTCACAATTTCACCGGTGGCGACGGCTTCCTTCCTGTCGGGGGCGTCATCCAGGGAACCGACGGCCGGCTGTACGGTGTCGCCAACGGGGGCGTGCAATTCGATCCCGGGCATGTGTTCGCGATGAATACGGACGGCACGGGCTTCACCATTCTCTACAGCTTCACCGCCGGCAGCGACGGAGCCTTCCCCAACGGCCCGCTTGTCCAGGGAAGCGACGGCCGGTTATATGGAACGGACGCGACGGGCGCCGGCGGATCCCCTTTCGGTGTGCTCCCGGGGAATATTTATGCCGTCAGGACGGACGGGACCGGATTCACGATTCTTCATAGTTTTTCCGCCGGAACCGATGGAAGCGACCTCAATTGCGGCCTGATCCAAGGGTCCGACGGCCGCATATACGGGATATCCGTCATCGGCGGTGCGAACAACGATGGAACTGTCTATGCCGTCAACCCGGACGGGACGGGGTTCACGGTGGTTCACACCTTTGGTGGCGCCGACGGCATCAACCCGGTCTATGCGCTCACCCAGCTCGCCGACGGTTCGATAATAGGAGCCGCCTCGCTGGGCGGGTCAAATGGCGCCGGGACGCTGTTTTCAATTTCCTGCATTTCCATGCAGGGGTCACCCGGACCTGCCGGTCCCACTGGTCCCCAAGGACCGGCAGGCCCCGCCGGCCTGGCAGGAGTTGCGGGAGCAACGGGTGCCACCGGACTGCAGGGCCCATCCGGTTCCGTAGGCGCCGTGGGGCCGCAGGGGGCGACCGGCGCGCAGGGAGCCACTGGCGCCGCAGGGTCGGCAGGTCCACAGGGGGCAACCGGTGCGACGGGAGCGGTGGGTCCACAAGGTGCTGCAGGTGCCGTCGGACCAGCCGGCCCTATGGGCCTGCAGGGTCCCGCGGGGCCGCAGGGTCCGGCCGGCCAGCAGGGGATCCCTGGTGCCATGGGCCCCGTTGGCCCGCAGGGCGCAACAGGTGCCGCTGGCCCACAGGGTTCGACGGGCGCCGCGGGACCAACGGGCGCCACCGGTGCGGCAGGCCCTGGCTTGGTGACGGACTCCATCCTGCTTCTTGAGCACGGCATCGCCGCACCAAGCGGCTACACGTTCATAGGGAAACACACCTTCGAACTCACCAACACCGCCGGCAAGAAGGTCAGCCACGTGGTTGATTTCTATCTGAAGCAATAGGGCGGCACGAGTCCTGCGCTTCAAGAAGCCGGGGCTTAGACGCCCCGGCTTCTTTGCGCCTTCATTCAGGACTCAAGCTCGCGACGGTTTTCGCCAAACCCGCCACCGCGTCGGTAATCGGGGGAATCCGCCCAGGTTGTTCAGCTTGGGATTGAGTTCAACAGCGTGAGGAGCTTGGACACGACCGCACGGATCTTCCCGAATCGGCTCAATTTGCGTGATGTCTCCTCGTCCAGGTAGAGCCCGCGGTTCACCTCAACCATGATCGATGACACCCGAGGGTCCTTTCGATGGAATTCAATCGGTACCAGGGAGCCGCCGTAGGGGTCGTTTGTCGCGACCGAGTAGCCAGCATTTGAGAGGTAATCACATGCCAGTATAGCGAGAGCGGCCGGCGTGTGGTACGGATCGGTTCCTATGCAGAAATCGGCCCTCCGTGTATCCGTGGAACGCTCGACCGCCCAAGGAAGACGCGGGAACGAGTGCGCGTCTACGAGCAGGGCCGATCCGCCCTCTGCGAGTTCAGCTCGGACGTCATTCGCCAGACGGCAATGGTGCGGATGATAGTACCGCTCCAGGAGGGAGGCGCGCTCCGGGGGCGCGAGGCTCCTTCGCAGGGTGGCGCCCTGGGTCGTGCATGAATATATGACACCGCGTCCGACGGCGGACATGGGTTCGGAATTGTCGTCTTCGAACCTCTCCGGATCGACAACCAGTCGAGAAACCGGAAACCGCACCGTCATGGCTCCGTCGAATGAAAAGAGCTCGTCGGTAAACCAGTCGGTTGAGCGGGCTAGTTCTGCGTTCAATTCCCGCTCGGAAAGGATGAACTGCGAACGGAATTCCCTGGGGATGCTCGGGTCCGCGTGGGGGATATGCACGATCATGGTCAAAAGGACTGCCCGGATATGGGCGCGGCAACCTAGTCGGTAGGCCTTCGGCCATGATTGGCGGGCCGCTCCTCGGGGAAGACCGAATAGAAGGACTCAGGGGACATTTGCTTGAGAGAGTCCCGCATTCCCTGGATCTCCCCGCCACTGAACCGGTGGTGCCGATTGCTGTGATTGGACGGGGGACTATACTCGGACGGAGGGGCGTCCGGCATCCGCCTCCACGCCTCAAGGAGGTACTTTAAGTAGACTATTTCCCACATCATGAGTTTTCAACCTATTGGTTTGAAGGGCGGTTGTTTTGAAAAATGCTCCCCGGGCCGTCGATCAGCTTGCAATTTCAATCCCGGTGTTCTCGCCAAGCTCCAGCAGGCTGCCTTGTAGGGCGGGGAGTATCATCTCTCCCTCCACGTTCACGAAATGCCAGTCTGCCCCCGGCATCGTGCCACGGTAGAAATCCACGGTTCCCAAATCCCGTCCGCTGCCGTCCGTCAAAGGCCCGTTGTCCAGCTTGAGGCCCAACAGATAGTGAAGCGCCCGGGCCTCTGAAGAGTTGGAAATCGCAAACCCACCCTCTAGGTAATTGTCCCAGAGCCCATCGGAGACCTCGGAGTCGAGCCAATTTCCGCTCGGGGCGTCCTCCTCTTCCCAACGCTCCCCAACCCATTTTGCTAGGGCACCAGGATCGGCTGGGTCAACATCCTCGTGGTCGCTGAGCCATTTGCGCCATGTGGGGGCAGAGGGAAGCTCCGTGGTCGGCCTTCCCAGGGCCAGCTGCCAGACATTGGCTCCGTCCTGGGCGGTGGCATAGAGCGTTCGTCTCGCCCTTTCCGGAGGCTCGATAAGCACCTTGTTGGTGGCGAGCAGATGATCATTGGCGCGCCGAAAGAGCGAGGCCGGCAGGAAGCACGCTCCTAGGAGGGCGCCGCCGCTGATGAGGAAGTGCCGCCGGGATAGCGTGCTCATGGGTTTCCTTGGGTTTCAGGGTGGGTCTCCGCTGTTTCCAAAGCTGCAAGAGTTGTCCGGGCGACGGTCTGGGTCACATGCTGCAGCAGTGTAGCCGTTTCCCGCGCAATTGTAGCTTCGGAAATCAGCATCTTGCGGTGCCTCAGCACTTCGTCGAATAGGAAGCCCGCCGCCTCGTTTGCGGCATCCGCGGCCGCCATGAGCTCCTGCAGCGCGTTTCTGACGTGTTCGTCGGGGCTCATGCGGCACCTCCGTCGACCACCAGGGTGCCCCGCGAGGCCTCGCCCTCCGAGACCCAGTCGTCGTAGAACCGCTCAAAATGCGCGAAAAGCTGCGGATAGAATTCCGATGTGATGCGCGTAAAGTGGCGCACGCCGGCGTACCCGCCGCAGTCGACATTCATCTGGTTATAGCCAAGAGAAAGCCCGAGCGGAAACCCCGTGTCGCGCAGCCGTCCCGCGTCAAGCAGCCGGATTAGGCGTGCCAGGCTCAGCGGCTGCCGGCTGCGCGTGAACGGCAGATCGAAGGTCGAATCATACTCGTCCTCGACCCGGTACACGATGCCCAGGCCTGCGGGCCGGGCGCGGACGCTTATCACATCGGCCGTGACCGACTCCAGGGCGATCCTGGCGATCTCCACCTCGCCGCCCTTGTAGCCGGGCAGGTACTCGCCACCCATGCAGCTCGGGTGGATCTTCCCAAGGCCCTCCCTCGATTGGTCGTCCAGTTCCTCCTGGAACACCCTCGGATCAAGGTCCTCGCATTGCTGGGAGGACCAGAATTCGCGGATGGCCCGCCTGCGGGCCTCGCCCTTCACGTTCCTTAGGATTGCCGAGAGGGGACTCGTGTCCGCCCAGTATGATGCGGGCCGAAAACTGTAGTCTATGCCGGGGTACTTCTTCATTGGAGTCTATCCCAAGCCACGGCACCACGGCGATTTTGGTCCGCAATAAGGTGCGGCCCACATCATTGGACCACCGTGGCCCGTGGGGGCTCGGTTGGTGACGCCCGATTGTCGGGAGTCGTCTTGATGCACTGACTTTAAGGAACTCCCGGAGCATAGCGCCAAGCTGGCGCGGCGCAAGGGCCGAGTGTGTCATCAAATGGCGGCCCAGGGGTTTGGGGCCCGGTGCAACCTAACATGCGAAACGTCGCACCGGGGCTTCCTCGCCCCGGTGGGTATGGCAATAGGTGGCAAACGCCACACCGGGGGGAGTGGGCGTGCGGCGCCCAGGCTAGGGCTTGGGGGAAGCTGCCGGCGGGGCGTTCTTCACGTATTTGTCCAACCAGGTGTTCATCTCCCAGAACATGTGGAGCACGGACTCGCGGCCGGCGTAGCCATGCGACTCGAGGGGAAGAAGGACAAAGCGGACGGTGCCGCCGTGGCCCTTGATGGCGCTAAAGAGGCGCTCGCTCTGGATCGGGAACGTCCCGGAATTGTTGTCGGCCTCGCCGTGGATGAGGAGGAGCGGGGTCTTGATCCGGTCGGCAAAGGAGAACGGGGACATGTTGAAGTACACCTGCGGCGCCTGCCAGTAGGTGCGCTCCTCGTTCTGGAAGCCAAAGGGCGTCAGCGTGCGGTTGTAGGCCCCGCTGCGGGCGATGCCGGCCCTGAACAGCGTGCTGTGGGCGAGCAGGTTCACGGTCATGAAGGCGCCGTAGGAGTGGCCCATCACGGCGACGCGGTTCGGGTCGACGACTCCGAGGCGCACCCCCTCGTCGATCGCCGCTTTTGCGCTCGCCACCAACTGCTCGACATAGGTGTCGTTGGGTTCGGTCTTGCCCTCGCCGACGATCGGGATCGTGGCGTTTTCGAGCACCGCGTAGCCCTGGGTCACGAATGGTATCGGCGAGCCCCAGTAGATGCGCGGGAAAAAGTAGGGTGAACCCCTGAACTGACCCGCCGAGTCCCGGGTCTTGAACTCGGTCGGGTAGGCCTCGATCAGGGTCGGCAGCGGGCCGTCGCCCGCCTTGTAGCCGTCGGGCAGGTAGAGGTTTGCGCTCAGGTCGACGCCGTCGGCGCGCTTGTACTTGAGAATCTGCTGCCGGGGTATCGGCGCGCTCCCGTAGGGACTGGGGAAGAAGGTGATCTGTGTCCATTTGCCGGCGGGCACGTTGAGCACATGGAAGTTGGGGCTGATCTCGGGCGACTGGCGATCCACGAGCAACACGGGACCCGAGGCATCGAGCACCGCTTCCGGCCAATCAAGATGGGGAGCCGCCGACTGCCAGAGTTGACGCACCTCACCGGTGGACGTGCTTATCGTCGATACGAACGGCCGGTAGCCTTCGGGTGAACTGCCCGGCCCGACAAAGTAGACGGAAACTCCATCGGGAGTCGTGAGCAGGACACGCTTGCCCGAGGCGTTGGCAACCGCATAGGCCTTTCCTGGGTCGTGGTACGAGTCCTCCGAGGAGACCTCGACGACCTTTACCGGCACCGAGGCGCCGTTCGGCGCGACGGCAAGGATGATCCGCTTTCGGTCGCTCCAGCGCCCCTCCTCAACGAGGGAGAGGCGGTCGCTCGACCACTCAATTTTCCTTAGGCGCATCGGAAGGTCGAGCAGTTTGGACGGAGTCCCGTCGAAGGGCGCCGCAAGCAGGAACACCGAATCGTGAACGGGCGTGTCCTTGCGCGGATCCCCTCCGTCGCCCGCTTCCGCCCAAGACACGGTGGCCGGGGCGTCATTTCTCCAGCCGAAGTCCCGGCGGCCTTCCGCCACCGCGTCGTGGACCGTATCGGGAATTTTGTCCTGCAGGGGCTTGTCGACAAGTTGAAGCGCCCTGCCGGTCGACAGGTTTATCACGGAAACCTTCTCGGGGAACCTGTCATACGGAAGCAGGTAGGAATAGGGGCGGTGGATCTCGTCTATCAGCACGTAGGCTCCATCGGGAGAGGGCGAGGCGTCGGTGACCACCCCGGGTTCGCCCACCTTGGCGACCTTGCCGTCGAGGCCGACCCGCTCCACCTGGGACACCGCGTAATAATCAAAGGTCTGCTCATCGACGGGGTTCTTTAGGAGATCCTCGTAAGTCGCGCTTGGGGTAATCGTGCCGAGGTTTTCCTGAATCACGGGTCCAACGGGCACGCCGTCCCTCTTCGGGGGTTCCCCGCGCCCCGCAGGGATCACCTTGCAGAGCAGTCCTTGGCTGTCGGGCATCCATTCGTAGGGCGTTTCAAAAAGCCCGTTCAACCTGATGCCGGGGATTCTCTCAGCCCGAGCTTTTGCCACGTCGATGACCCAAAGGCTAAGCCCTGCATCGCCTTCGGCGTCGCTGATGTTGGCGAAGGCCACGTGCCGGGCATCCGGCGACCAGGAGACTTGGATGATCCTCGGAGTTTTGGGAAGGCCCGTGACGGGCACCTCCTTGCCGGCCGGCAGAGCCTGCAGTCCAAGGGCCGTGGAATACCTTGTCCGGCTGGGACCGTTGGTCTTCGGATTAAAGCGAAGGCCCGCCAGCCTCAGTTCAGGCTGTGCCAGGTCCGCAATTGGCGGCAGTCCGTGCAGGTGCTGCAGAAGTATCCATCTGGTGCCTGCCGAGATTGGTGGCGATACGCTGACGCTGGGTGTGGGATCGACGTCGATGAGGTCCAGAATCCCCTTTGGCGGGAGCTGGTAGCGAAGGTCGTTCTGCGCGAGGACCAAGGAGCCAAGGCTGGCAAGGACTGTGGCTAGGGCCAGGGCCCTCCTGAAGGTCATTGAATTAGTCATGAGCGTTTGGATTTGCCCTGAACGGGTGATCAAACGTGGCCGCGAAGCCTCTTTTCAGGAAGGATGAAATGTCGCGCCCGAGGCTCTCGCGCCGGGTGCAACGAAATCCCTGAAACGTCGCACTCGGGGATCCCGCCCGGGCGGGTCTGCCCAAAGGTGCAAAACGGCATACTGGGGCTGGGGAGGGGACTACGGCCGGCCGATGCGCCCTCACGCCCTTGGAAGAACGTTTGCTCCTCTCGGTCGGGATTGGATCCCCCACGCGGACGAACGCCACGAGATGCGGTCACCTGCCCCGAAGGTCGTCAGGTGGCCAACCATTTCGTTCGGCGCTTGGGGTTTATGAGCTCGTCTGCGGAGGCTCCGACGACGCTTTGGTTTTCCGCGTCGTACTCAAATCCGTGGCCCAGCTGTGTGGCGAGCAGCCCAAGAAGGCAAGTTTCGGTCATGCGGCTCGCAAGTTCGAAGCTTGAGAAAGGCTTCGGCCCGCCCTTGCAGGCGTCGATCCATTCCTGCATGTGACCCCGGACCCGCGGCAATGTCACTGGGATCGACCGCGTGGCCTCGTGGTGGGTTATGTCCCTCCAACCGGACTCCCCCTCGAGCTTGATCAAAACGTGCCCGTTGTGAGGGTTGGTGTAGATTCTTCCCCTTTCCCCGATCAGCACAACACCCTCAGACCCTTCATCGTTGGGGGGAAGCCCCTGGAATGCCTCCGGTGTCGGCAGGTTTTCATACCAGTAGACAGTGAAGCGGGCGCCCTGAAGGGTTGTCGGAAAATGATAGGTGATCGTCCCCCCGGTCCAATAGGTTTCGAATCCGAAGCCCTGGCCGCTCACTTCCACTTTGCTCGGGAATCCGAGGTTGAGCGCGCGAATCGGGAGATTCAGGGAATGGGTGGCCCAGTTTCCGATCTGTCCGGTGCCAAAATCATGCCACCCCCTCCATTTGTACGGATGGTAAATATCGGTCTTGTAAGGTCGCATCGGGCTTGGTCCGACCCAGAAATCCCAGTCAAGCCCCTTGGGGATCGGGTCCTCGCCAGCCGGCCGATTGACGCCGGTTGGGTACCTCTCCCCGGGGGACACCACGTGCGCGCTGCTGAGCGTTCCGAGTGCCCCAGCCTGAATCACCTCAATGCCGCGGCGCATGGAACCATAGGCGCTTCCCTGGTTGCCCATCTGGGTCACGCTTCCGCTTGCTCTGGCCAGACCGCGAATCTCCCTTGCCTCGCCTATTGTGCGTGTCAGGGGCTTTTCGCAGTAGACGTGCTTGTTGGCCCGCATGTAGTGCCTGCATATGGCGGCATGCCAGTGGTCGGGTGTTGCAATGATTAAGCCGTCGAGCGTTTTTTCCTTGTCCAAGAGCTGCCTATAATCCCCGTAGACAGTTGTGCCCTGCATCTGCGCCCCCCCGGCACGGACGGCCTTCGCGGACATCGATTCGTCAACGTCGCACACGGCAATGACGTTCGCGCCGCACCCCAAGGCCGTTTTCATATCGTTGACTCCCATTTCTCCGCACCCGACCAGGGCAAGGTTCAATCGGTTGCCTGGCGCATCCTCGCCAAAGATCGGAAACGGGCAGATAATCGGCGCGGAGGCGATCAGCAGCGAATTCTTGAGAAACCTGCGGCGCGAGAGGGATCGGGTGTGCCTCATGGGATTTGACTTTGGTGCAGCCAGCGAGAGTGGGGCGTACGTTAACCGAGCGTACGAGTCGTACTGCGCACGCGCAAGTTGGGACAATGAATGCGAGATCATTATTGGGCGCTTCAAGGTGGCCAACAGCCGCGCTAGTGAAACCACCCGCGGTATCCGGTCATAAGGCGGCCATCGCTCGGGCGAGTCTGCCAAAAGCTACATTACGCCACACCTGCCCGGGCGATGAGGGTTGAATTCGACTGTGCGTCGGGATCTAGGAGACGCCCTTGGCGGCCAACAGGGCTGCGAGCTCTGCCGAATCCACCTCGCCCTTGATCGAATTGAGATGGCTCAAGACAAGCATCCGGTCATCTGGTCCGCAGGTGGAGATCTCGATCATCCAATCCTCGGTCTTTGGGGCGGAGGCAATGACCACGTCACTCCATGCGATTACTTCAGAAGCCTCCACGAAGCCCTTCGTGATCCCTTGGATGAAATACTCCGCCTTCGTCCGATAGTTCATCCATTGGACACTCTGGAAACCGCACGACAAGCCAAGCTGGAAAGGCGCGGCTTGTTGTCATAACCCTGCCACGAAATTGCGCGAGACGAAGACCCGTGCGACGAACCGCAGGCAACGTTGCGCCGAAGCGGTTTGGCCCCGGCGGAATGGACAACCGGCGGCAGCAGTGTCAGGATCAACCAACTATCCAGATCCACGTCACCATGAAAACAATCCCGCTCCTCATTATGGCATTCTCATTTCTGGGCACCGTGTTTGCGGCCGACGCCCCAGCCCTGGCCCAAGGCAGAAGGATCAACCTCCTCGTGATCTCGAAGACGGCCGGCTACCGGCACGAGGTGATCCCTACGGGAATCAAGGCATTGGTGGAGATTGCCCAGGAGGCAAAGTGGGGCGTCACGGCGACCGAGGACACGTCGCTCGTGACCCCGGACTTCCTCGCCCACTTCGATGTCATCGTCTTCCTGATGACCACCAAGAACATCTTCACGCCCGGGGAGAAGGCGGCGATCGAGGCGTTTGTGAAGGGGGGCAAGGGCCTCATCACCATTCACACGGGGGCCGACACCGAGTACGATTGGCCCTGGTACAATCGCCAGCTGGGCGCAAAGTTCCTCGGGCATCCCCCGGCGCAGAAGGCCCGGCTTGTGATCGAGGACAGGAGCCATCCAGCCACGAGCGGCTTTCCCTCGGCGGAATGGGTCACGACCGACGAGTGGTACAGCTTCGACCGGGATCCCCGACCGGATGTGCACGTGCTGATCTCGGTCGACGAGTCGAGTTACAGTGTCGACGACAACCGGTGGTTCGCCGGCGTGAAGCAGCGGATGGGCGACCACCCGCTCGTCTGGTACTCGGATCACGAGAAGGGCAGGGTCTTCCAGACCGCGCTGGGCCACACCCCGGAGATGTGGGCGGATCCCCTTTACCGGGCACACATCAGGGGAGCGATAGAGTGGACGGCGGGGCTCAGGTAAGCCGGGTCTCCGCCCCCTGCCCGGTGCAACGAAACCAGCCTTTCGTTGCACTGGCTGAAACGCCGCGTCCCAGGCTAAATGCTTGTGGCGGCCTAAAAACTGAGGGCCGAACCGGGTTTCACCCCAGGCACGAGGCAGTGTACCAACGGACCAATATAAGCGATAGGCCGCCAGGGTGGCGCGGGACCGTCGAGAGCGGATTCATCCCGGGTCGCCCCATAATTTCTATTGCCATGAACACCCCACTATCCTCCCGACCATGACACTCCTCCAAGCTGAGACATTCGCGCGTTTGGCCAATGACATGCGCCTTTTCGAGAGGGTCCGTGCCGTGACAGACAAGATCCTCGCCGACCAGATGCGCCAGAGGGTGAAGCCCTGCCCAGAGTCGGTGCTGCTAGCTCTCGCGCCGGTTCGCACCCTGTAAGAGCTGCCTCCCCTCTGAACTGAAGGCAATTCGGGCCTCAGCCTCCCTCCGCGCCCGCAAACGGACCATCGACATTTTCGCCATGGTGCCCCCCTGGCACTTCCAAAGAGTAAGGCGCGGCGGTGTTCCGGTGGATGCCGGATCTCTCCCCCCTTTTGGTACAACGATACCGATCAAACGTTGCACCGGGCGGCCGGACAGGGGCGACCCGGCCGACATGGGGTTGATTCGGGGCGGGGCACGATGGGCGAGCCCGCCAACCCGGGAACGAAAAGCGGCTGCGGGCCCGTGAAGGCCGGCGCAGCCGCTGTGGGAAACGATGGCGACTCTGCCGTCAGCTCACATGCTTCGAGACGAGGGCGGTCATATCAAACATGCTGACCTGCGCCTTGCCCTTGAAGATCACCTTGAGGGTCGCGTCGGCATTGATCATGCGCCTGTTCTTCTTGTCCTGGAGGCCGTTCTTCTTGATGTAGGCCCAGAGCTTCTTGGTGAGCTCGGTGCGGGGAAGGGGCTTCGAGCCGACAACGGGAGCGAGTGCCGCGTCCGGTTGGACGGGCTTCATGAATGCGGCGTTAGGTTTACGAGCGGGTTTTTTTGCCATTGGGTTTTGGGATGCCGCGCCTCCAGTGGGAGGAGGGCTGCGGCTCGGAAAGGCTAGCCGCGCCAAGGCGGAAAACCAAGGATGATCGCTATGGCCTGGACGGGGTTCCGGCATTCGAGGGGGCCGGCCGGGGCCCGGGTCCGAGGTCTAGCCCGTCTCAACCGGCCCCGGGACGTCATCGGCCCTGCGTTTCTTCAGGTCGGACGCGATCTCGGACATCCTTGCCTCGCTGAGCGGATAATGGAGCACGAAAGCGAGGGCCACGACTGCGAAAACAGCTGGTAGCATGCTCATCAGGACGACCAGGCCGTGCAGCGACCTCGGTGTCTGCGCCGTGTTTGCGACAAAACCCAGGGCCTGCATCAGGGCGAGGGCCCCCCACGCCCCGATCGCCCAGCCCTGCTTCTGGGAGAAGATCGAGGCGGAGAAGATGAGGCCCGTGGCGCGACGCCCCCTCTTCCATTCCGCGTAGTCCGCCGTGTCGGCGTAGAAGGTCCAGAGAAGGGCGGTAAGCGGGCCGCTCGCCAGGGCCCCGAGGATGTTCAAGCCGTAGATCAGGGGGAGCTGGCTTGGCTCCAGGAAATAGAATGACCCGGTCGAAGCGATCCCGATGACCATGAGGACGATAACCGCGGCCTTTCGGCCCGTTATCTTGGCAAAGAACGGGATCATGATGACGCCGATAAGCGACGCCACCTGGCCGCTCGTGTTGAAGACCGAGACCAGGCTTTCCCAGGCCCAGGTCTGGGTCCCCGCGGCGGAGGCGGGCAGGAACGTCGGCAGGGTAAGAGTTTGGGAGCCGACATAGTACTTGAAGTAGTAGGCGGTCACACTGGCCCTGAGGGCCCCGGAAAGGACGAAGGTGAGCGTCGCCCCGAGGACGATCAGCCACGGGCCGTTCGTGAACAGGTCCCCAAGGTCGCGCAGGACGGACGTCTTCTGCGCCTTCGGGGGGAGGACCCGCTCCTTGGTATTGAGGAACGTCGTGAGGAAGAAGAGGATCGCGGCGATCCCGTAGAGCACGAAGGCCATCTGCCACCCGCGCTCCACGGTCCTGGCGCCCAACCATCCTCCCACCCTCACCATGGGGAGTAGCGTCGCCGAGGTGATGATCCCCCCCGAGAACGCGCCTATGAATTGGATCGAGGAGAGGGCGGTGCGGTCGGCGGGCCGCGGCGAGATGACGCCCAGGAGCGCGATGTAGGGGATGTTGATCACCGTGTAGATCAGCATCAGCGCGTTGTAGGTGACGTACGCCCAGACGAGCTTCCCGGAGGCGCCCAGGCTCGGCACGGTGAAGGTCAGGACCCCCATCACCGCCATGGGGACGCAGAACCAGAGGAGGAAGGGCCGGAACTTGCCCCAGCGGGACCGGGTGCGGTCGGCGAGCATGCCCATGACGGGGTCGAAGAACGCGTCCGTGCTCCGGCTCAGGCCGATCATGGTGCCCGCCGCCGCGGCCCCGATCCCGAACACGTCGGTGTAGAAGATCGTCAGGTACAGCATGAACGTCTGCCAGTACATGCAGGACGCCAGGTTGCCGAAGCCGTACGAGAATTTCTCGCGAAACCCCAGGACCTCGGGGGCGGTCTCCTGCGGTGCCTTCAAGGGGTTTGCGGGCAAAGGGGTGGCCCCTCCGTGGGAAGGCGGGGCCGGCCGGATCCTACGCGGCGGGGCGGGGGCAGTTAAAGCTGTTTCCTTTGCCGTGGGCGGGCCGCCCGGCTGCCGAACTGCGCCATCCCTTGGCCCGGCGGACCCCATCCCCATTCGCTGGAGGCGTTCCTCGGGACCGAGGGGTATCGCGCGACCCGCCCCAGAGATGCGTTGCAAGCGATCCCGGAGATCCTATGATCCAGGAACGATGAACTCAAACCAGCTCAAGATGCTCAGCAAGGCCTGCCTCCTACTGGGGTTCGCCTCCATCGCCGGCTCGATTGCCGTCTGGTACCTGACCCGCGGAACCTCGCTGGACACCCAGGCGCATGCCGAGCGCTTCGGCATCTTTGTGGGGCTCTGGGCGCCCACCTTCTTCATCCTTTCAAACCGGTTCGACCGCTGCGCTGACAAGGCGACCTGATCCCGGCCGACGCTCGGGCCCGGGCGGTCGGGTCCGGCCCTGAAAAGTACCGCCGATTCGTCGCGGTGGGCGCGCATGAGCGGCTCGTGCGCCCCCCGACTGGAGCCCCTGAGGCGGGCGGGCCGGGACCGACGGCCGCGCGGGACTACTTCTTCAGCTCGATCGAGGTTGCGGTCAGGACCTGCTTGCCGTCGACCGTCGCGACCGTGCCGGTTGCGGTCACCTGGGCGGGGGATTCGCAGACGGTGGGGTGGAAGGCCTTCGCCACGGCATTGGCCGCGACGTAATAGGTCACAACCTTGTCCCCGTCCTTCACCTGGACGACGGTCTGGCACTTGTCCTGGAGCTTCAGTTCGCACTTCGCGCACATGGCCTCGCCGGTGAGGGTGACGGCTGCGTCCGCGGCGCGCGCGATCGAGGTGAGGCCGAGGGTGCAGGCAATGAGGCCGACGATGAGGGGAGTCTTCATGGGATTGTCTTTCGGGGTTCCGTTCGGGGGTTTGGGGGCCCGGAATCTGCCGCGGCCGCCGGTTGGGATTTGCGGAGCCTAGCGGCGCAGGCGGTCCCGGCCAAGGCTTTTTGCGGCGCCCGGGGTGCGCAGGGGCGGTGTCTTCCGGCCGGGGGGGGCCGCCCAGCCACGGTAGGTCAAGGACCCATGGTGAAAGTGTTGCCCATCGCGTACTGTGCTCTGAAACCGATGCCGAGCACCTCGACATCAAAAACCATAGATCCTCATGCACCTCCTACTCGCACCTGTTTTCGCAAGCGCTATCTTTATTGGCAGCGGCGTCGGCCTCGTACTTCTCATCGTCATCATTGTCCTGATCCTGCGCTGATCCCATCCGGATCCGGGGCTGCTGCCCCGTTGCCGGAGGATTGCTCGGGCCTGGGCATGGATTCGCGTCCGGGTGCGGCATTGCTCCCTTGTGCCCGTGACGCGGGGCCGATGGGCCTTGCCCGCCCCGGCGCGTGTTCATTCAGGACCTGCACGGGATTGCGCCCTTTTGGGCGAGTGGGGCCAATCCGTCAGGATTTAGCGCGGCGTGCCACTGCGTAGACGGTCAGGCACGTCAGGAGGATCACTCCCATCCAGACGCTCCCGAGGACGGGGCCTCCGAAGTAATAGCTGGCTCCGGCGGCGGAGGGCAGGAACACGATCGTGAGAAGGGAAAGGTTCACCCCTGGATAGTAGCGCCCTTCCGCCCCGGGTCCCATGGGGTCTGTGCCTCCCCCCCCCCCCCCCCCCCCCNNCCAACTCGTTGCAGGAAGCCAAGGGGCCGGCACCGCCCGGATAGGGCGAAGGGAGTGTAACACCCCATCACATTCTCCCGAACCTCCCCACCGTTTGGGCTACGAAGTGACCGGATCAGAAACAACATCCCGAAAATGCCCGATCCGGGCTAACCCACAAAAAATGAAATCATACGACGTAGACACGAAATCAAGCACCACCGACAAGATCCAGGGCGACGCCAAGATCGCCTCCGGGAAGGTCAAGCAGGAGACCGGCAAGGTTTTCCGCAGCCCCAACCTGCAGGGCAAGGGGAACGCCGAGATGGATGAGGGCCGCGTCCAGAAGAAGGTCGGGGAAATCAAGAAGGTCTTCGGCCAGTAAGGGCCGCCGGACAACTCGAACCCATTCACTTCAACACCTCGCAAACAACATGAAAATCACACCCAACGCCCGCAGACTCGCATCGCTGGCCTCGCTCCTGGGCGTCCTCGCCCTGTGCGGGTTCTCAGGCGGCTGCGCCGAGACCCGGAACCACGACAGCACGGGCCAGTACATCGACGACACGGGCATCACCACCAAGGTGAAGACGGCCCTGCTCAAGGATGACGCGGTCAAGTCGTTCGAGATCAAGGTTGAGACCATGAAGGGCGTCGTCCAGCTGAGCGGATTCGTGGACACCGCGGACCAGAAGCACGCGGCCGACATGGACGCCTCCTCTGTCTCGGGCGTCACCGACGTCCGCAACAACCTCATCGTCAAATAGGTTCCGCGGGCGGGATCCGCGGCTTCCCCGACAGGGGCGCCGCGGCTCTTGTCCGAGGGAACACCGGAACAGTCATCCAGAACCCCAATCCACCCCACCATGTGTGAATTAGCCCTCATCCTTCCGCCCCTGGCCGCCGCCGGCTACTCCCTCCTGTACCTGCTCTTCGGCGGGGGCATTGGCGGCGCGGTCGTGATCTTCATCGTCGCGAAGATGCTCGGGAAGTAAGGTCGCCCCCGGGCGGCCTCGAGCCGCCCGGTTAGGAGGGCACCGTTGGACCGGCCGGGCTCGCCCTGTCGGGCCTTTCGACGGGGACATGGGCCGCCTGGCGCAAAACCTCGGCCTTGGACACCCGGAGGGTGCCGGCGATCTTGTTCAGTCGGACCACGTCAGCCTGGCTGAGGGCCGTCTGGCGCGCCGTGCCGTCGCGGTCGACCCACGTGACGACGTGCGGCTTCTGGCGGGAGGCCTTTACCAGGTCCCTTAGAAACGCCTGCTCGTCCGGTGGGATATCCATGCCTGATCCAACTGGGGCCTGGCATGGGGAAGGTCAAGGGTGCGCCGAGGAAGCGGCGAGGCCCGTCCCGATATATAGAAGTCTGAAGATATAAACAGGTTGGGGTGGGGGCGATGCGTCAATCCGCGTCCCGGTCAGCCTGCATATGGGCGCCTATTCCGGTCCTCCCCTTTTGAATTCCGCCTCGGCGGGCGATGCGCGGGTTGACCCTGGCAGGCGCAGCGGGTTAGGTAGCTCCCCCCGAGTTCCGCCCGACTGCCCGAAAACTCAAAAATGCCCGAAGGGAAAACAGGCCCGCGCCCCATGTGGCTCAAGATGCTGGGGCTCGGCTTGGTGTATTCGGGGTGCATCATCGTCAGCCGGTCGCTCTCCCACCCGGGCACCCCCTACATCAGCTTCTGGCTGCCGGCCGGGGTGTTCCTCGGGACGCTGCTCCTGGTCGGGACGGCGGAATGGGCACCGCTCGTCCTCGCCGCGTGCACCGTCAACATCGCCTTCGACCTCTACCGGGGGGCGCCCTTCCTCCTGTGCGTCATCATGGCTGCTGCGAACTCGGCCGAGGCCCTGACCGGGGCGTACCTTTTCCGGCGCCTCGTGGCCCGCACGACCCGGATGGCCTCCATCCGGGAATTCCTGGGGCTCCTGGCATGCTGCGCCATCGTCGGCGCGGCGGTCGGGGCCACGATCGGGGCGCCGGCCGTGGTGGCGTACGGCTACGGCACCTCCTTCGCCGACTACTGGCCGAGGTGGTGGGTGGGCAACGCGATGGCCATCCTCCTCGTGGCTCCCGTCGTCCTTGCATGGGCGTCGCCGGTGGGGTCGGGGGACCGCTGGTGGAGGAGCCCGGGAAGGCTCCTGGAGGCGGCCGTCATCGTCGCCGGGCTGGCGGTGGTTTCCTGGGGGCTGCTTGTCGAGGGCCCGGGGATCATGGCGGCGCGGAGGTCCATCCTTGTCCTCTTCATCCTCTGGTCGTCGCTCCGGTTCGGGGTGCGCGGGGCGTCGGCGATGAACCTGCTCTTCGCGCTCCTGCTCGTGTTCCTCACGACCCACCACATGAAGGGGCTTTCCCCGGAGCAGGTCGCGACCGGGTCCTACATCCCGGAGATGCAGGCCTTCCTGGCCATCTGCGCCCTGGTGGGGCTCATCCCTGCGATCGTGATCGCCGAGAGGGACGCGCTCGTGAGCCAGGTGGGCCACAGCGAGGAGCGCTTCAGGACGCTCAGCCAGGCGTCGCACGAGGCCGTCTTCATCACGGAGGAGGGGAGGGTCGTGGATGCGAACGACCAGGCGCTCAAGCTCCTGGGCTGCGGGCGGCCGGAGATCATCGGCCGCAACGTGGCGGACTTCATCAGCCCCGACAGCCGCGCGCTCGTGGCGACCTCGATTGCGAACGACCGGGAGGTCTCCTATGAGCACCGCATGGTGCGCCCCGACGGGAGCGTCTTCGAGGTCGAGGCCCAGGCGAAGGTGATGCGTTTCGGGGGGCGCAAGATCCGGATGACCGCGGTCCGCGACGTGACGGAGCGCCACAGGGCCGAGACTGCCCTGCGCGAGAGCGAGGAGCGCTACCGCAACCTGATCGAGGGGGCCCCGGAGTCGATCATCGTGCACCGGGACGGGGTGATCATCTACGCCAATCCCGCCGCCGTCAGGATGCACGGGGCGGGCTCCGCAGGGGAGCTCGTGGACAGGGTGATGTTCGACCTGGTGGACCCGCAATACCATGAGATGGCGCGGGCGCGGCGCAGGAACATAGCGGAGCGCGGAACCGGGGGACCCATGGTCGAGATGAGGTTCCTCAGGCTCGACGGGACCCCGTTTGACGTGGAGGTCCAGAGCGTCGGGGTGCACTACGACGGGGCCCCGGCGACCCAGATCACCGCCCACGACGTCTCGGACCGGAAGAGGGCCCAGATCGACTCGAACCGGCTGGCCGCGATCGTGACCTCCTCCGACGACGCCATCATCGGCAAGGACCTGAACAGCATCATCACCAGCTGGAACCGGGGGGCCGAGAAGGTCTTCGGCTACGCGGCCGACGAGATCGTGGGGGCCTCCGTCCTGCGGCTCATCCCCCCGGACCGCCAGGACGAGGAGAACATGATCATGGCGAAGATCAGGAAGGGCGAGAGCGTGGAGCACTTCGAGACGCTGCGCCAGAGGAAGGACGGGAAGCTGATCGACGTCTCCGTGACGTCGTCCCCGATCCGGGACTCCGACGGGACGATCATCGGGGTCTCGAAGGTGGTCCGGGACACGACCGAGCGGGTGCTCGCGGAGGCGGAGCGCCAGCTGTTCGAGCGCAAGCTCCAGGACGCCCAGAAGCTGGAGAGCCTCGGCGTCCTGGCCGGGGGCATCGCCCACGACTTCAACAACATCCTCACGGGCATCATGGGCAACGCCAGCCTGGCGAGCATCGACCTGCCCGAAAGCTCGCCCGTCCAGGACAACCTCTCGGCGATCAAGGAGGGGACCCGGCGGGCGGCCGACCTCTGCCGGCAGATGCTGGCCTACTCGGGCAAGGGGCATTTCGTCGTCCAGAACCTCTCCCTGAACCGGCTGATCCAGGAAACGACGCACCTGCTCCAGATCTCCATCAGCAAGAAGTCCGTGCTGCGCTTCAACCTCTACCCCTCTCTGCCGGCCGTCATGGCCGACGCGACCCAGATCCGCCAGGTGATCATGAACCTGGTGATCAACGCCTCCGAGGCGATCGGGGAGACGAGCGGGGTGATCAGCGTCAGCACGGGCCTCACGCGGGTCGACCACGCCTATCTCGGGAGCACGGTCATGGCCCCCGAGCTGCCGGAGGGCACCTACGCCTACCTGGAGGTGTCCGATTCGGGCTGCGGGATGAGCCCGGAGACCCAGGCGAGGATCTTCGACCCGTTTTTCACGACCAAGTTCGCGGGGAGGGGGCTCGGGCTCGCCGCGGTGCTCGGGATCGTGCGCGGCCACCGGGGGGCGCTGAAGATCTACTCCGAGGTCGACCGCGGGACCACCTTCAAGCTGCTCTTCCCCTGCTCGGAGGGAGGGGAGGACCCGGTGGCGCCGGAGACCCGGGCTAGGGCGCCCTGGCGTGGCCAGGGCCGGATTCTGGTCGTCGACGACGAGGAATCGGTCCGGAGCTCGGCCGCGGTCATCCTGCGCAGGCTGGGATTCGAGGTCGCGCTCGCGGCCGACGGCCGCGAGGCCGTGAACGCGTTCCGGGATGAGCCGGACGGCTTCACGCTGGTCCTCATGGACCTGACGATGCCGCACATGGACGGCGAGTCCGCGTTCATGGAGCTGCGGAGGATCCGCGAGAACGTGAGGGTGGTGCTGATGAGCGGCTTCAACGAGCAGGAGGCCATCTCGAGGTTCACGGGGAAGGGGCTCGCGAGCTTCCTGCAGAAACCGTTCGGGTTCGAGGAGCTGAACACGGTGCTGCAGGAGGTGTTTGCGAAGACGTAGCGATTCAAGCGTCCAGGTAAAATTGCCCGAGCAGGAGCCAGCCGTGGCAACCAAAGAGGGGAACAGCTAGGGCCGACTTCACATGGGGCTCCGGTCAAATCTCACCAATCCCGTCCCACTCAGGAGTCATCGAGCAGGCTTCTCTGGCCGTCAGTCAGGTCCTCATAGGCAACGCCCGACCAACTCAGGTACAGGAAAATAGTGTAGGGATCCAAGGCCACCTGCTCCACCATGTTCCTCAATGAGCTTTCGGGCCATTGGATAGCCTTTGCCGCCTCCCTGAGCACTTGCTCCGCCTTTGCCTGGGTGGTGGGCTCCTCAAGGGCCAAGTAGAGGACCAGCACCTCATAGGCGCCCCTTAACCCGCTCGACTTCAGGTTCTTGATGTCCTCGGCCACGTAGATCCAAAGCAGCGCCTGGCTGGTGCAGTCGACGATATAGCTGTAGCTGAATCCAGTCCTGATCGTGAGCCTGATAGGATCGCAGTAGGCGAGCTGAAGGATTGTGGTGATCCCCTCGGCTCCAAACTGCTCGGCTGAACGCGCGTCAATGCCCTGCAGCTCCTGAAGTTCGCTCAGCTTCCCTGGCTTTGCGTCGCCGAATCCGAGCTGCTTGCTCCCAATCCGGCGGATCACCGAAACCAATTCCCCCGTGGGTAAGATCCCGAGGAAGAAGGCGACGGCCGCCCCAACACTCGGGCTCAGGACACTGAGCACCGCATAACCGATTGGAATGGCGATCACCATTCGGAAGCACCACCAGCATACGTCGGCCGGGGTAATGTCCGATGCATACCACTTGGTGATCCCATCGTAGAGAACCCACATCAGGGAGCCTGCTACTGCAAACAACGCGAGCGGCGGCAGCTTGCCGGCCGCGGGTCTTCCGAGCAGCAGCAGATCAGGAACCGAGAGGGAACTCCAGCAGAGCAACAGGCCTGCAAGACCGGCAAAGAGAATTGTAGGCCAGAAGAAGCGAAGGCGGCCGTACTGCGCCTTATAATATGCCTCGAATTGGACCCGGTAGCTTTTCCCTTCCTGCTCAACGATCGGGTGGAACGCGTGGAAATAGGATTTGATCGCGGCATCCGTCAAACCCTCAAAGAAATCCGTCTGCCTTCGTTTCCAGCCGGTCAACAGAAAGAGGCTGATTGGTGTCAGCAGGAATGCAAAAACCAGAATCTCCGCCGCCCATATATGAATGGTACTCATGATGCGTTCGGTTTGGATTGCTGCCGGCAGTTATAATTTGGCCACCCACCTAGCGTCTCTATGCCTTTGGATAAGCCTTCATTGAGCGAATCTGCATAGGACTTGAAGGGGCCAAATCACATGAAAAGACGTAACCTTTCGTGCGGAGTACCCGGGGTGGCTAAATAATTACTCAACAGTTAGTTCGGTATTCTTTCAGGGGCACCCGGAGTGGGCGTTGTCTTGCGATCACGGTTCGGAGCCGGCCCAGGGTACTGCGTCGGACGGGCAGAGAACGCAAAGGAGGACGCCGTCGGTTGGGCTCCGGCGTCATCGTCACACCTCATCGTCCGGTGCCGGACTTCCTCGGGAACAGGGAGCCGATACCACGCAAAGCACCCAACCAAATCACGCTGCGGAAGACGAGAGGACCACTACGCGAAAATACGGCATCTTCAGATTCGAGAAACAGGGCCAACAACAATTCCGTCGCTGCCGGCAAATAGGGACCCGCGGACTAACTTGGCTATCGAATCCCACAAAATGAAGACACAATACCATATTTATTCGAAAATCATCGAAGGGAGTGACCGGTCGGGAAGCACTCTTTGTTCCGCCACCCTCCACCCAACGGAGGACGGGCCATGAGCGCATTCGTACCTCTTCGGGGAACCGAACGGTCGCTGCTTCCCAATTCCCGTCCGGCCGGTCCAGTCGATCCAAAGGAGATTGCCAGCGTGACAGTGCGCGTGCGCTCAAAAGGGGACCCTGCAGCTCTCGCTGCAAAGGTATACGAGCTGGCCAACACGCCGCTTGCGAAGAGGCAATATCTCTCATACGACGAGCTGGAGGACCAGCACGGGGCAGATGGCGCTGATCTCGATGCAATCGAGCAATACGCGCAGACACACAACTTGACGGTAGTGCACCGTAGCTCCGCAGAGCGCTCAATCGTGCTCAGGGGTGCCCTCGGAGACCTGCAATCTGCGTTCCACGCCGACATCCAGATGTACCATCACGCAAACGGCACATATCGGGGGCGACGGGGCCTTATCCAGGTTCCCCAAGACCTCGAGAAAATCATCACGGGTGTGGTCGGATTCGATACGCGTCCCAAGCACAGGTCGTCTACACGGACCAAGATCGCGGCGCTGAGCGGGCCGGGCGGCGCCAACGGTGTGCCGTCAACGTCCTTCGCAACGCGCTATAATTTTCCCGCAAACGCGGGAAACATCAACTTGGACGGCGCAGGCCAGACGATCGCCATAATCGAGCTTGGCGGAGGCTTTCGAAACAGCGACCTGCAGGCGTATTTCCAGGAGATTGGAGCACCAGTCCCCAATGTCACATCGATCTCGGTCGACCATGCCGGGAACGACCCGACGACGGCGGATTCCGCGGACGGCGAGGTGATGCTAGACATCGAGGTTGCCGGGGCTGTCGTCCCCAGCGCGAACATAGCCGTCTACTTCGCGCCGAACAATGGCGACCAGGGATTCCTTAACGCGATCAGTGCGGCGGTACACGACTCGCAGAGGAAGCCCAGCGTGATCTCGATCAGCTGGGGCAGCCCAGAGGATTTTATCGACGCGCAGAGCATCAGCTCATTTCACGACCTGTTTGCGGCGGCCGGCGCGCTAGGCGTCACCATATGCGTCGCGTCTGGCGACCATGGGACTGCCGATCTTGACGCCAGCCACTGGGACCAGAAGATCCACGTCGACCATCCATCGAGCGACGACTTGGTCCTCAGCTGCGGCGGCACGCAGGTGGATGACGCCTCCGGCAAGGATGTGGCATGGAACGACGGTACGCCGTTCAACGTCAACTCGGGCGGCGGCGGGGGCTGGGCAAGCGGCGGGGGAATCAGCGAGATATTCCCGGTGCCTGCCTATCAGGCAAATTCAAACCTGCCGGTCTCGTTGGATAGTGGCGGGCTTGGGCGCGGCGTGCCTGACATCTCGATGAGCGCGACGAACTACTACACGCGCGTGGACACGCTCGAGGGACCATCGGGGGGCACGAGTGCGGTTGCTCCACTCATGGCCGCATTGGTCGCGAAGCTAAATCAGGCAAAACAGAAGAATGTTGGGTTCCTAAACCCGTTCCTCTACGCAAACGCGGCGAAAGGCGCGGTCCGGGACGTCACTAGCGGAACGAACGAGATCCTCTACACGGTCAAGGGATATGCCGCGGGTCCCGGGTGGGATGCTTGCACAGGCCTTGGAACGCCGGACGGCACCGTCATTCTCAATAACCTATAGCAGCTTTTCGGGTAACGCCCTATCCTAAACAACGAGAATCACCCGTCCATAAAGTCCATGAAGGTCGGGAGCTGCATCCTATTCGTGGGAAGCAAGGGACAATAATGCAATTTATGAAAAGACCCATTCAATGGCTGGTAACGGCATGTGCGGCAGCGTTGCTCGGCGCATGTTCTAGCTTGCCGCATTTCGATTCCATCGGCGCGCGGGAGAAGCTGGCGCCCCGCGTATCCGACATTGTTGATGAGGTTCAGGGAGAAATACTCGACGCCCTTGCCAAGAGCGGAGATGGGAACAGCCCTCTCGCGGGGCTCCAAAATGGCCAGTATGTGGTCAATGTAAACCTGACAATGGAGGTAACCAACAATCAGGGCGTCAATCCGACCTTGAGCTATATCGACCCTTACGCGACGGCGGGCACGAATTTCACGGCGGCTGCAAGCGGGCAGCTAAGCGGCCAGCAGCATAGAAGCTTCAATGTCTCTTTTACCCTGCTGTTCGACCGAACGACACCGACCGGCGCGGCACACATGGCCTCGGAGTCTGGCTCTGGCCTCAAGGGGGATCTGGGGATCGAGGAGATCATCGCGAGCGGGCTCCGTTACTCAACAGGCTCCCAAGACAAGATTGGGTATCCCTACAAGATGCCGGCGATAGGTGTGACGACGTTGTTGGCTCCGAGCGACCCACTGACCAACGGCGCCGCCTTGACGCCAAATTTTGGATCCACCGTGGATTTCACCTTGATCTACGGCGGCGGTGCGGGCCCGAGCTGGACCTTGACTCATTTCACAGGCGTCAACCCTTCGTCCGGAGGACTCTTCAGTGCCATGCGAACCAACAAGGATACCCTCGTTTTGTCGTTTGCTCGCGTAGGGTTGACCGCGCCTCCCCCGCCCCCGACAACGCCAAGCGAGTCCGAATCCAGGGCCTATTCGACCTCACTCCAAGCCTATCACCAGTCGGTACAGGGCGCCGTCAGGTCCACGCAGGACAACACCACAAGGATGATATTGCAGCGATTTGCGTCCCCTTGATAAGATCATCTGAGTCCGTGTTGCACGGGTGAACGCCGCCGATTAGGGCAGTCGGAAAGACCGCCCTGAATCAAGGCGAGGAACGCATTAACGTTTATTCTCTGTAGTAGTGGTAAAGGGAAAAATCTGCTTCAACATGCGACTCGGCCACTTCTCCGAATATCGGGCCAGGAACGGCTTCACCAACGCATACTTTCGATAGGAAACAAAGAATCCAAACTCATCGATATTTGCCCTAAATTTGTCTACATACGGGAAGAATACCGAGTTTACGTCTATAAAGTCTATGTAACCCGTCCGAATACTGTGCTCAATTCGGTTCAGGTAATAAAAGAACCAATCAAAGCAGTCCTGAATGAACAAGTCTTTCGGCTCAACGCAGCTCCTTGGCTCCTTTTTAAGTGCCGAAATGATTTCGGCATATGAGATCTTCTGCAGGTTGATGGCTTCGCTGAAATCTTGGTCGGGACCATCACTCCAATCTAACATTCTCAAAGCAAATTTGGCGCGATTATGATCGTGGATCTCTCGGCACAATTCGCGTGCCGCATTGGCACGTCTCCAACGAAGCTCCTGGTACCGTAGGAGTGCCGCCCAGCCGGCGGCGACAATGGCGGCAGCTATAGGACCGAACCATGTATAGTCGTGGACCAAGATTTCTAAGTCATCTATCATCGTCAAATGCGGCTAAGTTGTTCTCAAGCGTTACGGTGATCTGCTATGGCTTGGTATTGTTGGTTCTGCAATGCGGCTTGGCAAACTAGACAATCCTCCGTCTCGAAGGATGAATTCTCCCTTCACCATCCACGAGAAGCCGAAAGCTTCGAGCGCAAGAGCCTCGAGCCAGAAAACAGGATTCGCATTGGCGAATTTCAGACTCAATCCCGTGACCTTTCCGACAAGGATTAGACTCAATGCCCCAACAATAGCATACCCGCACGCTTGATATATTACGTTTCGCTTACGCTTCTCATCGGTGAGGCTCAGATGCGACGTCTTTGTGAACTGGCACAGTGAAAACCACGCAAGGATAAGAAACAAACTCGCAGCAAACACATAGTGTGTGCCCCCAACAACGGTGGTCGTTCCACTGTCGGTCGGGAAAAGGGAGACGCCAAAAGCACAGATTCCTGCAATCACGCTCATAATGCGGTCCCGGCGATCATAGCCGTAATAAGAGCACAAGAACGCGCCAATTGTAAAAAGGCTTCCAACAAACCAGTTTCGCGAACCGGTGTAATAGAAGTCGCTAATCGATGGTTGAAATCTCCATGCCAGGAGCACTACCAACCACGGCAGAGAGATACCAACGTAGCCAATCCATCGGCGAAGTGAGAGGAATGTTGCTATAGGAGGATAAGTCTTCATGCGCGAAGGTAGAGGTGAATCGTTCTAGGAAAAACGCGTCCAATACTCCGAAGGAATGCCGGCTAGCGCGGAACGTGCTTCTGCCAACCATATCTCAGGATCGCATTTTGCCCGGGCTTCACGTTTTCCCAGCGGGCTGATATCGTGCTTAAGCCCGGTAACGAGGACGAGCTTGTGCCTAACGTGTCATTCTGTGCAACGGAAACACGCTGACTATTCACCGCGCTGCTATCAGCTCCCTCAGATAAGAACGCATCCTTTGCGTGAAGGTGAATACTCGAGGACTCAATGATTATTGTGAGATCCGCGATTACATCCTCTTTATTTGGGTAGGAGGCAACATCCTCTTCTGAGCTCAGTTCGGTGCCGCGGTACTGGCGTTTGTCAGCCATAGGGAGGCGAATGACTTCGTCCACGCCTGTGGTTAAAGAGTGAACATCGCCTTTCGGAATCTTAAATCTCACGTCATAATTCGCAAAATCTCCTTTGCCGCTTCCTCCTAGCCTATTGTCCTCCGCATCCGTGCCACGCCAGTAGTGCATTTCGTCAGCTGTGGGATTTTGAAAGGCCTCATTGAAAATACGTTCGTCGGGATCGATATTACGGAGTGCTAGAAGGGTATAGAAGACACGCTCGCTCAAGGTCCGCATAATAAATGGCGCGCCCCTTTCGCGGTCAGGTCCATCCTCGACCCGCACAAAATAGGTAGCGGATATTATTATATTTGGCTGCGGCTTCTTCTTGTCTCTACCGAGATCAATTGCGTCCCTGAGATGCCCGCCTGTTCCCAGGCCAACGACTTGAGCCTCTCCATCGCGATACTGAAGCCACGAAACTTTTACGGAGTATCCGACTTTATGTAGGAGGAATAGCGTGCCCAGAATGAGCAAAGCCAGAGCACTGATGGCCGACAAGGCACTGACCAAGAAACGCTTATCACGAGATTGAACGAGAAACCATCTGATGGTTCCCCACAGTCCTTCTGGGAATTGGGTCCGTGGCGGAGCGGGCATTGGTAATCAATTCTCGTTTCGCGTTCGGCTGAATGATCGGCTTTCCGATTCATCTGTCACATACCACGTTTACGTGTTTTTACGTGTTTGAAAGTTTGCCGCTTATTGAAAGGCGAGACGTATGCTGGATTTCCTGGAAGACCGGGGCCTCTAATTTTCCGGATGTGAGCGTATCGTCGAGCCTCAACGCGAGGACGGAGAGAAACTCGGCGTAGGCCTCCAAAAGGGCGATGGCTAAGAGTCGGGCAGTTTGGACAGGGAATATTTGGAGGTCTTGGGGATTCCGCGCGATCGGGGTGGGACGGAGGATTTATATGCCGGTCCCTTACCGTTATGCCCTGAGTTCCGTTATCGGGGAAATCGGTAAGACCACCCGCCCGGAATATTGAACAAACGCCGTCCCGGGCCGTCTATATACATTGAAAGGGTAGGGCTCGTTGAAAACGGCCCCAGGGGCCAAACGCCAGGACGTCGGTAAACAGGAGACCATCCCCATGAGAATATACTCCACCTCCCGCCGGCAGGACCTCCTCGTGGGGTCCCTTGTCTCGACGATAGTCGTGTCCCTCGCGTTCTGGCTCAGCATTACGGACCTCCGGGCCGTTCCAGGCCCCGTCCGGACGAAGGAGCCCCCCGCTAAGCGTTTTGAAGTACCGCTGGACGAGGAGGTGGTGACGACCGACGACCCTCTCGCCCCCATGAAGCCCCAGGCGCCGCAGCCGCCGGACATCCCGGACGCGCCCCAGCCGGTCAGGACGGACTCGATCATGCAGCCGATCGAGCCTCCGCGGCCCGACAGCTCACCCTCGGACATGAGGACGATCCCGGCGGACTGGAGCCGCAATCCCGGCCCGATGAACGAGGTGTTCGACACCTCAAGGCTCGACCAGCAGCCCGTGCCGCGCTCCCAGGCGAGCCCGCAATATCCCTTTGAGATGAGGAACCAGGGGGTCACCGGGGAGGTGATTGTCGACTTCATCGTGGACACGGCCGGCAACGTGCGGAACGCCCGTGCGATCCGGGGCACAAACCCGGACTTCGAGGCCGCGGCGGTTTCGGCAGTCGGCAAGTGGAAGTTCCGGCCGGGCCGGAAGGCGAACCACGCGGTCTTCACCCACATGCAGGTCCCGATCGAGTTCACGCTCGCGGACTCGGAAAAGTAGGGTCCGGCGGGCAGTTGGCATCCTGCCGAGCCCTGCTATAGCTTAACCCGGCGGAGCCTCAGGGCGTTGCAGACCACCGTTATCGAGCTAAGGCTCATGGCGACCGCCGCGACCATTGGATTGAGAAGCCACCCGGTGAAGGGAAAGAGCGCGCCTGCGGCGATCGGCAGCCCCGCGAGATTGTAGGCAAAGGCCCAGAACAGGTTCTGCTTGATGTTGCGGAGCGTCGCGCGGCTCAGTCGGACGGCGCGGACGAGCGCCGCGAGGTCGCCCTGAAGGAGGACCAGGCCTGCGCTGTCCATCGCCACGCTGGTGCCCGTTCCCATCGCCACACCGGCGTCGGCCGCCGCGAGGGCCGGGGCGTCGTTCAGCCCGTCCCCGACAAACGCTACGCGTTCACCTTTTGCCCGTCGCTCGAGGACGATCTCCTGCTTGCGCGCGGGCGACACGGCGGCGTGGTATCCGTCGAGCCCGAGCTCGGTCGCGACGGCCTGTGCAGCAGACTCACGGTCGCCGGTCACCATGACGACCCTAAGGCCGAGTTTCTGGAGTTCCCGTATCGCCATGGGGGTCGTGGGCTTCACCTCGTCGACGAGCGCGATGGTTCCGGCGTCCTTGCCGTCGCAGGTGACGGTGACCAGCGTGGCCGTCGGATGGGTCGTCGCCCCGGCGTCGGCCCGGGCGACGGACATTAGCTTTCCCTCCACGCGGGCGCGTATGCCCACTCCCGGCTCGGCGGCAAACTCGGAGGCGGGTGACAGGGACAGATGCCTCTCGGCTGCCGCCGCGACGATGGCCCGCGCGAGCGGGTGCTCGCTCGGCGTCTCGGCTGCGGCCGCGAGCGAAAGGACCTCCTCCTCACTGAAACCCGGCGCGGGAAAAACGCTCAGGAGCCTTGGCCGGCCAAGGGTGAGCGTCCCGGTCTTGTCGATGAGGAGGGTGTCCGCGGTCGCAAGGCGCTCAAGCGCCGCGGCGTCCTTCACGAGCACCCCGGCCTTTGCACCCCGGCCGATTGCCGTCACGATCGAGACGGGGGTCGCGAGCCCGAGGGCGCACGGGCAGGCGATGATGAGGACGGCGACCGAGTTCAGGAGGGCAAAGATAAACCGGGGATCGGGCCCGAACAGGATCCACGCGGCGAACGTGACCGCTGCGAACGTCCCAACGGCGGGGACGAACCAGGCGGCGACCCGGTCGACGATGCGCGCGATCGGGGGCTCGGTCTCCCGCGCCTGCTCCACAAGGCGGACGATGCCCGCAAGGAGCGTGTCGCGGCCGACCTTCGTCGCGCGAAGGACGAACGATCCCGTGATGTTGAGGGTGCCCGCGCTCACGGGGTCGCCTGGCCGCTTGACGACGGGAACGGGCTCGCCCGTCAGCATGGACTCGTCGAGCTCGCTGGCACCTTCGGTAAGAGCGCCATCAACCGGGACGTGCTCGCCCGGGCGCACGCGTAGGAGATCCCCGGGTTGAACCCCCTCCAGGGGGACTTCGTGCTCGCCTCCGTCGGTATCAATGCGGTGGGCGATCTTTGGCGCGAGATCCATCAGGGCCCGTATGGCGGCATCGGTATGGGCATGGGCGCGCTGCTCCAGGATCTGGCCGAGGAGCACGACGGTCGTGATGAAGGCGCTAGCCTCGAAATAGAGCGGCACGCCGTGTGCCGTGCGGAACGCAATGGGAAACGAGCCGCCAAACAGTACCGCGGCGAGACTGTAGAAGTATGCGGCGCCGGTGCCGGTTACGGTGAGCGTGAACATGTTGGGGTCGCGCTCGCGGAGCGAGTTCCACCAGCGACGGATGAAGAAGGCGCCGCACCAGAAGAACACCGGCGTCGCCAGAATCAGCTGCGCCCACGCAAGGTATTCCGGGTCGGCGTGCTGTGCCGCGTGGGGCGCCAGCATGGGTCCCATTGAGATGGCGAGCAGCGGGACGGTGAGGGCGACGGCCACGTAGAACCGTGAACGCAGGACGCGCTCATGGGGAAGGCCCATGTATACGGGCTCGTCCGGAGCGGCACCCCCTCCCATGGGATCCGAGCGGGAGGAAGTGTTCGGTTCCCGATGGACGTGCATCGGCGGAAGGATAGCCCGCAACGCCCGGCATGGCAATCGGGACGACCAATCCGCAGCTGCCGGAGGCCGAGTTGCTTTTCTTCAGGCGCGCTTCCATTCGCCGAGTGTTCCCGCGAAGAAAGCCGCAACTTTCGGGAACCGCGGCGTGTTCAATGGGGGCAACCCAATATGTACAACAAGACCCTTCGACTCAGTCCCATCGTGGCCGCAATAGCGGCCATTGCCTCCCTCTCGCCCAACCTGCTGAACGCCCAGGATGTGGCCAGCTCCGCCGGCCAGGCACCCAAGGCGATTTCCCAGCTCGCGCCCAACTACTCCTACGACCTCCGCCATGACGAGGTCCAGGGGCAGGTTGTCGTCTCGTTCACGGTCACTCCGGCCGGTGACGTGGCGAACGCGAAGGTCGTGAGCTCGACGGAAGGCCGGCTCGTCAAGCCGACCCTCGCCGCCCTGAGCAAGTGGACGTATTCGCCCGCGATGAAGGCTGGCGTTCCTGTCGCCTCCAAGGTTCTCGAGACGGTCAACTTCACGCTGCCCGATTCATCCCAGTAAAACGGCACCTCGGCAGCAGCAGTGAACCCGCCGGGCAACCGGCGGGTTTCCGCCTTGTCACCGACTATTGGGGGAGGGCGCCGCGCCTATCTTGAGTTGCCGGCGATCGACTCCCATTCACTCGGACTGTGCTGGAATCTTCGGCTGATCCACGCATGCGCGATTCCAATGTCGTAACCGTAGTCGACGGAGACAACCAGCACGTCCTTCTTTGATATTGCGGGAAAGGACGAGAGGACCATGGCGGCAATCTCGTTGGCTGCGGCCCCATAGTCGTCAGGGCGGTCCCGCATGACCGCGGCCACCTGGAGGGAGCTCGTGTGCGTCTTTGTGCCATTCTGGTAGTTCCAGTTCTCGCCCGCGAACACCGACGCGGACAGCACCTTTTTCGATGCCTGGATGCGCTGCTGGCACGACAGGAGCTCTGGGAACGGACCGATCTTCATGAGCCTGGGAGAGAGAAGGCTCAATGCGACCAGGGCGAGGCACCATGCCCCGCAGATCTTCAAGTGCGGGCGCCAGAATGGCGTGGCCACGACATGGCCGGAACCGCCCGCGGCGGCGACGTAGGTTCCTACGACGAGGTCGTGGACGCTCTGCCGGGTGCGCCGGTTGAAGACATAGAGGTAGACGATTGAACCGCCAAGACCGAGCACGAGGATGCCGACAACGAGGCCGACATAGCCCAGGAGCCACGTTGTCTCGATGCGCGCCCCGTTTAGGAAGAACGGGACGCCGAGGATGAGGTAACGCAGGAACGACCGGGCCAAGGGAATGTGGCATCCCTCGGCATCGACCACCTCGATCTTCGCGATCCTCTTTCCAATCGTCATGCCTCCGCCGACGGCGCTGTTCAGCACGCCGAAATAAGGGAGCGCTACGCCGAACCCGACCAATCGGCCCCATCCCCCTAGCTTTGCGAAAGCATCAAACAGGAAGATGCCGCAGACAACGCCCACGGAGCCAAGGACGAGGCCGTCCAGAAAGAGCGCCCATATCCTGCTCCAGAACCCGCAGATAGTACGAGAGAGCGGCGGCGGCGGCGTGTCCGAAGGCACTCCATTGCTTGGTTCCATCGTGTACTTAGAGCGGCATTCATGCGCCGTGCCGATATAAAATAGGTGCCTCTCCAGGCGCTATATAGAGACGGATCGGTAAGGCGGGCACGCCACTCCATTTCGGTTGACGGTTTCGGCCCCCGGCATTTACCTAGATCATCTAGGCTCCGTCTCCCATGGCTGAATTGCTCTCAGGCACCCTTGACCTTCTCGTCCTGCGCGTTCTTTACGCCGGACCCCTGCACGGGTTTGGGATAGGGGAGCGAATACACGTGCTTTCGAAGGAGGCCCTCGACGTCGAGGAGGGCTCGCTCTACCCCGCCCTCTACCGGATGGAGGCGAAGGGCTGGATAGGATCGGAGTGGGGCCAGTCCGAGAGGGGACGGAGGGCGAGGCTGTATGTCCTGACCAAGGAGGGCCGCAAAAGGCTGGAGACGGAGCGGGAGAACTGGAAGCAGCTGTCGAGCGCGATCCGGGAGATCCTGGAAAACGCATGAGGCTGCCATGAGCTGGATCCGGCAATTCTTGTTCAAGGTCTGGGGGAGCGTGGGAAAGGAGGGTCTGGATGCGGAAATGTCCGAGGAGGTGCGGATGCACATCGAGCTGCTCGCAGAACGAAACGTGAGGAATGGGATGTCGCCGGAGGAGGCGCTTTATGCAGCCCGGAGGCGCTTCGGGGGAACCGACCAGATTGAGGAGAAATGCCGCGACGAGCGGAGGCTGCACTGGATCGAGAACTTCATGCGGGACCTCCGGTTCGCGCTGCGGGGGCTGTGCAGGAAACCGGGATTCACGGTCGCCATGATGGCCATCCTCGCGATCGGCATCGGTGCGACTTCGGCAATCGTGAACATCGGGCGGGCCATCGTTTTCCCGGTCATTCCGTTTCCCGAGCCCGATCGCCTGGTGATCGTGACCGACTCCAACGAACAGGCATCCCCGACTCCCTATCCGTTCTTCACCTTCTCCTCCCGGTTTGAGGCCCTTCGCGAAACCTCGAAGTCGTTTGCGGGTCTCGGCGCGGTGCGCCTTGAGTCGATGAACCTGGTCATAGGAGACACGCCGGCGCCTGCGCAGGTCAACTGGGTGACGGACGATTTTCTCGGCGTGCTCGGCGCGGTCGCGGAACGCGGCCGCCTGTTTGTGCCGGGGGACTTCAAGGGGTCGAGCGGCGACGTGGCGGTGTTGGACTGGGTGTGCTGGCAGAGGCGATTCGGAGGGGACCCGGGAATCGTCGGCAAGGACATCTTCCTTGGAGGAAAGTCGAGAACGGTGGTCGGGGTGCTGGCGAAGGCATTTCGTTCGCCTCCTTTTTTCGCACCCGGCGAGATCTTCCTTCCTGAGTCGTTCTCGCCGAAATCCGGACTGTGGCCGTTCCGCTGGCTGCAGGTGGTCGGGCGGCTGAGGAAGGGCATCGCAAGGGACACGGCCCAGGCGGAGACGGGCATGTTCCGTTTTCCAGAGCTCAAGGGCCAGGACGCGAAGCCTCGGCTGGTGCCGCTGCCCGCCTACTACGGGATTGGCCGGGACAACCTGTTCTGGGTGTTCCTCGGGGCCGTCGGTTTCCTGTACGCGATAGCCTGCAGCAACGCCGCGAGCCTCATGCTGACAAGGACCGTGGGACGTCGCCGCGAGCTGGGCATCCGGCTGGCGATGGGGGGCAGCCGCTGGCAGATCGCGCGCCTGCTTGTCGCGGAGAGCCTCGTGCTCTCCCTGACCGGCGGGGCTATCGGGTTGCTCCTCTCCTGGTGGAGCTACTCGGCCGCCGGCCCGATCTTCAACCTCCAGTTCAGTTTCGACCTGGCCGCGCTGGCGATCACGCTGGCCCTGAGCGTCCTCACCTGCTGCGTCGTCGTCCTCGTGCCCACGCTGCGGCTCCAGAACGCGCGGCTGAGCGAGGTCCTGAACGAGGGGGCGGGATCGCTAGGCGACAGCCGCAGGCTGGGGCGCCTGCGCGCGGGTTTCGTGGTGGTCCAGGCGGCGCTTGCGGTGGCCCTCTTGTGCGGCGCCGGCATGATGGCACGGAGCTTCCTTCGGCTTCAGAAGGTGAACCTGGGATTCGACCCGACCAACAAGGTCGGGGTCTCCGGCATCCTGCCGGAGAACATGCCGCAGAAAGACTACCTCCAGCTCGCCGACCGGATGCGGGAGGTGCTCTGTACGCTTCCCGGGGTCAAGGACGCGACATTCTCCGTCGTTGTCCCGTTCTCGGGATTTGCGATGTCGATGGTGTGCAAGATCGTAGGCCGGCCCGAGCTCAAGGATGTCACGTTCAGCTACAACAAGGTGTCGCCGGAGTATTTCTCGACGCTGGGGGTGCCCATTCTTGCGGGCCGCGGATTTGAAGGGATGAAGGCCGGCGACCCGCCGGTTGCCGTCATCAACCGGGCCGCCGCCCGGAAGTATTTTGGCGACTCGAGCCCGATAGGTCAGCGGCTGGATCTCGACAAGGATGGGAAGTGGGAGATCGTCGGCGTGGTGGGTGACGTCAAGGAGATGAGCCGGCGAATGGAGCCTTCACCCCAGCTGTACATGCCCCTCTGGCAGCCGCCGGTGAGCACGGGGCTGCTCTTTGAACTCGTCCGGATGGCCGCCGAGCCCGGGCCGGACTTCGAGGCGCGGGTCCGGCGCGCCGCCTACGAGGTGGATCCGCGGATGGCGGTCAGCCTGAGCCGGCTGACGAACAATGCGGACGACAGCATCAAGACCGAGCGCTACACCATGGTCGTGCTCCAGGTGCTCTCCGCGCTCGCCCTGATCCTGGCGATGCTGGGCATATTCGCGGTGATGGCCTTCGCGGTGGCCCAGCGCCAGCGCGAGCTAGGGCTGAGGATGGCGCTGGGAGCCGCGCCCGCCGACCTCATGCGGTCGGTGCTGGCCCGCGGCATGGGGCTCGCGGCCGTTGGCGTGGCGGTGGGCCTCGGCGCGGCATGGGGATTGACGCGGTTCCTCCAGTCCGTGCTTTTCGAGACCAGCCCCCACGACCCGACCACGCTGGTGGCGGTGGCTTTCCTGTTGCTGGCCGTCGCCCTGCTGGCGTGCTGGCTGCCGGCGCGGAGGGCGGCCAGTATCGATCCCATCCAGGCGCTCAGGATGGAATGACACGCTTCCGGGCTACGTGAATCCGCGCAAGCTGTTGGCTTGCCGAGGGCTGCTGCCAGACTTTTGCATGGCGTGATGCACCGCGATCCGCTGCGATGCCCCCAGGGCGCAGGGTTGCCCGTGGCTCCCCATGGTAGCGGCGCCTTTGTAACCAAGATGAACCGCCTTCTCCTCATCGTCGGACTGGTACTCGCCACCCGGCCGCTTTCGGCTCGCGAGGCCAAGTGGACCCGGCTCGAGGCCGGCAACTTCACGATCATCTCGGCGGTCTCGGAGGAGGAGACCCGGGGCTGGGCGACGGAATTCGAGCAGTTTCACCGGGGACTCCAGAGGGTCCTGAGGATCAACGAGGCCGCCCTGCAGCCGGTCACGGTGGTCCTGTTCAAGTCCCAGGGGGACATGCGGCCCTACAAGCCCCTGGAGAAGGGCAAGCCTGCCGAGATAGACGGCATGTTCTTCCGGGGACCCCTCGGCAACTTCATCGAGGCGGCCGTCGACTCGGAGGACGGCGAGACGCGCCGCCTTATCTTCCACGAGGGTGTCCACTGGATGACCAACGTGACCGACACGCCCGTTCCGCTGTGGCTCGACGAGGGGCTGGCCGAGGTGTTCTCGACCTTCTCGATCGACAAGGACCTGTACAACTACGGCAACGTCCTTGCCGGGCACGTGCTCCTGCTGGACAGGGAGGGGATGATGCCGCTCAGGAAGCTCCTGGAGATCCAGAGGGGGTCGCTCCTCTACAACGAGGGCGAGCGGACGAGCATTTTCTACGCGGAGTCGTGGGCCTTCGTCCACTACCTCCTCTTCTCCGGCAAGCTTGAGGAGCGGTCGAAGTTCAACGAGCTTGTCCGCAGCCTCCGGGGCCGCTCGGACCCGGACACGGTCTTCAGGAAGGTGTTCGGATTCGACTGCTCCGAGATGGACGCGCGCCTGAAGGACTACTTGCGCCACGGGGACTACTCGATCGTCCGGATGAAGTTCGACCGCTCCGCGGTGGAGAGGTCCTTTGGGGTTCGAAGGGCCACCCGGGCGGAGGTCGACCTTGCTCAGTGCAGCCTGCTCTCGGCTGCCAAGCGGCCGGCGGACGCGCTCCCGCGCCTCCGGGAGGTCACGCGGGCCATGCCGGACGACCCGGCGGCATGGGTTGCGCAGGGATTCGCCGCCTACCAGACGGAGGACTACGACGAGACGGACACGTGCTTCAGGCGCGCCGCTGCGCTCGGGTCCCGCAACTATTTCGTCTATTCCTTCCTCGGCGACGCGGCGCTGGGGATCCACCCGGGCAGGATCACCCCGTCGATGGCGGGCGACGCGCGCCTCGCCCTGGACTACTTTGAGCGGGAGCTGGAGCTGAGCCCAAGGGACCAGCACGCCTACGACAACCTTGCCGGGAACGTCTACAACCTGGACCCTATCACCCCGTTGGACGAGAGGACCCTGGAGAATGGCGCGCTGCTCTTCCCGGACGACCCCATGATACGGGTCGGCATGGCGGTCGCCGGCCTGAGGCAGGGCCACAGGGACGCGGCGACCGGGGTGCTGCAGGGGATCGCCGCCGACCCGGCCCCCTCCAGCAGGGACGCAAGCGGCCTGGCCCGCTTCATCCTTGGGGACCGGGCGAGGATCGAGTCGTTCGAGAGGATGAACGACCTTTGGCAGCGCCAGGACTTTGACGGGGTCATTTCCCTTGCCGGCGAGATGCTCAAGACCCCCCTCAGCGGGGCCGACCGCGAGAGCGTGGTCCGATCCCTGGACCGGGCGAGGGTCGCGTCCAAGGTGGATCGGGCCGTTCACCTGTGCAATTCAGGGCGATTGGCCGAGGCGAAGGCCCTGCTCCTTGAGGCGGACGCGGCGGCGACCGACGCGCAGATGAAGGCGCAGATCGGGGTGCTGCTGGAGCGGATCGCCACCGCCAGGCCGCGGCCGAGGGAGTAGGGCACACCCCGTCAGGGGGAGGGTGCCGGCGGGCCCGCGACGGTGCTCATGTAGCCCGACAGCACCTCCTCGGGGACCACAAGCTGCCATCCGTCCTGCACGTGCTGGAGCTGGTAGACATTGATGCGGCTTATGCCGTCCGAATGGTCAACCCTTGCCGAGATCGCCGCGGCAGCCGCGTCGGGCCATTCGCCTCCCCCGAGTACCGTCATCGCCGAGGCGTCCTTCGGGAAACTGCCCGCGATCAGCGTCGCCAGGACCCTCTCGGGGCTGCCGTATTCCTGCTGCGAGACAAGGGGCAGCTGTGCAAACAGGGCGTCGGCCCTCTCCCGGACATCCGGGGTGAAACCCAGGAGGCCGGCGAGCGGGTCGAGCTCCCCGCGCGAGGCCGCCCAGAGCACGCTCTCCAGTGTCGACTTGGGGTCAAGGCGCCCCGAGTAGCTCCAATCTCTCGCCGCAAGGGTCTCGCCCAGGCCGTAGGGGGTGTTCTTCGATTCAGCCGGTTCGACGGGTTTTGCACGGGTCAGCTCCTGCTGGAGGCGCTCCGACTCCTGCTTCACCGCCTCCAGGCGCGCGAGCTCCGCCGCGGAGGGCTGGAGCGCCTTGAGCCGTGCGTTCTCGCCCTGCAGGGCCAGCAGGACCTGGTGCCTCGTCTGCTCCCGCGCGAGCATCGCGTTGCGCTGCCTTCCCCGGGCAACCGACATACCCAGGAGCAGCGCAAGCGCAGCCGCCGCCGACAGGAATAGGGTCCAGGCAACCGTGCGCGGCTTCATCGCTTCAGAACCAGGTGGCGGACGTGGCCGGGGGCGGACCGTCCTTGTTCAGGGTGAACACAATCGGCACCTGCATGTGGGTCACGACGTCCTTCCCCCCGACCGCCCCGGGCTTGAAGGTCCACTGGGTCACGGCATTGACCGCGGAATCGCTGAGCTCGATGTTGTCCGACGAGGCCACGGTTGGGCTGTAGACCTGGCCGTCGCTGCCCACGTAGAAGTCGACGACCACCGTGCCTGTCGGGGTCGCGCTGCTCCTGACCGCGTCGGGGTAGACGGGGGGCACCTGCATCACGGGGTGAGGCGCCACATCCAGCTTCGACACGTCATAGGTCAGCTCCGAGGCGGTCATGCTCAGGATCTTGATTCGGGGCTTCGGGTCCGGCGCCTTCCGGGAGGCGGCGGCGGAGCCGGCGTCAAGCGCCCGGACCTGCGCCCTCAGGATCGCGACGCTCGAGTCCAGCCCCTGGAGCGAGGCCGCGTGTGCCGCGGAGCGCTGCAGGTCGCGGTTCTGGCCCTCGAGGTCGGCTGCTGCGGCATTTTCCGCGCGAAGGAGGGAAATCTCATCCTGAACCCTCTGACCCGAGGTCTTCTGGAGGGTGAGGGTGGCTGCGCCGCCGATTGCGACTGCGGCCGTGAGGGCGAGGGGGAGTTTTGATGTGCTCATAAGGGCGATCCACGCGGCGGATGCCGCGCCGCCGCCCGCGAGGGCGGCCGACACGCTCACGGCCGCGACCCCCGAGGGCGCCGCGATCACGGCCTGCGCCGAGAGGGCGGCCGCCAGGGCGGCCGACGTGGAAGTGATTCCGCGGCGCGAGAGCTTCTCCTGCAGTTTGTCGAGGGCCCTTTCCACCCGCATGCGGGCGGCGTTCTCGGAGAGCCTGAGGCGCTGGCCTATCTCGGCGAAGGGCTTATTGGCGAAGAAGCGCAGCAGGATCGCCTGACGGTCCCGCTCGTCGAGCTCGTTGATCGCGCCGTCGAGCACCGGGCCGACGACGTCCCACGACGGCGGCTCCTGGGCGGGCGATGCCAGAACCTCGTCGGCGGCCGCCGCCTTCTCGTAGCGGTGCCGGCGGGCCTCCTTCCGGATCAGGTCGAGCGCGGCGAGCCGGCACGCGCGGTGAAGCCAGGCGGGAAGCACCGGATGGCCGACCAGTGCGGAGGCCTTTCGGGCGAGGCTCACGAAGACCAGCTGGGTGACCTCGCGGGCCCTGTGGGGGTCGCCCTGCATCTGCCTCAGGGCCGCCGTGTGGACCATGTCCACGTGGCGGCCGACCAGTTCCGCAAAGGCAGCGTCTGACCTCTGCTCGGAGTACCTTCTGAGAAGCTCGGCGTCATCCGTCATTGTTTCCTTACCCATACTGCCGCCGGGGCCGAAACCGCACAAGGTTGCCGGGGGAGACCTTGGCGGAGGGGCCCCTCGGGCTCTCTCCTAGACAAACTACAGGAAGGGCTTGACTCGGTTCTCCTAGAGCGTCTAGGAGAGAGGCATGCCCAAGGACAAATCCGACCTGCTGCAAGGCACTCTCGACATGCTGATCCTCCGGGCCCTCGAGCCCGGCCCGTCGCATGGGTTCGGGGTGTCGGTCATCATCAGGCGGATCTCCGGGGACGTGCTGCAGGTGGAGCAGGGATCCCTCTATCCGGCGCTTTATCGCCTCGAGGCCGAGGGCTGGGTGCGCTCGGAGTGGGGGGTGTCCGACAACAACCGGAAGGCGAAATTCTACGAGCTGACGGTTGCGGGCCGCCGGCAGCTCGCGGTGGAGACCGAGAGCTGGGAGCGGCTCTCCTGCGCCATCAACCTTGTCCTGGGGCATGCGTAGCGGGCACTCACTCGTCGCGCCCCTGCGCCGGCTGGTCCACAGGTTCCTGACCCTGTTCCGCGGGCGCAGGATGGAGGCCGACATGGCGGAGGAGATGCGCCTTCACATGGAGATGCAGGAGGCGGAGCACCGCGGCGCGGGAATGACGCCCGGGGAGGCGGCCCTGAAGGCGCGCCGGGAGTTCGGGCACCTGGACGGGATCCGCGAGCAGTGCCGGGACGAGCGGGGATTCCTCTGGGTTTCCCAGCTGGGCCAGGACCTGCGCTACGCGTTCCGGATGCTCGCCCGTCACCCGGGCTTCACCGCCGTGGCGGTGCTCACCCTTGCGCTCGGCATTGGCGTGAACACCGCAATCTTCGGCCTTGTGGACGAGATCCTCCTGAGGCAGCTGCCGGTGAGGGATCCGGGCGGCCTGGTGCTGCTCCGCTGGTCCTCCAAGATCGACATTCCCGTGCCGACAAGCGGGAGCTGGGAACAGGACCCCGTGACCCACCAGAATTCGTGCACCTCGTTCTCGATTCCCGCGTTCGAGGGCATGAAGGGGTCGGACGGGGCGCTTTCCGGCGTCGCCGCCTTTGCGCCGATCTCGCGGCTGACGGTGATCGCCGACGGCCAGCCCGAGGCGGTGGGCCTGGGGCAGCTGGTCTCCGGAGGCTTCTTCTCTCTCCTCGGGGTCGCCCCTGCGGCCGGGAGGCTGATCGGGGACTCCGACGACACACCGGCGGCCGCGCCCGTGGCCATGATCTCGCACGGCTATTGGATGCGCCGATTCGGCGCCGACCCGTCGGTGCTTGGAAAGACCGTCCTCGTGAATCACATCCCGGTGACGATCGTGGGGGTCTGCCCGCGGCGGTTCCCCGGCACGCTCGAGGTGGGCGACGCGCCCGACCTCTTCCTGCCGCTCAGCCTCGCCAAGGGCCTTGGGTCGTTCGCAATGATCGACGACCCGAATTCGCTCTGGTGGCTCCGGATACTCGGGCGGCTGCGGCCCGGCGCGTCCCCGGCGGCCGTTCGCGCAACCCTCGAGCCAGCCTTCCAGCTGTCCGTCCTCGACAGCTTCAGGCGGGTGGGGGCGGCGCCCCCCAGGGCCCCGGGCGACCTGCCGACGCTCATCGCCGGGCCGGGAGGGCAGGGGCTGAGCCGCATCAGGAACGAGTACCGGCAGCGCTGGGCGATCCTCGCGGGACTGGGCGGGACGATCCTCGCGATCGCCTGCGCCAACATCGCGAGCCTGCTGCTCGCCCGCGGCGCGGCGCGCCAGCGGGAGTTCGGGGTGCGCCTGGCGATGGGCGCCGGCCGGGGCCGCATCATTCGGCAGCTCCTCGCGGAGAGCGTCCTCCTGTCGGCGCTCGGCGGCGTGCTCGCGGTGCCTTTCGCCGTCTGGATGGAGCGCTGCCTGGTGGCCATGCAGCCCCGGTTCGAGGGGCACACGCTTGCCCTGTCCCCCCGCCTTGACTCCGGCGTGTTCCTCATTGCGGCGGCGTTCTCGTTGATTACCGGGGTGGTCTTTGGCCTGGCGCCGGCCCTTCGGGCCTCCCGGCTGGAGATCAGCGCCGAGTTCCAGGGGGGACAGGGCAATCTCTCCGGCTCCCGGTCGCGCCTGGGGAAGGCGCTCCTGGCCGTGCAGGTCGCCCTCACCCTCGTGCTCCTTGTCGGGGCGGGCCTGTTTGCGGGCACGCTTCGCAACCTCGCCTCGGTCGACGTCGGGTTCGAGCGCGACGGCCTGCTGCTCTTCCACCTGGACCCGAGCCTGGACGGTTCCTCCTTCGAGGCGGGCCTGGGCACCGACAACCAGGTTGTGGAGCGGCTGCGGGCGCTCCCTGGCGTCACGTCGGCCACGTTCTCGCGGATGCCGCTCCTGAGCGAGATGGGATGGAACTCCCGCATCAGCGTCCCGGGTCGGCCGCCCGGGCAAGGGGGCGGCGGAACGGCCATGGTGAACGCGGTGGACCGGGCCTTCTTCGAGACCTATGGGATCCCGCTCGTCGAGGGGCGCCCGGTCGGGCCGAGCGAGACCTCCCGAATCGCGAGGGTGGCCGTCGTGAACCAGGCCTTTGCCCGGGAATTCTTCGGGGACGAGAACCCCCTCGGCAGGACGATCGAGAGGCCGGATGAGAGGAACACCACGATGGCCTACACGGTCATCGGGGTGGCGCGGGACGCGAGGTACTCCTCGGTGAGGGACCCGGTCCCGCCCACCGTCTATTTCCCCTATCATTTCCTCCGGGGTTCCATGCCGGCGGAGGCCACGTTCGCGGTGCGGGCGCCGGGCGATGTCGCGGCGCTCATCCCCCGGATCCGGGACGTGGTGCGCAGTGTCAACCCGCTCCTTCCCATCGACGAGTTGAGGACCCAGCGGAGCCAGATCGGGGACCTTTCGTCGACCGAGCGCATGTTCGCCTGGCTTTCGGTGGTGTTCGCCCTCCTGGCGACGGGGCTCGTGACGCTCGGCCTCTACGGGCTCATGTCCTTCGTGGTCCTGCGCCGCAGGAAGGAGATCGGGCTGCGGATCGCCCTGGGCGCCCGTCCGCCGGACGTCGTCTGGATGATTGTCCGTGAAAGCCTCGTCATCGTGGGCTCGGGCGTCGGCCTGGGCCTCGTGGGCGCCCTCGCGGCGACCAAGGTCGTCTCGAGCCTGCTCTTCGGCCTCACCGCGACCGACCCTGCCACGTTCCTCCTGGGCTGTGCGCTGCTCATGTCGGTGGCCCTGATCGCGGGCTGGGTGCCCGCACGGCGCGCCTCGCGGGTCGACCCCATGGTCGCGCTGCGGACCGAGTAGCGGCACGGGACGGACCTCTCCCCCGGGCTCGAGGCATTGGGAGCCGGGGGCGGCCTCCTGTCTGGGTTGCCGCCACGGCATGTTTGATGCTCAATCCGACAGATGAAACGAACGATCCTGCCCGCATTGCTGCTGCTCCTCGTCGTTCCAGCCGCCGTGCCGCGGGTCCAGGCTGCCGACGGACGGCCCCTCGTTGCGGTGCTAGGGGCCTTTCCCATGGAAATCGCGGCGCTGCACACGGAGTTCGGGATCGACGCTCCGGGAAGCGGGTTCACCCACACCACGCTGGGCGGAGTCAGGTTCGACCGGGGCGACGTCGACGGGCACGATGTCCTCGTATTCCAGGCCGGCCCCAGCCTCGTCAACGCGGCCTTCAAGCTTCAGCTGGCCCTCGACCATTTCCCGGTCACCCAGGTGCTGTTCGGCGGGATTGCGGGTGGAATCGACCCGTCACGCCAGGTCGGCGATGTCGTGATCCCGGAGCGGTGGGCCTATCACTCGGAGGCGGCGTACCTCAACGAGGACGGCCATGGCGACTATGTCAGGCCGTCCTACTATGCAAAGGCCGACAGCGAGCACTTTGGAATGATCTTCCCCCAGAGCGTCTACGGCGTCCGGGAAGGCGACAACCCATATGCCCCGATACCCTTTTTCCCCGCGGATCCGGGCATGCTCGAGGCCGCCCGCCGGGCGGTGCCCAAGCTTCCCGCGATGATGAGGTCGGGGCATGCCGTCACGACGACGGTCGGCGGGGTGGGGGTGTCCGGCACCGTGCTCCTCGACAACGCGGAATACCGCGAATGGGTGTTCAAGGTCTGGCAGGCGCGGTGCGTCGACATGGAGTCGGCCGCGCTCGCCCAGGTGTGCTTTGCCAATGGGAAGCCGCTGCTCGTCGTCAGGGGCCTGAGCGACCTGGCGGGGGGCCAGAAGGGGAAGGAGCTGACCGACATGAAGGCGCTAATGGAGGTGCTGGGGGTGACCGCCAAGGTGGCGCACGGGGTGCTGGACGAGCTTCCGAAATAGCGGTCCAGGGGAGCCTGGCCGGGCGCGAGGCTTGTTCGCGCGGGATCGCGTGCGAGTCCGCTCGCAATGAACCCCCGGGATCCCCGACGAGATGGACCGGCTCGGCGACCGACCTCATGTTTTCGCGGGAAGCCACAGGGTGGCGGGGAATTTGCCTGCGACGACGCGGCTTTCTGCCAACCTACTCTTGCGGGGGGTGCCCTATCCCTTGGGCGCGCCGGGCTGCGTGACTATCGGGGTGAATCTGGGCAGGTCTCCAGCCGGTATGATCTGGGTCGTGGACAGAAAGTTGGCCGCGGCCTGGGGGTCGACCGCGCTCCAGTTCTGCAGGATGCGGCTGACGTGGTTGTAGATGCCCTGATCGGAGACCCCGGAGGCGTAGACCGCGGCGATCGCGGTCTCGGGAGCCGCGCTCGCGGCGGTCTGTGACAGCCTTATGAGCCCCACCATCCGATCCTTGGGCGAGGATATGCCTTCGAGAGCCTGCAATGCACCAGCCGGGTCGGATCCCCAGATCGCATTCCCGTAGGAGAACAGGACGGCGTCATTTCCCTGGATCGAGGCCGGCAGGGTCGCGTACAGGGAACGGACCTCCGCCTCGCCATTGGGGGTCGAGCCGAGGGCGCTCAACACCCCGCTGAAGGCGAAGGATCGCATCTGGTCGGTTGCCTGCTCCCTCGCAAAGGCGACAGCCCGGTCGATGTTCAAGCCCGCAAGGAGGCCGCTGACAGCCCCCGCCGTGGGCCCCGCCGCATTTGGGTTCACCGAGGCCATCAGGCCGGCGAATTCGTTGATGACCGCGGGTTTCGTCCACCTTCCCACCTGAAAGAGGGCGTCTCCCGGGTTCTCGGCCCCGTTCGCGATTGCGAGGAGCTCCGAGGGTGTGGCCTTTGCGCCAATGGCCCTGGTCACGCCCGGAAGCCAGACATCCCTGAATCCGTTGCCGGCCATGTACCTCATCGCGGCGCCGCGGTCGGCCGCAAGCCACTCGAGGAGAAGGGCGTCCCTCCGGTCGCGACCGGCGGTATCGCTCCCATCGGCGACAGGTGCCTCCTTCAGGCGCTCCTCGAACGACTGGGCTCGGACAGGCGGCATTGGGCTGGTTTCGGCTGTGCCCTTGCCTGAAACGCTCATTTGCGCCGGCTCGACCCTGTGATCCCGTGGGGCTTGGGGCGGGTTCCTGACCCACAGGAAGAGGGAGAAACCCACCGCCGCGATCATGCACCAGGTTAAGGCCTGGGCTTTGGGACTTGCATGCATGGAAGGGTTCGACTCTTGGACCCACGCTCTGGGGCTCGGCGTGGGAGGATGCCGAAACCCGCGGGGGATTCAACCGTTCGTCGATCTGCGCAAGGGCTGGATCGCCGGCTGCCAGGGTCACTCGGCCCTGTTGAAGACGTAGAGCCCGGGCTGGTCGACCGCGGTCCTTGTCCCCGTCACCGGGTCGATGGAGACGGCGGCAAGGGTGCCCCGGATGCCCCCGGCGGTCGCCTCGGGAACCTCGTCGAGGTTCAGGCCGAGCGCCTTCAATCTTCCGATGAATTCCGCGGAGTACGCGCCCTGGGGGACCTGCACCGGAAGCTGCCAGGCGGGCCGCTCGATGACGCTCATTCCAAGGCTTGAAAGCAGCGGCGGCGCCTTCATGAGGGCTTCCAGTCCCTCGTGCTGGCCGAGCACCCCCACAAGGACCCGGATGCTCTCGGGGATCAGCGAGGACCCGATGCTTCCCGTGGCGAGCACGGGCTTGTCGCCCTCGAATGCGAGGGTGTCGATGATCTGGTGGGGGACCCGTTCGCCCGGCGCCAGGGACGCGAGGACCGCCTGCTGGAAACTGGCGGAGTCGGGGATGGGGATGCCCCCGACGACGATGCCGGTGTCGCCCCAGATGACGCTGTTGATCGTGTGGGTGACAGCCGCGATGTTCCCGTCCTTGTCGACGACCACGATGGCGTTGGAGTGCTTTGGGTCGTCGCCCGCGGGCTGCGTGAAGATCGTGCCCAGGAGCGGTGCAAGGGCCCTGGCGTACGGCTTGCCAAGCTGGGCCTCCTCGGAAATGTCGATTCCCCGGTCCAGCAGAAGCTGCCTGGTTCGCGCCCCGATCCGGGGTGCCGCGGATGCGACGGGGGAGATGCGGGCCAGGGCCTGGAAGGTTTCCGGGTCGGTCCAGTAGGGCCCCTTCCTGTCGAGCCCGAGCGCCTCCGCCAGGTTGAGCCCGGTGATCAGGGCCTGGCCGCCCGTATGGGGCGGTCCGTTCACGTACACGGTGTGCCCGAAGACGACCGCCCTGCGGGGTTCGCTCCAGATGGGCCGGTAGCGCTTCAGGTCCTCGGCGGTCACCTTCCCGCCCTCCCTCTGGATGATCCTGACAAACTCGTCGGCCCACGGGCCGGTGTACATGTACCCCGGGCCCTTCTCGGCGACGGCCCTGAGGGTCGTTGCGAGCCCGGGTTGCACAAACAGGTCGCCGGCCCTCGGCGTGTCGCCGCCGGACTGCCGGATGAAATCCCGGCCCTCGGGCGTCCGCGCGAGGAACCTGCCCCTCACCGCGAAGAAATACTGGAGGGTGGGCGAGATGCGGATTCCGTGCTCCGCATACCAGATCGCGGGTTGGAACAGGTCCTTTAGGGGCAGCCGCCCAAACCTGCCGTGCAGGGCGTCGACACCCGCCATGAAGCCGGGAACGAGCGTCTCCCTTCCCTTGGCTCCCCCCTCGGTGGGTTTCGGTGCATTGGCCACGGAAAGCGGCCCCAGGTTCCCGACGGGGATGGTCTTTGGGTCCGTCTCCTGGAGATACGAGTTGTAGCCCGCGTCCATCGAGTAAACCCGGTGCTCCTTGGCGTCGTAGTAGAGCATCGTGAAGATGCCGGCGTACGAAACGACAGAGCCGAGCTGCATCGTGACTTGGGTGAGCGCGGTCGCGGCGGCGGCGTCCGCCGCGTTGCCGCCGAGCTCCAGTGCCTGGATCCCGGCGTAGACCGAAAGGGGGGACACTGTCGCCGAGACGATCCCGCGTCCGCCCCCGACCACCCTGGCCGCGGTCGGCGACCAACCCTGGCCTTCGAGGGCCTCGAGGCTGTCCCTCTCGGCCTTCGGCCAGCTTCCCGGCGACAGATCTGAGGCGAGGCTCATGGAGGTGCTGGCGAGGGCGATGATGGCGGCTGCCGCCATCACCCCACATTGGGATGACATGCGTTGGAGGCGAAGACCGAGCCCTCCCAATGCAGAGATTGGAGTGTCCGCGGTCAAGCGCGGCTCGGCTGTTTCAAAACGGTCCATTTCAGGGCGCTTGCTGCCCAGCATTGCAATTGAATCGGAGGCAGCGGTTCTTTCGAAGAATGGCATTCCCAACCACGACATGCCGCCTATTGCATCCAAAGCGGCCACATAGTGACTTACCTGTGTTCAACCTGGGTCCTAACGAAGCGCAACCGGCGGCCCAAGGATCTCGCGGACGAGAATTGCACGACGAACGGATTCGCGCGTGCGAAGCTCCTCGAGCCACAATCCGCCGGCGGACGGGAGCTGTTTGCCGGCCGCCAACACGGCGATCGGCTGGAGTGCAGGCGCTGCAGCCGCGCGCATCGGCAGCGGGAGGACAGGGGCCGCCGGAGGAGAGTCCCATTCTTCCTCGGAGACGCTCGCTGGCGTCGCTGCGCCTCTGCGCCGCTCGGCAATCGTTCTTCGAATGTCCTCCCGGACACGCCGCGTGCGCTCTTCCTTCTCGCCGGCGACCTCGGCCAAGCTTGCCCGGGCTCCCGGCTTCGCCGGCCCGTCTTCCGGCTGCCGGCGCGCGTCGGCAGCGCTCTTGATCATCTTGAACAGCCATGCGGCCCCTGCAATCGCAACGAAGACGAGCTGCGGTTGAGAGACCAGCCAATTGCTGGGATCGGAAGATGCAGCCAAAATCATGGTCATTTCTTCTCGCCCGGCTGCGCGATGCTCTGGCGCATAGACGTGTCCGACTGGATATTTTCCATCTTGTAATAATCCATCACGCCGAGACGGCCGCTGCGGAAGGCCTCTGCCATCGCCAGCGGAACTTGCGCCTGGGATTCAACGACTTTCGCCTGCATCTCCTGGACCCGCGCCTTCATTTCCTGCTCGAGCGCCACGGCTGCTGCGCGGCGGATCTCCGCCTGCGCCTGCGCCATGTTCTTGTTGGCCTCGGCCTGCGCGACCTGTAGGCGCGCCCCGATATTCTCGCCGACGTCGACGTCAGCGATGTCGATGGACAGGATCTCGAACGCCGATCCGACGTCGAGTCCGCGAGCGAGCACGGTCTTTGAAATGCTGTCGGGGGATTCCAGGACCTGTTTGTAGCTGTCCGCCATGCCAATGGTCGTCACAATGCCCTCGCCGACGCGCGCGATGATGGTCTCCTCCTTGGCGCCGCCGACGAACCGGTCGAGGTGGGTGCGCACGGTCACCCGCGCCTTCACCTTGACCTGGATCCCGTCCTTCGCCACGCCATCGATCGTCGTGCGTCCGCTTTCGGGGTTGGGGCAATCGATCACCTTCGGATCCACAGAGGTGCGCACAGCCTCGACGATCGACTTGCCCGAGCCCTTGGTCGCGAGATCGATGGCGCAGGCGCGGTCCCAGTTGAGCTCTATCCCTGCCTTTTGGGCGGCGATGATCGCCTGGACAGTGGGGATGACATTGCCGCCGGCCAAATAATGCGCGGAAATCTTGTCGGTGGAGAGAGGGATGCCCGCCTTGACCGCGGTGATGCGCGCCCCGACGACAAGGTTGTATGGCACACCGCCGAGCCGCATGCCGATGAGGTTAACAATGCTGACGGGCGCGCCGTTGAGCCGGGCCTTTAGCCAAGTGCCGATGTAGGAAATGAAGATTCCTATGACAACAAGGCCGACGATGATGAGCGGAATGGCGATTAGGAGGGAAATATCAGGCATGGGATTCTATGGTTTGGAGACTATAAGGCGGAAATTGTCCATGGCCACCACGTGCAGGGTCTCGCCTTTGGCCGCGTGGCCGGATCGGCAGAATGCCTCGTAGCGGAACCCGTCTACGAGCACATATCCGCTTGGGGCGAGCGTTGTGTCCGCTGTCGCCGGCCGCCCGATAACTGCTTTCTCGGGCGCCACCGGTGGCTGACTGCTCGAGCCAGAGGTGGACTCTACAACCAGGCCGCGCCCCATGCGCGTCTTGGGCAGAAGCACGAGCTCTATGTAGACCGCGACCCCGAGGAGGATCACGGCGCTTACCCCGGCCAGCCCGGCTGCAAGGATGCCAAAGTCCCGGTATGCGATGACGCAGGCCGAGACCAGCCCGATTGCCCCGACCGCACCCATGATGAAGCTCGAGACAAAGACGTCGGCCGCCAGGAGCAGGATTCCGACTATGAAGAGCAAGAATATCAACGTCATGAATCGGCCTTGTGATTCTCGCCGGCATCCCGCTCGACAACGAGTGCGAAATCACCGCGCCTGAGCACGATGATCGGTGTCCCGGCGTCTACGGTACCCATCTTTATCTCGGCCTCGAAGCGCCGTCCGTCGACCTCGACCTGTCCACCCGGCCTGAGGGCGGTGGCGGCGATGCCCCGTCGGCCGACGAGATCATCGAGATGCCGGGCCGCCCCAGGATCGCTGCCGGAGGCTTGCGCGGAACCTCCAACCGTCGCGTTCACCGTGAGCCTGTCCCACACCCATCCGTGAGGCAGAAAACGCAGCAGGCATGCCCCAAGCACCACGGCGATCCCGAGGCCCGCGCCAAGGTTTATCATCGGCTGCACAAACGCGTCGGCCGACCAGGCTACCTGGATGGGTTCGCCGGGCCAAAGGTCGGCCATAGCCCAAAAAAGGGAGCCCATCATGAGGAGGAATCCGATCACCCCGAGAAACCCGGCGCTGTGGAAAAACAGGATCTCGGCCACGAGGAGCACAAGGCCGACCGAAAACACGATCACGGGCTCATGTCCCGAGAGTCCAGAGACGTAGCTGCTAAGGAATACGATCGTCAGGAGCACCACGCCGACGGCAATGAATCCCCCGAATCCCTGCGACTTGAAACCAATGAAGAGCGCGGTGATCCCGAGCCCGAGCAGGGCGGGAGACAGGCGGTTCAGGAGCACCGCCAGCTGTTCGGACCAGGTCGCCTGGAGCCGCGTCGCGTTGAAGTTACCGGCGCCGAAACACTTTGCGAGAAGGTCGTCCAGGCCCTCTGCCTCCCCGGCGCCGAGAAGCGGCCTGGGCGGAGTTCCAACCGGATGCATCGCCTCGGTTGCGGTGAGGGAAAGGAGAGTCCCTTTCGCTTTGATCGGCTTCCCGTCGATCTTGACCTCCTCGCCGTTGATCACGAGGTCCATGTCGGCGTCGATCATCGCGGAAATCACCTCCCCCCTGTATCCCTTCCCGCTCGAGTCCGCCCGCATCCGCACCTTGAGGTAGCTCACGAGCTTTGCCTTCATCGTTGAGTCGACGTCCTGGCCAGTGGACTGCACGGGGGCTGCGGCTCCGATGATGCCCTCTGTGGGAGTGGTCACAAACCAGATTTCGTCGCAGACGGCCGAGATGAAAGCGCCCGCGGACATCGCCTCATTGTCGACGAAGGCAATCGTCCTCCCCTTGAATTTTTTCAAGTCTTCCATCATCCGCATCGTGACATCGAGCGCACCGCCCGGAGTGCTGATGTCCAGGACGACCGCGTCGGCATGCTCCGTCACGGCTTCCTTCAGACCGCGCCTTAGGAGGTAAAGCGAGGGCTCCGCGATTTCATCGCGGATCGGAATGACAAAGACGCGTTTCGGTGAAAGGGTAACCGGCAAGGCCCCCCGTTCCGTCGCCGAGGCATTTGCAGCCGCCTCCGCATGGGTCGGCGCAACGGAGGTCGCCGGCGCGATGCTCGGCTGGTCCGCGACCGCAGCCGCGCCTAGGGGCAGGGCGGGGCCCCCGACGAGCGCCACAATAGCGATCAACCTCGGGAACCGGAGATCTGGAAACACCCGCCGCATATTCATGCTCGCCCGCAAGCCTAATGGTTGCGCGGCGCCGGTGCAAGAGTGCCGGTGCCATGGGGGAACTTCCTATTGACGAATCTCTGGATATGAAACGGCGGCTAAGAATTCTTCCTCGGGCCCGCGAATTTCTTGTTTCCTAAAGGGTGCTTAACGGGATGTTCGAAACGGCCTTATCGCGAATATGACCGCTCTCGGCCGCGTATCAGCCGGATGCGGGCAAAGCAGGTGTGGCCGGCACGGGCTTCGGCGCATTGAAGACGAAGGGGATGGTTATGATCGCCATCGCCGGTCCACCATCAACCTCGGCAGGCTGGAATTTCCATCGAAGGACCGCCTCGACCGACGCGCTATTGAATCTCGCGTCGCTCGACTCAACCACTCGCGCGGCCTCCACGCTGCCCCGGGCGTCGACGACGAATGAAACGAGGACCGTAACGGTCGCATTTGGAGGAGGGGAGGGATCCGGCTGCTCAGGGGCAACGGATGATATGAGTTTTGGAAGCCGTTTGTAGTGCATATCCCTCTTCAGGAGAGCGACATATTCAGGGACGTCGGACCAAAGCTGCCCGACCTTGTCAATTACCTGGGGTGCCGTCGACTCCAGCTTGGAGTCCCCATGGGCCTCCTGATAACTGCGCGCGGCTTTTGTGCTCGCGACCGCCCCGTCCACCTGGACGGTCATCAATCCCAGCTTTTGGCGGCCTCCTCCCGAAGCGGGCAGGGGAAGCGTATCCAGGTGGAATGGAACCTTCAGGAGCGACCCTGGAGTGATAAGCCAGCAGGCCAGCCTCGCGCCCCCCGGGAGGCCCGTCCCGAGATGATAGGTGTCGAACCGCTTTCCCGGGCTGCCTTGGTATCCGCTGGAGTGATAATTGCCGCCGTGGTTGTAGCGCAGCGGGCTGCCATCTGCCGCCTGGATCTCGAGACCGACAATCCGTTCTTCCGGGTCGTCAATCGCCACGGCGATATCGCCCTCCTCCATTTCTTGCTTGGGGAACCCATGCGGGGGTTTGAATAGTGACTGTCCAAACATGGGGCCGGCATCGTAATCCTGGGGCCCCCCCTTGATCTTAGCGGCGGCGGTTGCATAGGCACACTTCTTGTCGAACACGATCAGGGTGATACCAGCATTGGCCAGAGCCTCCGATGCGATTGGGGAACCAAACTGGGTGTCAATGTTCCCGACAACGACAGTCGATCCGGGATCAAGGTCGGGAATGACGAGTTCCAGGGTCCCGGAGACCATCTCAAGGGCCTTCGCGCCCACGGACAGCCCCCAGAGCGTGAAAGGAGTAGGCTCCCTGGAAGTGAGGTCCTTGGAGTCATCAATTCGCCCAGCGGTGATGGAGTAGAACTTGTTCGTGGTGCTCTGCGTCAACACAGCTCCGTTGTCATCCAGGGCATGGGAGAGGGTCACGCGGCCGGCTCGAACGCGCGATTCCAACGGACCTACAGGTGCGAGGTATGCATTTATACCCCGAGTTCCGTCCCGCATGTTGACCGTGGTTTCAGCGGAGATCTCGAGCTGGACTGCATCGGTAACCTCCGCCTCAGCCTCGAGGCAACCGCCTAATAGCATCGCCACGGCGATCCTGCTGATTTTCATGCGGTTCATAGCCCTGATATCGGAGACCATTCAAGTGCTGGGTGAAGCCGAAAGCAACTTCAGGTATCTTCGCACCAGATCGATCCAGCTATTCGGACACGAGGCCATTCAATCAGATGCATGGAGCGCGCTCCATAAGCAGAGGACCAATATTCCCATACGGTGGGTTGAATAAAGGACCGGTTTGTAGCGACGGTTGGGCACGTCAGCTTGTTGCAGCTGGATTTGGGAAGCTGAGAGAGCTATCCGTCCCTATGTGGAGATGTTTGAATACCGACCATTTGTGGGGTACCTGACCCTCCTGGCAGACAACAAATCGTCAATGCGATGCGGCCCTCCCATTCCAATTTGAACTTCTCCTCCGCAGCTCCCGGGATTGCACTGCGACGTGCACTGGCTGGGATCGCGATGGTCCTGGCGGTCCAGAGCCATGCCTCCGAGAAGCTGGGGTATCACGAGGTAAGGACGGACGCCTCGGGCAGGATCGTGCCGTGGTACGGAAGCGGACCGTCCCAGGCCTACGACCATGTGGTAAGGTCGGTCTGGAATTTCTGGGTGACGATGAGGAACTGCCCGAACGGCGTCCCGTACTATCTTCTGCATCAGGTCTGGAAAGCGGACCAGGACGATCCCCGGGGACTGGGCGGGGACCAGATCAGCATGGCCCTTTCGTCCTGGAACCTTCTCTACGGGTACCTTGGCGACCCGGCGGTGCAGGCGAACATGCGCCTGATGGCCGACTACTGGATGGACCACGGCATCGCCCCGGAGGGCCAGCTGTGGGGCGGTCTTCCCTATCCCTACGACCTCGACGTGCAGTCGGGCCGGTATGACGGCGACATGAGGGCCGGTCCCGGATTCCTCCAGCCGGACAAGGCGGCAAGCTTTGGCGCGGAGCTGGTCACGCTCTACAAGATGACCGGGGACAGGCGCTACCTTGAGCGCGCCATAAGGATAGCGGACAGGCTGGTCCGGAACGTGAAGCCGGGTGACGAGGCGAACTCCCCCTGGCCCTTCCGCGTGAATTCCCAGACGGGGCAGGTTCCCGAGGAGCGCAACGACCACGACCACCTGATGTACCGGGCGTGCTACACGACAAACTGGACGGGGGCCCTGAGGCTTTTTGACGGCCTGGCGGCTTTGAACGAGGGCAACCCGGACACCTACCGCGCCACGGACCGGCTGGTGACGCGGTGGCTCAAGGCCTACCCGCTAAGGAACAACCGATGGGGCCCGTTTTTTGAGGACGTGAGCACGAAGGATTACTCCGACACGGAGATCAACGCGGACACGCTCGCGCTCTACATCCTGGAGAACCCGGGCTGGGACCCCGAGTGGAAGGCGAAGGCTCGCGGAATACTTGACTGGAGCTACCGCACGTTTGCGAACCACGAGGCTGACAAATGGGGAGTGGTCGTGATCAACGAGCAGACCGCGTACACGGTCCCCGGGAACAGCCACACCTCGCGCCATGCCTCCGTGGAGCTCCTCTATGCGGAGAAGACAGGGGATTGGTCCGCGAGGGACGCGGCGATCCGGAGGCTGACCTGGGCTTCGTACTGGGTGGACGCGGACGGGAAGAACCAATACCCGCGGGACGACAACTGGCTCACCGACGGATACGGCGACTTTGTCCGCCATTATCTCCGGTCCATGGCCTCGGCCCCCGATCTCGCCCCGGACGACCAGAACCACCTCCTGAGGACGTCTTCGGTCATGCGGTCGATCTCCTATGGAAAGGCCGAGATCCGGTACGACAAGTTCGATCCGTCCTCCGAGGAGTTGTTCAAGCTCGGCGCCGGCAGCCCTGTCCGGATCGACGGGGGCACGATGACATGGGATCCCGCCACCCGGACCCTCCATGTCCTCTCCCGCGATCGGAAGGTCACCATCACGATCGCGGACAAGGGGTGACGCCTTAGTGTAGCCAGCCGCCCGTGGCCTGGATTGGTTCAAGCTCGCCGTAGCGGGTGACCCAGGCCGCCATTGCGAATCGCGCGGCACCCTCACCCTCAGGTTTGGGCATCGGGATCGACGCGAACAGCGTGGGCCCCTGGTTCTCGGGGAGGAACGTCTCCTCCTTCAACCAGAGGACCGCGAACTCATGTTTCAAGGTGGCTCCATTGTTCTCGCCGCCCGTCACCTTTGACGCGATTCCTCCGCCCAAGAGCGCCAGATGCGCCACGTACATTGCGGGCGCTCCCTCCAGATCCTTGCCCGGAATGAACCTGATTCCGCAGACACGGTCGTCACCTATGCTCACAGTGAGCTCGCCGGCCATGCCGCTTCGTGCGTCCGCGGAGGCGTCTTTTGGCCTCCACTCGTCCCCGTTCCTCACGAAACAGGGTGTGTAGACCCTCTTGGTTCCCCAAGTCGACGCATAGGCATATTCACGTTCCGTGAACTCGGGCTTCGACAGCCGGTCATTCCAGCCCAGCCCGTTCCAGAAAGTCACGTGGAACTCCATGGGCACAAAATCCTTCCAGAGACCCGGCTTATCCCGCAATTCGCCGAGCCATTTCTCGGCGGGAGGGCAGCTGCTGCAGCCTTCGCTCGAATAGAGCTCGATCACCGCCACCTGGGCGATTCCGCTTGAGAACTTGGCCGGATTCGCGGCCGCGCCGGCGATCGTGAGCAGGAATGCAATCATTGCCGAGGTCTTCGTCATGGAGGAGAGGGGTTGGGCCTGCTACGGCGATAAGGGGTCGGCCTCAATCTGGCGGCCCTTGGCAAAACTCCATCTGGTTCCACGAAGCGAGTAGGCGACAGTCCAGACGGAGCCCGCGAGGGCCGTCGTCACGAGGAGCTTCATCCATTCCGGCCCGCCTGGCGTGACCGAGAATACCCCGGGAAGCTGAACCAGGAGAGCGAAGCTGCAGAGCATGCTCGCCTCAAGCGCCGCCGCGAGGCGCGGAACGATCGAAAACAGGATTCCGAGACCCGCCGCGAAGTGTCCGATACCGGTGAGGTAGGCAAAGAACACGTGGCCGGGCAGCCAAGCCGGCACCATGTTTGCTGTTATCTCGGTGTATGCGAAATGCGATAGGCCGAGGACCAGGCATGATACGCCGATCAGCAGTCGAGCCACGCGTTTCCCCCTTTCCGCGAAAGGTCGTATGCCTGAGGGGCCCGTCTCTTCCGCACGCTCCCGCTCCACGATCGATGCAAGGATCATCCAGCATCCGCACGCCATCATGACGCTTTCAGCCACCCCAAGCCAAACGCCCACCTCCGCCGGGGCATGGGCGGCCCGTGGAGCCTCCTGCACCAACACCCAGCTCGAAAGATAGACAGTCATAGTGAGGGTGGAGCCCACGGCGGTCCGCCTAGTCAGCATCCCCAACCCGCAAACTAGAAGAAATGCCCCCGTGAGGCGGGCGAGCGGCTCGCGCCATGCCACCAAGTCCGGAACCGGCTGCCAGATGAATGCGAAGTGACCCGAGACAAGGCTGAGAATACCGAGCCCAGCCGTGCCCAAGGCGAAAAGAACGTGCCCGAGATCAATCGCGCGCATTCGAGTGTCGCCGGATGGAATTCCCGAAGGGTTGGAGCACGGCTAGTGACGTTGCTCCATCGGGATGATTTTCATGGGTCCTACTTCCACGTGGCCCTCCGGCATCTGTGCCCGGACGAGCCTGCCAGTGTTCCTGCCGAAGTAAGCCGAGGCGCTGGCGGCCATGCCCTCAAGGGCTTTGCTCATGTCGTTGTTCCTTTCGCGGATGCTGAAGCGGACCTCCCAAAGCAACTTGTGCTTCTTGTGTTTCCACAACTCCGGGAAATCGTAGGCCATCAGGACGACAAAATAGCGGTGCTCCTCGAGCTCCTTGATCAAATCCTGCGTTCGGGTTTCAAGAGCTGTGCCGCGAGTCTGTTCCTGGGGCACCAAGTCGGAATCAAAGCCCAGCATTCTGGCATTCTCGTTGTCCTGCATCAGGCGCTGCTTGTCCTCCGCCGCCGACACCGAAAGGGCGGCGGAAAATGCGTTGTCCAGATCAACCTGGGCGGGAGACCTCAGGGAGTAGGCGGTGGTCGACGAGATAACTATCTCGGGCGGGGCCATAGCGTCATTTGGATTGAAGTGGACCTGATCGAGATGGTTCGCCCCCAGTGCCGCCGCGTTGGCGCTCGCCAGGTTCTGGTTTGCCTGGGAGTTAGCGCCCCCCTCGGGAATGCGCGTGGTTCCCCAATAGACCATGATCAACAGGTCTGTACGGGCTGGATCCTGGCTTGAGAAGTATCCCCGGCTCGCAAGCTTCGGCGCCATCACTTTTGCGACGTCCAGGAAGTTAAGGAGATCCTTCGTGCCGCCTTCGGTGCTTCTTATGACACCGCCGTTGCCGAAGGCGAAAGTCTCCGGCTTGTAGGTTCCGTCGGGCAACCTCGTCCGGGTGTAGTCGCCGCTCGCCGTGGCAGAAATCGCAACAGCCTCGTCCACCTCGCCCGCCCGGGTTGCCGGGACAAGGGTCGCCGGCAGAATCACGATGGCCAACAGCCGCGCAATCCCGACTCGCCAGGCAATGAATCCCAAGCTCATCGCGCGCGCGTCCCCGCGGTGCGGGTCTGCAGCCGATCGGCGGAGTTGAATGGGGCGCTTTGCCATTGTCCGGTCGTCGTTAACTAGTCGCATCTTCGATTTGAATGTCTCGCAATGATACACCACAATGGTCCTTTTAATAGAGCCATATTGGTTTTAATTAATAGGGCCATTATTCCTACCTCCAATGCCGAAGATCGCCCAATATTCCGACCTCACGCTTCGTCCCCGCTCCCTGGACCAGAAGCTGTACCGGTGGTTCCACAACGAGATCCGGACCTCCGTCCTTGAGGGAAAGCTCGCCCCGGGAATCAGGCTCCCGTCCAGTCGGAGCCTCGCGCGGCAATACGGCGTTTCACGGGGCGCCGTCGTGGCGGCATTTGAGCAGCTCTGCTCGGAAGGGGTCGTCGAATGCCGCGTTGGAAGCGGGACATTCGTGCGGCGCACGCTCCCCGGGGTCCCAGCCGAGGCGAAGAGATCGAATTCAAGAGAGGCGGGGGTGGAATCGGGCGCCTCGCTCTCGTCCCGGGGGTCCTTCCTGGTGCGCCATCCATTCCCGAAGATTTGGTCAAACCGTTCGGCGCCGGTCTTCCGGGTTGGCCTGCCCGCCGTGGGCGCTTTCCCGACGGGCTTGTGGAGTCGGATCGGTGCGCGACGTTTCCGGCAGTCTACGCCGTTGTTGTTGTCGTACGGCGAGACGCTGGGGTACAGGCCGTTGCGAAACGCGATCGCGCAGTATCTCGGCCTCGCTCGCGGCGTCAAATGCACGGCGGATGAGGTGATGATCACAACCGGCACCCAGCAGTCGCTCGATTTTGTGGCAAGGCTCCTCCTCGATCCGGGTGACAGGATCCTGGTTGAGGATCCCGGATATCCCGGGGCGGTGTCCCAATTCCGGGCGGCTGGCGCACGGGTCGTTGCGGTACCGGTCGATGAGCAGGGCTTCAATTGCGCCGCGGGACGGCGCGGATACAAGGGGGCGAGAATGGCGTATGTCACACCCAGTTGCCAATTCCCGCTCGGTGTGACGATGACTCTGTCTCGCCGCCTTGAACTGCTCAAATGGGCCAAGAAGAACAACGCATGGGTGTTTGAGGACGACTATGACGGAGCGTTCCGGTTCTCGGGTCGCCCCTTGGCAACCCTTCGGAGCCTGGATGCCAGCGGATGTGTGATTTATTCAAACAGCTTCAACAAGCTCCTCTTCCCCACACTTCGCCTTGGGTTCCTGCTGGTGCCCCCCCGTCTGGTTGACGCCGTCACGGCTGCGAAGTCCGCTATCGAACGGTTTCCCCCCGTCTTGGACCAGACGATATTGTGCGATTTCATTACCGAGGGGCACCTGGGGCGGCATTTGCGCCGCATGAGGGAAATGTATGCAAACCGTCTGGAAGTCATGGTTCGAGCGGCCCGGGAGAAGCTATCGGGCTTTATGGACCTCTCACCCGTGCACACAGGTCTCCAGGCACTGGGATGGCTCGCCGAGGGTATCGATGACGCCGAGGCATGCCGCTCGGCCGCATTGAATGGCGTTGATTCGGTCGCCCTTTCCACGCTTACCATCGATCGATCGATGCCGCCGGCCATGCTGCTGGGTGTGGCCTCGGCCGATGACCGCACGATCCTCCGTGGTATTGACGGCCTGGCCACCGTGCTGAGAGGCCTCAAGAAGAGAACTTAGGGGATCGCAAGTGGCGATGGCGCCCCTAGCCGGCGTTCCCGAAAGGGTCCCTTTTCGTTCACCTGGTCGATCGCCTCCGCCTCGATTCACTCCGCGCGCAATGCGAGGAGTGGATTCACCTTGGTCGCTTTGCGCGCCGGCAGCCAAGATGCCAATAGCGCCACGCTGGCGAGAAGCACTGCGCCCCCACAGATAACCAAGGGGCTCTGGCCGGGTACCTCGGGCACCACGGCGCCAAGCGTTCTCACCAGCGCGAAGGAGATGGCTGCCCCTGCCACGATCCCGAGCATGGTGGGGGCTGCGCAGGCTTTCAGGATTAGACACAGGATGCTCCGGGATTGCGCACCAAGAGCCATGCGGATACTGATTTCCTGAGTTCGCTGTGCGGTAAGGTTTGCGGTCACCCCGTAGACGCCGATCGAGGCCAAGAGAAGACCGAGCAGCGCCATTGCCGTGAGGATTGAGCCGACCAATGAGTAGTTCCCCGTGAGAGCTTGGATCTTTTCCTCCGCGGTCTTGAGGCCGAAAACCGCCACGTCAGGATCCATTTGCGCGACCACGTGTCGCGCTGCCTCGCCTAGAGCGCGTGGATCAGAGGCGCTGGAGAGCACAAAGGAGAGACGATGGCTTGCTGTCTGCCCGAGCGCTGAATAGATCCGAAAGCCGGTTACCGAATGGACCAGATCTCCCGGATTGCGGACATCGTTTGCGACCCCAATCACCAGCTTCCAATCAGGATGGGCGGGATCGGAGCTGCCAATCCGGTGTCCGATGGGATTCTCTCCTGGCCAGAAGCGCTTGGCCATTGCCTCGTTGATGATGACGACCTGAGGCGAACCCGGTAGGTCGCCCGCGCTGAAATCTCGTCCGGAAACGAGGTGCATTCCTGTCACGGAAAAAAAGCCTGGAGTGACAACGTCAAAATCGGCCATCTCCTCGTTGACGCGGAGGGGTGGATTGCGACCCTCGATGCCAAAGTCGCCTCCTCCGGAAACACCCCAAGGGAGCGGGCCGGCTGAGATGACTGCGCGGTTAACCCCTGGCAACACCGCCAGTTTCTGCTGAAGGAGCTCGGCGAATTCACGGCAATGGGGGGCGTCGTACTGGGGGCCATAGGGGAGCCCCAAGGTTCCTGTGAGGATGTTCGTAGGGTCCCAACCAAGGTCGAGATGCGCCAAGCGCCAAGTCCCTTCGACGAAGAAGCCCGCCCCTGTCAGAAGCGCCAAAGCGAGCACCAATTCGGAAGCCACCAGGGCCGTCCGCAACCGCTGTTGTCGGCGGTTGGTCATAGTTCCACGGCCGCCCGGCTTCAGCGTCGCATTCGCGTCCGTCCGAGCGGCTTTCAGGGCCGGAATGATGCCAAAAAGCGCGCCCGTAATCGCGGCCACCGTAAATAGGAAGCCAAGGACTCTCCAATTGAGCGGAAGATCCACACCGGTAACTCCCTTTACATCGATTCGTCCGCCAATGGCGAGATTCCCCCAGTGGGCAACCAGAAGCCCGAGTGCTCCGCCGGCAAACGAAAGAAGCAGGCTTTCCATCAACCCCTGAAGGACGAGCCGTCTCCGGGTTGAACCAAGCGCCAAGCGAATTGCGTATTCGCGGCTACGCGAGATCCCGCGCGCCAACTGCAGGTTTGCCAGGTTTACGCACGCGATTAGCAAGACGAAAAACGTCAATCCCTGGGTGAGCCAGGACATTCGTTCCGCGGCGGGATTACGACGGGTTTGTTCGTTCAGGAACACGCTGATAGTGCTCTGGGCGTTGTCGGCTGGAAAGTCGTTCGCGAGCCTGGCGGCAATCGTATTCATTTGAGCCCGCGCCTGCTCCAGCGTTGTGTTTGGCTTCAGGCGCCCGAGCGCCGAAAGGAAAGCAGAGCTCCGGCCCTGCCAGCCCTTAACGCCAAGGCCGAGGGGGCGCCATACCTCCGTTCTTCCCCATACCAGCGGATCATCGAAGCTAGGAGGCAAAATCCCAATTACGGTGGCCGGGCTGCTATCGAGGCGAATGCGTCGACCAATCGCCCCGGGATCTCCGGCCAATCTCTTCTTCCAAAACCCATTTGTGACGACAACGAGGTCGCTGTGCAAATCGGTATCTTCGTCAGGAGCAAAGAATCGCCCTTTCGCCGGCTGGATGCCCAACATTTGGAAGAAATTATCCGTCACCCACAACGCGCGCACCAACTCTGCTGGTTTTCCTGTCTCACCCAAGCTGGCCTCCGAACTGGTGAACGCCGCAAGTTCCTCAAATACCGTGTTTTGCTTTCTTATATCTGCAAAATTAGCGGGCGATAGCGGCCAGAATGGCGATTGCTGTGTCGAGTAGAAGACGGTCACCAATCGTTCGGGATCCCGAAAGGGAGGAGGCGTCAGATAGATCGTGTTTAGAATCGAAAACGTCGTGGCATTGACGCCGATACCAAGCGCCAGGGTTATGAGCGCCACGATCGTAAATCCGGGGCTTCGCATCAGTGATTTGGCTCCGTATCGCAAATCCTGAAAAGCGTTCTCCAGCCAGATGCCTCGACGCTGGTCGCGACATTCCTCTTTGATCTGCTCGATCCCTCCGAATTCGAGCGCCGCTTCGCGACGAGCCTCAATAGGATCCATCCCTTGGCGGATATTCGCTCGCACTTGCTCCTCCAAATGGAATCGCAGTTCGGAATCTAACTGATTCTCGCTGCTCTTAAGGCGGAAAAGAATCGAGAACCAACTCATCGGCAATTTAGAGCTGGGTGGCCTGAATAACTAGGCCGATGGCAGCCGAAAGTCGTTCCCACTCGGAATGCTCAACGAGCAGACGTTTTCGGCCTTCGGCGGTGAGGCTATAAAATTTGGCCGCCCTCCCGGTTTCGGCCTCTCGCCATTCCGCTCCTAGCCATTTGCGCTTCTCTAGGCGGTGGAGCGCCGGATAAAGAGATCCCTGCTGGATGCGCAAGGCATCACGGGAGATCTGCTGAATCCGCTTTGAGATCGCATAACCGTGAATTGGTCCCGTGGCCACGACCCTTAAGATCAACAGGTCGAGCGTGCCTTGGAGGAGATCCGATTTATCGACGCCCATTTGATGCCTAGGATCCCTACATATGGAATATGTAGAACGTCAAGGTATCTTCGCTCCACGGAATCGGTAGCCGTTCCACAACCGGTCCTTTTCCGAACACCCAAACCTGCCAAGTTGGAGCCCGTATGTTGCTCGACTTCATCCGCCGATTGAACGGCCACGAGTCATTCGACGCGGCTCATTGCGGAATCGAAGAAGGATTCAAATGGGGTCCGGCCGCCGCACAAGGACCTCAGTCCAATTCATTCCGCCCGGAGCGACTCCACCGGAGCGATGAGGGTAGCCGCGCCGGGATCGAGACTGTTACGAAACCCCTTATACAGTGATGAACAGGTAGCCACCGGCAAAGAGAAGGGAAACAAGGTTGCCGCAGGATGAGATCGCGCGCTTGACAAACATTCCTTATTAACTACACAATGCAGTACATAACATGCTCGGTGAATTTGAATACATTCTGGTGACCGTAGCGGCAGGCCTGGGCGAGAGCGCCTATGGTGCGGCCATTCGTGAAGAGATTGAGGAGTCAGCGGGCCGAAGTTGTTCGATTGGAGCTTTGTACACGACCATTGAGCGGCTGGAGAAGAAGGGCATGCTCAAGACGTGGATGGGCGAGGCTACGGCCCAACGCGGCGGCAGAGCAAAACGCATGGTGCGCGTGACGCCCAAGGGCATGCATGCGGCGAAGGAGTTTTACGAAGCGATGATGGGCGTAAGCCGTAACGCTTCATGGGCTACGGGCAAGCCGGAGCGTGCGTCATGAGTTCACTGGCAGAGATGGCTGCGATCTTTGTTGCGCCGAAGGATCGGGATGCGGTGCTGGGCGATCTGGCGGAGACGGGCGCCAGCGGATGGAGCGCCCTTGGCTCTGTTCTGGGACTTGTGGTTCGGCAGCAGATGGAGCTTTGGCGCGCGTGGCAGCCATGGGTTGCGAGCAGCGTGGCCTTAGCGGGGAGTTTGCTCTTACTAGCCGTGTCCTTTGGGCTATCGGTGAATACGCGTCATCTTCTGCGCGGCGAACGTGGGTATGGCAGCGTCCTTTTTGAAGCTCTGCTGATGGTGTCGTGGGCGTGGACGAGCGGATTTGTGGTGGGGTCACTCTCTGGGAAGACGCGGTGGGTGAGCGGCATTCTGTGCGCGATCCCGTGCCTCTCCTGTGTGCTTCGGTTTCAGGACACCTCTCTCTCGCGTCTATGCGTGCTCTTATTTCTGCTACCAGGTTTGGTCGGCGCCGTGCAGGGAGTACGTTGTGCCCATCTGTCACATAGGACAGCGCTAACGTTGGCAATAGCCATGACTGCGCTGATGTTGGCTTGGGGCGGCATGTACATGCGGAACTGGTTCTTGCTCCTGCCTGCGTGGTGGCTTGTAGCTCATGCAGAACGATCGAAACGCTCCGACGAAAAGGAGGCGGCATGAAGACGCGAAAGAAACAATTTGTAACGGTTCTCTACGTACTCCTTTTGAGTGCGGTTTCAGCAGTCGCTCAAAGCGATGGGAGCAAGAGCCATATTGTGGAGCGAGTGATTCATTCGAAGAACTTTGAGGGGAACAAGATTGGCGTTACTGACGACCGCAAGCTGGTGGTGTATCTGCCTGCTGGGAATGACGGAACGTCGAAGCGGTATCCGGTTATTTATTATTTCCCGAGCCCAATGGATGAATATCGGACGCTTTTCGATAAGCGCGGCGCACAGGCTCTGTTCGATCGCGCAATCGCGCGAGGCACAGTTCGCAGCTTCATCCTTGTCTCTGTGGATATGACGACTCCACTGGGAGCCTCTTGGTTTGTGAACTCTCCTGTAACCGGAAACTGGGAAGATTTTGTAGTGCAGGAGCTTGTCCCCTATGTCGATGCCAGCTTCCGCACGATACCGTTGCGGGATGCGCGCGGACTTGTGGGGCACCATATGGGAGCTTATGGCGCCATCCGCATTGGCATGAAGCATACGGACGTCTTTGGATCGATCTACGGCATGAATCCCGTTGGCACGGGATCAGGCGTGCAGATTATGGATTCAAGGCCCAATTGGGATTTGCTCGCGCATGCGACTTCTCTGGATGACGTGAAGAAAGATGGATTCTCTGCGATTTTCACATCGATCTTTCAGGCCCACTTGCCGAATCCGGACAAGCCACCGCTTTATGTTGATCTGCCTGCGCATCTGGAGGGTGGAAGGTTGATGATCGACTCGAAGCTGACCGCGCGATTGAGAGACAGCTTCTTTCTAGAGTCGATGATCCCACAGTATGCGGACAATCTGAAGACGCTGCGCGGTTTCAAGTTTGACTGGTCGCGCAACGATGCGATCTGGGACCACGTCTACGCGAACCAAGCGCTCACGCACAAGTTGAATGAGTTTGGCATTGCGCACGAAGCCGAGGAGTACAACGGGCTTTGGGACGCGGATACCTACTGGGGCGCGGAGGGTCGCGTAATTGCTGAGGTGCTGCCGTTCTTTCAGCAGCATTTGGAATTCTAGTCGGATGGCCATGTGCTGTTTGTCGGGAAGCGTGAGCAAAAGATGAAGGAAGCAAAACCTGCCGAGATCATTCCTGCTCATGGGATGCCGCTTCTTAGCGGTGTGCCGTGACCATGGCGATTCAGCGATTGGCCGAGGTTTGGCCGACTCCCGGTTGGGAGGTAGTTCGGCAATGTGAGACATGTTTCTGAATTTGCGGCGCATACTTTTTGAATAGTCCGCCGCAGATTGCACAATGAACGCCGATTAAGGGGCACTCGCTGCACCAGCCGTAGGTGCGGTTCATCGAGACGCCGGCGGTGTTCCAAAAAGGGTCCTTTTGGGAACATCGGACCGCCAATCCTGGGCAATCAAGAGTGTTTGCGAAGGCGCCAATGCAGATGATGACGCAGGCGAGTAAGGATCACCCTATATTTGCGAAATCGTTCGCTGTTCGGATATGGCGCCCGATGTTGACGAGTCCTTAGAGTGACTCGCCCCTGCCGACGGCGAGACACTCGCGAAAAACGCGAACACTGCCCTTAAATCTACACGCTCAAAGACCCGCTAGGATAATAACATCCAAGCGGGTCTTTTTTAATTTCGTGAATTGTCAGCGGAGTGAAGGCTACGACCCTTAGGGAACGGTAAGTTCCAGCGGGGCGAAACCATCAGCGGTGACGGTGAGCGTATCGGCTGCGGCAAGATCATTTATGGTCCAGACCTGTCCCGGACCGATGACGTGATCGGAAATATTTCTGTCCTTGGTGTTGGCGTGGAATGACACGCTCAGGTGAATCTTGACGCTGACCTTGATCGCATCCTTCGAGGTGTTCGTGAGACTGACGATATACGGGCCGATGTTGGCATCCGAACCTTTTGAAAAGTCGGCGGTTAAGGGAAGGCTCATGGCCTTGTCGTCAAGAGGCCGTAATGTCGGGGTATTGTCAGCGGCTCGCGATGCCGGGATTTGGGCCATCGTCAGACTGAGGACGCAGCCAAATGCGATTATGGCTGTCTTACCGAATGCCGAGCAGGCGCGGGAGGTATCTGAAGAGTTCATGGTCTTTATTGAATCGTTTTTTGGTTATTCTATCGTGCGAGTCCCCATGCGATGGGACGGATTACTGATTATAAGGATACTGCGCTGCGGGCTTAGGACCTATGGGGTTTTACCCGCCGTTTGATCCTGCAGTTCCTGCCATCCGCAACGTCTAAGACCAAAAAGAGGACGATCTTTAGCGGCACACTTTTGCTCCTGGAAGCCCATGGGGTTCAGTGGGTTGTATGCACCTTGGCAAACGGGAGTATTGGGTGGACGAACAACAAGCTTTCAGCCTCCCAAGGGAAAACCAGTTTCCGCTCCATTTGTCCGCAGCTTGAGGATCGGTGTTAACGATCTGCAGCCCCTTATCGACGTTCCCAACGGATGCACCGTTTCACCGAGTTCGGTGCGCCGTGTATGGATTCACGAACGAGCACGCGTACGGCCGCCTGCTCGGTGTCCAACAAGAAGGGATGGTTTGTGGCACGCTGAAATTCCCCATGGAGCTCGATGAATTCGCCGGCGTGGACATGTGGGAACCATGCGTCCCAAGGCAACGGAATGAGCGGGTGGTCAAAACTAATCCCGTCTCATGTACACAGCCGCGGCGGACCCGTGGAACCGTCCCCATGGCGCCGCTGTCTAACTGGTCGGGTCCAACTTTCGCAACCAAGCGAGAACATGCCCTCTCCAAATATGAAAACGCCCATCGATGAATCTTCGTCGGACCCCGCCATCCACTCTGCACACCTTCAGCAGGAGGTCTCCGCTTTGATTGATCATATGCACAAAGACATCGAACGCGTGGTTGAGCCACAGTTTCGGGCTCTGCTCGAAACCAGCTCCGAGGTCTTGGGTGGTTTGCACAAGGCTCTCTTGGACTATGGCAAGCACAGCGAGACCGCTTGGCGCAGTTCGGCTAAGTAAACGCTTCAATGCCCTGTGGCTAGGCGGGGCCATGCACACTGGGTATTCGGGATGCGAGTTTTAGGCGTTCGGCCAAATTCATCAGCGGTCCAGTCAGGAACGTCGTAAACAACGCCATTAGAACCAGAATCGTGAAGATAGGCGCGGGTAGGATGCCCAAGTCGTAGCCCATGTTTAGCGCGATCAATTCCATTAGGCCGCGAGTGTTCATAAGTGCGCCAAACGCGAAGGCGTCGTTCCAGCCCATTCCGATCAACCGGGCGGCAAACATGCTGCTGCCCAGCTTTCCCACAGTGGCGACCACAACGACGATAAGGCAAATGAGCCAACCCCTCGCGTCGTTCAACATGCCGATGTGGGTGCGCAGGCCGCTGAATGCAAAGAACAGCGGCATGAGAAGCACGCTCGTGAAATTCTCCATCCGGACCACCAGATCGCGACGAAACCCCTCATCCCGGGGCATGATTGCCCCTGCCAGAAACGCCCCAAACAGCGCGTGGATGCCGAGGATTTCAGTGGCGAGGGCCGACCCGGTCATGAAAAGCAGCACGGCGGCGACGATTCCCAAGCTCGGGCCCCGCTCGGCGATGGCATTGGGGCGCAGCCATAGAGGCAGCCATCGCCGGACCACGACAAGCATGAACGAAACAAACAGTGCCATAAGTGCGAAGTTATAGAAGGTTGCCCGCATCCCTTCCGCTCGCACGAACGCCACCACGAGAGCAAGAATGGCCCAGGCGCTTGCGTCACCCACGGCCGCGCAGGTGATGGCGGCGTTGCCAAGCGGAGTCTTGGTCATCCCTCGCTCGTCGAGGATGCGGACCAGTACGGGAAAGGCCGTGATGCTCAATGCGATTCCGAGGAACAGCGCAAACGAGGTAAAACTCGTGCCCGCGCTCGCAAAGCTACCGTAGAGGTAAAGCGCGGCCGTCATGCCCATCAAGAATGGCACGACTATGCCAGTCTGGCTGACAAGGAAAGCTGTCCGGACCTTGTCACGAAGGGGACCGGCTTCCAGTTCCATGCCAACCACAAACATGAATACGGTCACCCCGATCTGGCTTAGCAGTTTCAGGAAATCAAGTGATGCGGGCGTGAACAAAAACGCAAAGCCTCCCGGCCAGAGCCAACCGAAGAGCGACGGCCCGAGAAGGATGCCTGCCGTAATCTCGCCGACGACTGAGGGTTGGCCGATTCTCCGAAAGAGCGAACCCATCATTCGAGTGGTGAGGACAATGACGATGAGCTGCGCCAACAAGCGGCCCAGTGGACTATTGAGATTCTCCTGAAGGGCAGACCAGGGAGATCCGGTCGAACTGCGGGCAACGGCAGGATTTGACAGCGGACTAGCCGGCGGAGCGGCGACTTCCGTCGGGGTATGGTGCAAGGGTGGCGGCAACGTGCGCCCCAGATGAAGGACGATTCCGATGCCGACACCGCAAAGCGCCCAAGCCAGGGCAAAAACCGAAAACACCCGATATTTTCTGGAATTCATCGGGCCGCTGTTCGTTCTATCGGATGATACGACCTACTCGAAGCGGAATGGGAGAAACTGCTCCATATCAGAACTGCACAGCGTTGATGCCATCGCCTCGGCACTCTCCATTCGGGAAATGGAATTCTCCGACTCATCCGATAGGACTGCAGGGATCCGGGCGGCTAATCCCCATTGCGGCCCTAACGGGCACGAGGACGATTCCATGGAAACGCCTGGGAGTGGCTGAACGTGCCGCGGCGTGGGATCACTTCGGTCGCTTCCGTTGTCGTGGCAACGCGGCACATGGTCCATTGCTCTGGAGAGTAAAGGGTCCGCGTTTTCAGTATCAACATGAAAGCCTGTGCAATGGATGGCTGGAAGACATGAGCGCAGGAAGTTAGAGCAGGGAATGGCCGTCCTTGGTGCAGAGCTTAGGCTCAATCTAGCCGGGAGTGCGTCCGCGGATAGCAAATGGCCCTCGCACAAAGCTCTTCAGCCAGCTCTCGGACAAGATAAGGCTGCCGTCGTAAGCCAAAGCGGACACGAACTACGAGACGTGATTGGGAAGATTAGCTTGATCCCGTCTAAAAGGGTGGGTTTGGGAACAGCAAGATACTGAAGAGATTGCCCGATCAGCTAAGGCGGCGAAAAGTGCAAAAATGCGATGATAGCGCCTGCCACGGCCAGTGAGGCTATCAAGAAGACCGGAATGGGAACACGGGGTTCTCTCCTGCTGACGTATTCGATGCTACTTTCCCTCATTTCAGGGCCGAGCGGTGCGATGACGGGTCCTTTTGGCGAAGGCTGCGGATTACTTGTCGACATGGCTTTGGATATTTGAGGAAACGGAGGATATGAATTGTCAGACACCCGCCTAACACCGGGCGGCCGCTTATCCCTGCGCCCAACCTAGCGCGGACGAGGAAAGGTGGACTTTGGGACGGCTGCTCCGATGCCCCTAAGGGCCGTCCAAGAACGGTGATGATGCAGACGGCGCAATGGGCGTCGCGCTCGTACGCCATTTGTGATACGTACCGAGGATGCTCCTATGCTGGCACAACTGTATAGACGGGCACCGGTAACGGTTGGCGCCGTGGCCTGGACGGCGGCCCTCCTCGTTTCGGGGGTAAGCCTGCCCGCCAGTCCGGCAGGCGCCGTCCCGCAGGTGTTCTTCGACGATTTTTCCTACGGGAACGTGGGTGAGCTGGAGGCCCACGGCTGGACTGCCCGGACGAAGACCGGTTGGCCGGGCATCGAGAACGCCTCGTGGAAGAAGGAAGGTGTTTCGTTCCCGGCCGATTCCGCGAGACCGAGCAACCGGATTCTCCGGATGACCTCGTCCACGGACGGGACGCCGCCCCATACGTCCCAGACGCAGATTTGCCAGCAGCGCAAGTTCAAGGAGGGCACCTATGCGGCGAGGGTGCATTTCTCATACGGTCCGGCCCAGGGGCCGGCCGGCGATTGCGTGGTCGAAAGCTACTACACATTCTCGACCGTGGACATACCCAAGAACCCCAATTACAGCGAATGCGATTTTGAGTATCTGCCCGAAGGAGGCTGGGGCCAAAAAGGGCCGGCGCTCTTCGTCACGACCTGGGGTACCGCCGATCCCTTGCCCGATGGGACCCAGGACAATGCCCACAACCCGGTTCCGGGTGCGGAAGGCGGCTGGCATGTCCTGGTGCTGCAGGTTGCCGGGGGCCACGTCCGGTATTTCCTCGATGGAAAGTTCATAGCGGACCACGGCGGGCGGTTCTACCCCAGGGAGGTGATGTCCTTTAATTTCAACCTCTGGTTCACGCAGGAGGGGGTCGGGAGCTCCAGGCAATTGCGCAGCTACGAGGAAGACATCGATTGGGTCTATTTTGAGAAGGATGTGGTCTTGAGCCCCGGGCAGGTGGAGCAGAAGGCACAAGCGCTCCGAAGCGCAGGTATTCCCTGGCGGGACACGGTGGAATCGATGGGGCTGCCCTGTCCCTGCAACAACTGAAGCTTCTTGGGGTCGGCCGGACCGGCCTTCCTGCGGGCAGGCTCATGGCGATGGCGTTTCAAGAGAGGGTAGGCGTGGTGACACGAGCCTCGGCTAACTTGCGTTTCATGGCGCCGCGGCCTATGAATTGAGCACCCCAATGAAAGTTCCATCCCAGGAGTGTCGCGTTCAACTTTTGGCAGCACGTGCGGAGGGCGGCGGGCGTTCGCTTGCGCGCGGCCTCCCGCGGCTTTTCAAGGCTCTCACCCTCCTGTGCTTTTCATGCCTGCTTGCGGGGGCCCGGGCCCAGCAGGACGAGGACCCGCTGATTCGCGGATTCTCAAATCCCCCCGAAAGCGCGGCGCCCCGGGTGTGGTGGCACTGGATGAATGGCAACATCACCAAGGAGGGCATCAAGCTGGACCTGGAGTGGATGCACCGGGTGGGCGTCGGCGGCTTCCAGAACTTCGACGCGGCCCTTTCCACGCCTCAGGTCGTGGATAAGCGGCTGGCCTACATGACTCCGGAATGGAAGGACGCATTCAAGTACGCCGTGACGCTCGGCGACCAGCTTGGCATGGAGGAGGCGATTGCAAGCTCCCCCGGCTGGAGCGAGACGGGCGGGCCGTGGGTGCCCGCGTCGCAGGGGATGAAGAAGTACGTGTGGAGCGAGACGCCGGTGGAGGGCGGACGGCCCTACGCGGGCAAGCCGGCCCATCCCCCGGTGAATACCGGTCCGTTCCAGGATTTCAGCGACCGGGACGCCCCGCCGGCAGGGGAGGGGGCCAAGGCCGCCCCCCAGTTCTACGGGGACGCCGCGGTGGTGGCCTACCGGAGGCCGCCGTCGGACGTGCCGATCGAGTCGCTGCACCCGAGGGTGACGGCGAGCGCGGGCGCCCCTGACATGGCAAGGCTCGGCGAGGGCTGCCCCGGGAAGCCCGAGAGGCTCCCGATCCCGGACGTGGGGAAAAGCGCCTGGATCCAGTATGAGTTCAACGAGCCCATGTCGGTGCGCGCCCTCGCGTTCGCGATGAACGACCCCGACGAGATGACCGCCGTCGCCATGGGGATCTCCAGCCCCGAGAAATCCCTGGAGGCCAGCGATGACGGGCGGGACTTCCGGGTCATCGTCAGGGTTCCCGAGGGAGGAGCCCCCGAGCACACGGTCTCGTTCCCGCCGGTGAAGGCGCGGTTCTTCCGGGTCGTCTTCAAGAGGGCTCCCGCGCCCGAGGCGCCCTCATGGATGAGCGCCGTGGACATCGCCGCCCGGAAGGCCAGCCTTGGCCCGCCGCCGACCGACTACGAGATCATCAGGCTGGCGCTGTTCCCCGGGGCGCGGGTGAACCGGTTCGAGGAGAAGGCGGCATTCACGCCCTTCCCGGACCTTTACCCGTTCGCAACGCCGACGTTCGCAGCCGCCGACGTCATCCCAAAATCCGACGTCGTCGACCTCACCTCGAGGCTCAGGGCCGACGGCTCGCTCGACTGGACGCCGCCGCCCGGCGACTGGGTCGTCCTGCGGTTCGGATACTCGCTCCAGGGAACCACCAACCACCCGGCCACGGCGGAGGCCACGGGCCTCGAGGTCGACAAGCTGGATGCCCGCTACGTGAAGAGCTACATGGACGGATACCTCGACAGCTACAAGGAGGCGGTGGGCGCGGACTGGATGGGAAAGCGCGGTCTCCGGTTTGTCGTCACCGACAGCTGGGAGGCGGGCTCGCAGAACTGGACCGACGACATGATCGCCAAGTTCAGGTCCCGGCGCGGCTATGACCCCATCCCCTGGCTGCCGGTGCTCGCGGGGCGGGTGGTGGAGAGCGCCGAGTCCAGCGACAGGTTCCTCTGGGACTTCCGCAAGACCATCGCGGACCTGGTCGCCGACGAGCATTACGGCCAGGTCCAGGCGTCGCTCAAGGAGCGCGGCCTGGGCCACTACGGTGAGTCGCACGAGGGCGGCCGGGCGCTCATTGCCGACGGCATGGAGGTGAAGAAGCTGGACGACATCCCGATGAGCGCGATGTGGACCCAGCATTTCGGGGAGAACAAGGAAAGCTACAACTACAACGCGGACGACCGGGAATCGGCGTCGGTGGCGCACATCTACGGCCAGAATATCGCAGCCGCCGAGTCGATGACCGCGTCCGACGCACCATGGGCCTGGTCGCCCTCAACGCTCAAGCCGACGGCTGACTCGGAATTCCTGAACGGGATCAACCGCTTTGTGATCCACGAATCGGCGCACCAGCCGCTGGTCGGCAGGGCCCCCGGGCTCACGCTCGGGCCCTACGGGCAGTGGTTCAACCGGAACGAGACATGGGCGGAGCAGGCTGGTCCTTGGGTTAAGTACCTTGCACGCAGCAGCTTCCTGCTCCAGCAGGGTCGGTTCGGCGCCGACCTCGTGTACTTCTACGGGGAGGACTCCAACCTGACGTCGATATTCACCAGCAAGGCGCCGGCCGTGCCGGCGGGCTATGGCTTTGATTACATCAACGCGGACGGCCTGATCCACGAATTGTCCGCCGAGGGGGGCCGGATCACGACAAGGAGCGGCATGAGCTACCGCGTGCTCGGGCTCGACCCCTACAGCCAGCACATGTCGCTGCCCGTGCTGCGGGCCCTGCACAAGCTGGTGGAGGACGGCGGCGTGGTCGCGGGAAGGAAGCCGTCGGACGATCCCAGCCTCGCCGACGACCAGGCGGAGTTCCGCAGGCTGGCCGACGAGCTCTTCGGCGACGGCTCGGGAGTGCACAAGGTGGGCAAGGGGGAGGTCTTCGCCGGCCAGGGCCCCGCGGAGGCATTCGACGCGCTGAAGGTGAGCCTCGACTTCGACTCCACGAGGCCGGAGGGCGATACGCGGCTACTCTTCGTGCACAGGAGGCTTGCGGACGGGGATCTCTACTTCGTGGTCAACCGGAACGACCGCGACGAGAAGGTGGATGCGACCTTCCGTGTGTCGGGAAGGGCGCCCGAGCTGTGGCATGCGGAGACAGGTGCCGTGGAGCCGGTGTCCTACGGGATCGCCGACGGACGCACGACCATCCCGCTGCACCTTGAGCCGTGGGGCTCCGTCTTCGTGTTGTTCCGGAAGCCGACCTCGGAAGCCTCAAGGATGCTTCCTGCGGAAAGGGAGACGCCGCTTGCCACGGTGGATGGGCCGTGGAACGTGACCTTCCAGGCGGGCCGCGGGGCCCCGGCCAGCGTCACGCTGGTCAAGCTGTCATCCTGGAGCGACAGCCCGGATGCGGGCGTGAGGTATTTCTCGGGCACCGGCACCTACACCAAGTCCGTGAATGCGCCTGCGAGCTGGTTTGCGAAGGGCGGCCGCCTGTGGATCGACCTCGGCGACGTGAAGAACCTCGCCGAGGTGACCGTGAACGGAAAGTCGCTGGGAGTCGTCTGGCATGCGCCGTACCGGGTGGATGCGACAGGAGAGCTGAGGGCCGGCGCGAACGAGGTGTCGGTCAAGGTCACCAACTCGTGGGTCAACCGGCTCATCGGCGACGAACAGCCCAATGCCGCGGTCAAATACACCTACGCGGACATCGAGCCCTACAAGGCGAGCTCGCCCCTGCAGCCGTCGGGACTGATCGGGCCCGTTCGGATTTCCTCGGTGGGCACGCAATAGGCTCTTACGGCGCAGCCACGTTTTTCCCCGTCCCGCGCGCGAACGCGACAAGCGGGGAATAGTCCTGCCCATCGGCGCTCCTCAGCGCGGCAAGGTATTCCCTGCGTCTTGCCTCGTCATTGGAAGACGTTCCTCCCCAGGGGAAGATCGGTCGGCCAAGCCTCAGGGCAAGGATGTCGGCGGCAAGGCGCGAGTGGCGGCCGTTGCCGTTCGAGAACGGGTGGATGGACACAAGCCGGTGGTGAAAGCGGAGTGCCAACTCGTCCGGGGGATGAGATGAGTTCTTCACCCAATAGTCGGCGTCCCCCAGGAGCGCACCAAGGTCCGGGAGAATCCGATGGGGCGGGACCCCTAGGGTCCTCTCCGTCGTCCGCACCTTGCCCGCCCAGCGCCACGTTGCGTCAAACATGTGCCGGTGCAGCTCCAGGAGGTAGGAGACATTGAGCACGTCCGCCGTGGCGAGCCTTCGCGGGCTCAGGGCCCACCTCCTCCCGGACATGACGTTCGCAAACTCCACCTCGTTGAGTTCGCGCTGCGTCGCCAGGCTGGGGATGAGCCCTTGGATCTCGTCCGCGGTTAGGGGAGTGTCCCCGAAGTCCGCCCGGTACAGCTCGCTCACGAGAGTTCGCGCGGGTTTGCGACGGCCTGGCCCTCCAGCGCCATCGTGCGCTGAACCGAGTCGAGAGCGTCATTCTCCGCGGCCTGCGCAAGCGTCGAAAGCGAGCCCTGCTTAGGGACAATGGCGTAGACCAGGCGGCAGCCCATGGCTTCTGCGGCCGATTCCAGCCTTTTGAGTGAGATCGTACGGGCTGCCTCCGACTCCTCGGCCTGTTTCACTGCCTGGGGTGTCTGGCCAAGGCGGACAGCCACGGCCTTCAGGCTTAGTCCGAGGGCTTGGCGGATGGCGCGCAGCCAGCCTGCCGAGGGACGCTCCATCGCTGCAATGGGCCTTTCAGAAGAGAGTTGCTCCTCCAATTGGCGTAAACGTAAAGGTTGAATGTTTACCTTATTCATAAACATATAAGATTTCTTTTGGTGATAAATGTCAATCTATAGATTGTTTTTTGGCCGCAATTCGACCGTACTCTTGGTTCTTCAGCTCCTGTACCGACTATCCCTTGTCTTCACTAGGGCATCCAGACCGACCGGCCGACCGATCCGCCTTGGAGGCAGGGCCATGGGGGCACCTCAAATCCACAAGGCGAATCAATGAAAGTTCTCCAGCAACGTCATGAATCCTCCAGTATCAGTCGGGCCTTCAGGAATGACCCATCCAAGACCGGTTCATGAAGGCAGTGGGCGAGCTAATGGGTTAGGCCGATGTGATCGCGATCCAGGATCCAGGGATTGTTGAGCGCAGCGGCGGCATTCCGGGTGGAGGCCATGCCCCATCCGACCTTGCCGGCGTTCAGGTCCCACCACTGGACAAAGAGCACGGTCCTCGGCATTTTTGTTTCCAGGGCGGACACGAGGTCAGTCTCCTCGAAGGTGAGATCGCCGCCGTCGGGACCCTTGGGGCCGAACTCGGCCATGCATACCAGTTTTCCGGTGGACACCATCGTCCTGTAGGCATCGACGACAGAGGCGTCGCCTGGGCGATCCGTGTACACGTCCTGGCCAATCAGGTCGACATAGGAGTCCCCGGGATAGTTGGACATCGTCGGGACGTCGGGCTGGCCGGACTCGAAGAGCCAGACCAGGTTGTGGAGACCCTGGGTCTTTTCCATGTAATCGTGGGTGAACCGCCATAGGGCGATCATCTGTGTGGAGTTCTGGCGTGCCGTTCCCCACCAGAACCAGCCGCCCCCGTTCTCATGGAACGGACGGAAGATGACAACGACGCCGGCGTCCTGAAGTTCCCTGATGCCCGCTGCGACGCGGCTCAGGGAATTCATGAAGGCTGAATTCGTAGGGGTACCCGGTGCCAGCAGACCTGCGGCGTCGAGCTTCGAGGTGTCGTACACGGGGCCTCCGGTCGTGGGATTGGACATGTGGAGGTTCAGCGCCACGAGACCGCCGGCCTTCCAATATGAGAGTGCGCTCCGGTTGAAGGACGTGATGGGGATTCCGCCCGTCTGGTCGTAGAGGTAGTAGTCGCCGCTTATGAGCCCGAGCCACCTTCCGGTGCTGGCGTGAATGGTTTCAACGGGTGCCAAGTCGCCGGTGCCGACATATTGCCCGGAGATCGTGTGTTTGCCCTCGATCTGCCGCAGAAAGGCGATCAGGTCCGCGGGAGTCTGGATCCCCGGGGGATGAGCCCGAAGGCAAGGGAGAGGGACGAGGGCTGCGAGGAGGAATACGTATCTGGGCCATGTGGCCAACCGCGCGCGTGCAACACTTAGGCGGTGAGGTTGCCGTCCGTTGTGCGTTTTCATGAATCCACCAGAATCGTATATGCTGGGAGGCACCGCAACGGAGAACCCATCGTCCTCGGGTTTTGCATTCTCCAGGTCCCGGAATATGTCCGACAAACGGAGAGATTCGGGGCAACCGTGTCGTTCCCGGGGGAGAATCCCTCTCCAGCCTACGGGAGGGAACCCGAAGAATTCATCCAGCTGCGGTTGTTCTACCGGACATCTTGGTTGGGTGGGGGGCGATCCGCCCCGTAAGGGATGATTCACTGTGGAAAGCGTCCTCACGGCCGTCCCGCCCGTGGGAACGCTCGGTTTCAATTTCGAGAAATCCAAGCCGCAGCCGGGGCACCAGGAATTGGCAACCGACTCATCGTCAGCCACTAGCGATATCGCGTTGAACTGGTATGGGACGTGCAATCCCGTGGGGATGGCCCAATTCGCCAAATGACCCTCGGTCGCAGCCGCTTATGATTTCTGAAATCCAAATTGCCCTTCGACGCCTGGCGAAATCGCCGCTGTTCACCACGACGGCGCTCGCAACCCTTGCCCTTTGCATCGGTGCCAACCTGACGATATTCGCGGTCGTCGACGCGATACTGGTCCGCTCGCTTCCATTCCCGCACGCGGATCGGCTCGTGAGGCTCTATTACGTCTACCCGAAGCTGCCGAGCGCCCAGCCGGGCGCCTCGCTCACGAATTACTATGAGCGGCGCGGCAAGATCCCAGCCCTGGCCTCCCTCTCGGATATAGATGAAAACACCTCCGTGATCGGCGAGAGCGGGGCCACGTCGATAGAGAACCTCGGCAGGGTGACTCCGGAATTCTTCAGCACGCTCGGGGTCACTCCAATGATGGGGCGCGCCTTCACCGACGCGGACATGACCTACCAGACCGACCACGTCGCCATCCTCAGCTACGAGTACTGGCAGTCGACGTACAACTCCGACCCCAACGTTCTCGGCAGGCACATCCGGATGGACGGCGACCAGAAGACGATCGTCGGCGTGCTGCCGCCGCGCTTCCACTTCCTCTCTTTCCGGACGCCGGTCTACATGCCGCTTTCGTCCGAGGAGGCCGAGCGCGCCGTCGACGCCCGGCACAGCGTCGGGAAGATCCAGATCGCCCGGATCGCGGACGGCGCGACGCTGGCGGACGTCCAGCGGCAGATCGACGCCCGCGATGCTGAGCTGGCCCCGGAGTTCCAGGAGGCGAAGCTCATCGAGGAGGCGGGGACCCACACGGTGGTCGCACCCCTGCAGGCCGACTACGTGGCCTCGGTTCGGCCGATGCTCCTTCTCCTCCAGGCGGCGGCGCTCTTCCTCCTGCTGATAGGATGCGTCAACCTGGTCAACCTGCTGCTCGTCCGCGCAAGCGACCGGTCGCGCGAGATGGCGATCCGCCGGGCGTTGGGCGCCGGGCGGCGCCAGATCATCATGGAGGTCATGACGGAGACGATGTTGCTGGCCGCGATAGGCGCCTCGCTCGGGCTTTGGCTTGGCGACCTGGGCATACGGGTCATCGGCACGCTTGGCATCGACCAGCTTCCCCTTGGCGCGGAGGCTGTGTTCAACGGGCGGCTCGCGGTTGCGGCGGTCCTTGGGGCACTCGTGATTGGCGCGTGCTCCGCGGTGCCGGTCTCATGGTTCAACCTGCGCGGCGGGCTCTCGGGCGCCCTGAAGTCCGGGACGCGCGGGGGCACCGCAGGCTCTGCCGCCCTGCGCCTGAGGCGCGGCTTCATAGTCGCCCAGATCGCCCTCGCGTTCGTGCTGCTGACGGGCGCCGGGCTGCTCGGCATGAGCCTCCGGCGGGCGATGGCGGTCTCGCCCGGGTTTCGCTCGGACCATGTGATCACCGGACAGTTCAACCTCACGTGGCACAACTACCCCCGGCTGGACACCTTCCACAATTTCTTCGACAGGCTCTTTGAAAAGACGGCCGGCCTGCCCGGGATATCGGCGGTCGGCGCGACCACCGCGCTTCCCGTCTCCGGGCAGACGGGCGGCGACGCCATGACGATCCGGGGATACGTGCCGCCCCGGGGGGACCCGGGTCTCCTCGTCCACGACGACATTGCCGTCGCTGGCGACTATTTTGCCGCGATGGGCATACCCCTGGTCAGCGGAAGGTACCTGGGCGCCGCGGATGCCACCAGCTCCCAGCCGACCTGCGTGGTCGACGAGACCTTCGCCCGGCACTACTGGCCCGACGGCGGCGCGGTGGGGAAGGAGGTCTATCGCGGCTCGAGCCCGGCGCCCGACGCCATCTATTACAGGATCGTCGGCGTCGTGGGCAGCGTCAGGCAGTCGGACCTGACCGAGAAGCAGGGCCGCGGGTCGCTTTACGTCCCGTTCAGCCGCGAATATGCCCGCAAGTACACCCTCGTGGCCCGGACGAGCCTGCCCCCCGAGGCCGTTGCGAACACGCTTGTCCGGCTGGTGCGGGAGGCGGATCCGGACGTGCCGCTCACAAAGCTTCGCACGATGGAGGTCAACGTCAGCGACAGCCTCTCGACGCGGCGCACCCCGGCGCTCATGGCCGGGGTGTTCGCGGCGACGGCCCTGTTTCTCGCGACATTCGGCCTCTATGGCGTAATGGCCTATGCCGTCGCGCAGCGCACGAGGGAGTTCGGCGTCCGGATCGCCCTCGGCGCACAGGACCTGGATGTGCTCAGGCTGGTCTTCGCCGAGGGGGTGCTCCTTGCCGCGATCGGGCTCGGAGTGGGAATCGTCCTCTCCCTGCTGCTCACGCGATTCATGTCCTCGTTGCTCTACGGGGTCGAATCAAACGATCCCCTTGCCTTTGCCGGGGTCGCGGCCGCCATCACCCTGGTTGTCAGCGTCGCGTGCCTCCTGCCAGCCCGCCGTGCGACCAGGGTCGACCCGATGGTCGCCCTGCGGTCCGAGTGACAAACCCAGGTCTTTGGGGCGGGTCGTCAGGCGGATTCGGGCCGGCGCCATCCCCGGCGTTGTCGTCCTATTTCGCCTCGGGTCCCGCGGCGCCGGGCACGGAGTGTTCGTGATTCCGGATGTGCTCCGGACAGTAGCACTCCTCGCCGGCGCACTTTGAACAATAGCGGAAATCGAGCTCGGGATTGGAGAGATCGGTCTTTCCGCAGACGCGGCAGCGATGCCGCGGCTGTGCGTTCCCGCCGCGGGCCTCGGAACGACCGGCGGACTTGACCATCTGCCGGCGGCGGTACCGCATGGTGTTTGCAATGTCCCGGCCGAAGAAGATCAGGTAGTTCCCCACGGCGGCGACGATCTGCAGCCGCCCTGACCAGCCGCCCACGACGAACTGGTAGCCATAGAGGAGCCATGTCGCGAGGGCCAGCCACTTGACCTTCACGGGAAGGATGAAGAAGAGGGCCAGCTCAAAGTCGGGATTGAGGTGCGCGAAGGCCAGGAACACCGAGCCCGCGATGAAGGCGTTCGTCACATAGCTGTCGGGCTGCAGGAAGGAGAGGCCGACGGTGAGCGCGGTGCCGAGGAAGATGAACAGGTTGTAGCGGAAGGCGCCCCAGAAGTCCTCGAGCGCGTTCCCCATCAGGCAGAAGATCCACCAGGCGAACGCGATGAACAGGAAGCTCGACGGGGGAGGTATCAGCAGGAACGCAAGGACGCGCCACCATTGGCCCGCCATCACGAGCCTCGGCACCAGGGGAAGGACGGTGGGATCGAGCTTCCCCATGAGGATGGCCGCATAGATCGCCACCTGGCCCGACACCAGGTAGAGCGACAGCCTCGGCACCGCGAGGCGTCCCAGGGATCGCTCCAATTTCGAGAGGATGGACATCGACTGAATCGTGTGGCTCCAAAGCCGTTGTGCAACCCGACCGTTGCGCGACATTGAAGCCGCGGGGGTGCAGCGTCCCGGGGATCAGCGGTGGGAGACCAGCGTCAGGACCACGCACCCTCCGACGGCGATCACGCCTCCGACAATCGAGCGGCGGGAGGGGCGGTCGCCCTCGAGCCAGAACGCGATGGGGATGGAGACCAGCGGCGTCGTGGCCGCGATGGGCAGGACGATGCCGCTCGGCGTCGTCGCCAGGGCCCATTGGAAGCAGCCCACGCCGGCGACGGGGCCGGCAAGCCCGTTGGCGAGCGTCCACAGCCACGGGGCCCGGCCCCTGGCCGTGCCCGGGGGCGGAGAACCCGGCAGCCTTCGAAGGATCCTGAGGACAAGGAACCAGCCGAGCGTGAAGATAAGCCCGGCCAGGAGCCGCTCGTATGCGGCCGTGAGACCGAAGGTCACGTTTGAGACGGACTCTCCCGCGGCGGCGGCGACCATGACCGCTTTGCGGCTAAGGAGGGCGGCGCCCAGCCCCTGTCCGCACGCCCCGATGAAGCCGAAGAGGAAACCGACCGGCTTCACCCTTACCATTGGGGGGCTCGACCGGCCCGGCGCGATGGCGACTGCGACCCCTGCGAGAATCACCGAGCCGCAGGCGACCTGCGCGACCGAGAGCCGCGTCCCGAGCCACCACCATTCGCCGATCGCGGCGAGCGGGGCCGCGAGGCACTGGACCATGAGAAGGGTGATGCGGGAGCCGAGAAGGGGAAGGGCGCCGTAGGTGCCGAGGTCGCCGAGCCCGAGGCCTATCGCCCCGCTCAGGAAGAACCAGGCCGTGCCGGCGCTCGTGAAACCTCCCCCGATCGTGTGGGCGAACAGCCCGAGGACCAGGACACCGATGGCAAGCCGGCTCAGGTTCGCCCTCAGTGTGCCGAGCAGGCGGATGCTGTGGCTCGCGCAGGTTGCGTTGAGGGCGAAGAAGAAGGAGGTGAGGAAGGCGGGGATCAAGCCGGGAGCCGCATTCAACGGGGGTAACCCGGCATGGCCAACCCGAAAGCAACGCCCGGGGAAATCGCCGCGCCAGCCCCGGGACCCGCCGATGTCACGATTGAGTGTCGGCAATGAACCGGGGCCCGCACCCCAGGGGCGGGGACCGGATCCCCATGCTGCTGCGCCGCTTGGGGCGCTTCGCCCCGCGAGGGGGAATCCCGGGGCGTCGCAGCCCGGCGGCACAGGCCGCGCAACGCGGGCCCGGATGCCCTGTCTCAAGATCCTACAAGCCCATGAAGAACCGAATCCAGACCGCCATCCAATTCCTGCTCATCCTTGACGGGTTCTTCGCGGGGGTGCCCCAGGTCTGCCGGATCCTCGAGCGCCGGTCATCGGCCGACGTGTCGATCCTTTCGTGGGCATGGATGTCTGTCATGGCCGCCCTGTGGGTCTACCAGGCCGTCCGCGACAGGAGCCCCGTGCTGCTGTGGAGCAGCGTCATCTGGGGGATCAACAACGCCTCCGTGGCCGTCGTCGCCGCGATCTACAGGCATTGAACCCGGAGCCGCGGCCAGGGACCCTCAGCCGCTCCCCTTGCGGCCCGGAAACGTGAGCTCGGCGATTCCGCTCTTGTCGATGTCGCCGAGGCCGAGCGCGACCATCCGGTCGTACTGGGCCTTCGTGGCGGCCGCGAGGGGGAGCTTGAGTCCCTTCTCCACGCCGAGGGCGAGCGCAATGCCGCTGTCCTTGGCGGCGTGCGCCGCCGAGAAGAAGCACGAGTGCTCGCGGTTCACCATGTCCTCCCCGTCGGTGGCGACGACCCGGGATGCGGCGCCGGTCTGGGAGAACACCTCCATCAGGGTCGGCAGGTCGAGCCCGAGGGCGGCGCCGAGGCCGAGGCCCTCGGCAAGCCCGGCGGTGTTGATGTTCATGACCATGTTGACGAGCGCCTTCACCTGGCCGGCGGTTCCGGCGGGCCCGATGTACCGGAGCAGCTTCCCATTGTCGCTGAGCTCGGAAAGCACCGGCTTCAGCCGCTCAAACACGGCTTCCCTGCCGCCGCACATGAGGTAGAGGGTCCCCTTGAGGGCCTGGGGGATGCTCGAGGCCATGCAGGCCTCGAGGGAGGAGGCGCCGGCCTTCTCGGCCGCCGCCTCGATCTCGACGTGGACGGCGGGGCTTATCGTCGCGCAGTTGACGAAGGTCTTGCCCGACGCCCCCAGGAGGAGGCCGCTCGAGCGGTCGAAGAAGACCGAGCGCTGGGCCTCGTCGTCGGTGACGACCGTGAAGATGAGGTCGGCGGATGCGGCGACCGACACGGGCCTGTCGCAGGCCTTGGCCCCGAGCTCGGTGGCGACGGCCTGCGCTGCCTGCGCGTTCCGGTCGTACACGGCGGCGACGGTGTAGCCGCGCCCCTTGAGGCAGCGGGCCATGTTGGCGCCCATGCGCCCGACTCCTACAAATCCGATTGTGGGTTTCATGGGGTGGGGATCTCAGGTCCTGGCAGCGGCGTAGGCGGCGACGGCCGCCTTCCACCGCTTCTCGATGATCGCGCGGAGGACCTTTGCGTCCTCCCAGCTGTTGGGCAGCTGCTCGAGGTTGTAGCCCCCTCGGACGGGCCCCATCTCGGGGCAGGCGAAGAAATCGCGGTCCCTCTGGTTCACCGCAAGCCAGGTCTCAAGGGTCTTGTCCAGGACAGGGAGCCACTGGACGAACTCGTGGGAAAGGCCCCTGCCGGCGCGGGTCACCGGGACCTGGCAGTGATGGCCGTTGAAGGGCCTGAAATGGAACTGGCGGGCGTGCTGGACGAGCCTGGGCGCGGGGAAAAGGCGCTGCCAGTACGGCGGGGCGAGATGCTTCACGACACCGATGTGGGAGAGGTCCCAGGTCATCGGGAGGAGCCGGCCGGTCGCCCTCCGGTAGCCCGCGGCGATCGCGTAGGTCTTCTCGGGGGTCTCGGTGCAGGTGTCACGGTGGACCTCGATGTCGCAGGGAACCCCGAGGTCCTCGCCGTCCGCGACGATGCGGACCGCCATGCGCACCGCCCTGTCGACGGGCGTGTCGTGGTCGCCGAGCTGGACGTTGATGCGTAGCGCGCCCCCGTCCCTGTTGCGTTCGATCTTGGAGCGGAACTCCGAGGGGGTGGAGGAGGAGATGTAGCCCACGGTGCAGAGGCCGTGCTTCCGGGCGAGCCGCCCCTGCCTGCTGTCGAGCGCCGCCGAGAACCCGTCGAAGCCCGCCTCCCTGACGGCGGCGAGCTTCCGCTCGAGGGACCATTCCCGGCGGGCGCTCGGGTAATCCCAGAGCGACCAGAGGTTTGCGATCAGGCGGAGGCGGGGCAGCGCGGCGGGCTTCATGGGGAGGCGGGAAAGGTCATGCGGCGCAGGGTGGCGGCCTCGCTGCCCATCGGGACCAGCGCCACGGCCTCGGGCTTCATGGTGTCCAGGTTCATGAGGGTGCCCTCGAGGAGGGCGGGCGGCGAATCCCACGGGTACCGGGCGTCCGCCTTCTGGTTGGGCACGAGCCGGAACGCCAGCCCCGAGGGGGCGGTCAAGTTCACGAGCGCGAAGCGGGCCTGTCCCCATGTGACCGGGGAGACCGTGTAGTCGTGGAATCCCGGGACGGGATAGTCCTTCGTGGACTGCCGGATCCCGGGGATACCGAGCGCGTAGAGCAGAGGCCCGCGCCTCAGGTAGAACTCCCCGTTGTTCGCGGGGATGGGCTGGACCGCCGCGGCGAAGGAAAGGCCGACCGTGTCGCCCTTTTGCCAGTTCTTGGACACCAGGTACCAGTCGCCGGCGCGGTGCGCCACGGCGCCCGGCGCCCTGAGGGTGACGCTTGTCGCCCAGGAGGGGACCCGGACGTGGAGCGTGAACTCCACCGGGGAATCCGGCTCGACCCGCAGGAGGATGTCCTCCGAGAAGGGGTAGCTGGTCTCCTCCGCCAGGCGGACGCCCGTGCCGTTCACCGCCGTGCGGACGTCGCAGGGCCCGTAGAGGACCATCGCGAGCCCGTCGGGCGCCCGCATCCACATGTTCCGGACGAAGATCGGCCCTATCTGGGTCAGATTCGGCGGGCAGCAGTTGGCGACATCCTCGTGGGCCGGCGAGAACAGGCACCGGTTCATAATGGCGCCGTCGATCTTATAGATGTTGTCCTTGGTCACGTAGTCCACCCCCGTCCCGTCCGAGAGACGCGACCCCTGCACGGAATTGTAGAAGGTGGTCTCGGCATGGTCGGCAAGTGTGGCGCGTCCGGTCTTCTGCGCCGCGCTCAGGAGGGAGGTCATCCACTCCTTCTCGGCGCAGCCCTCGTAGCCGACCTTGTCGGGGTCTGTAGGCTTGTTGCCGATGAACTCGTCGGACACCGGGCCGCCCGACGGGGAGACGTAGGGCCACGACTTGGCGAGCGCCTGCTCGCCGGCGGCCATGAGCACCGGGTCCCCGGTGACGTAGCCCGCCCAGATGGGGACGCGCAGGCACTCATAGGTCGTCGCCCCGTGGCCCATGAAGGGCCGGTCCTGGGCCAGGAGGCTCGCGATCGTGACGTCGATCTTGGGGTCCACGTCCCTGCTGTAGTCCCGGTAGAGGTAGACCCCGAAGTCGCGGTAGGCCCTGTCGCCCGTCAGGTCGTAGAGGCGCTCGGCGACGTCGACGTACATCAGGTTGTGGTTCATGGTGCCCGGGCCGTAGGGGTCCGTCTTTCCCTCCCCGTAGTGGCTCATCGTGAGCCGGGCGGAGCGCTCGACCGCGCTGAGCACCTCGGGCTTCCCCGTCGCCTCGTAGTAGGCGATCAGCCCGCGCAGGATGGTCGTCTGCGTCCAGAGCTCGCCGTTGTCCAGGTTGCCCGCCGGGAAGCGAAGCGTGGGCCCGTAGATCCCCAGGTAGCCGTCGGGATCCTGGGTCGCCAGGAGCGCGGCCACCCGCGTGTCCGCCTCGGCGCGGAGCTCGGGGACGCCCGTCAGGACCGCCATCATCGTGTTGCCGCTCCTCCAGTTGCCCTCGGTCTCGCCGGGCCACCACATGCCCTCGGCCCCGCCCCAGCTCCCGCCGCCCGCGTTCTGGTAGTGCTCGGGCGTGTTGCGGTTGACCCCGAAGATCTGGGAGCCGGCCGTCTTGGGCGCGATCTCGGGAAGGTGCCCCGCGAACCCGGACCTGAGGTCGCGGATCATCTGCTCCCGGATCCAGCCGCCGGGCATCACCTCGCCGAAGCGCAGGAGCCGGAACTGGGGCTCGACCCCGTAGTCGGCGGGCGCGGACACAGCCCCCCTCGAGGGGGCGGGTGCCGTGAGGAGTCCGCCTGCCAGGATCAGGAACGTCGTCGCGCGCATGAACCCCAGGATAGGGGAAATTCCACGCGCGTCCAATCCCGCGTGGGGCCCGGTGTGCGGGGTTTCATCGGGGGAGGTCCGGTCGTCCTGGGTCATCATGGGTTTCATGCGGGTTCAGAATTCATCATAGGCCACCTGGCTCGGCGAGACCCCGGCCTCGGCCAGCATCTTGAGGCAGGCCCTGATCATCATCGGCGGGCCGCACAGGTAGAATTCCACGGCCCTGGGATTCGGGTGTCCGCGGAGGAGCCGCTCCCGGACCACCTCGTGGATGAACCCGACGTCCCCCTTCCAGTCGTCCCCCGGAAGCGGCGAGGAGAGCGCGAGGTGGAACGAGAAGTTCGGGTGGGCCTCGGCAAGGCCCTCGAAATATCCCCCGTAGAAGATCTCCTGGCGCGAGCGCGCCCCGTACCAGTAGCTGACCCTGCGGGCCGTCCCCTCGGTCTCCAGGAGATGCGAGAGGTGGGAGCGCAGCGGGGCCATCCCGGCCCCGCCCCCGATGTAGACCATCTCCTTGCCCGTCGGCTTCACGTGGAAGTCCCCGAAGGGCCCTATCGCCGTCACGGTGTCGCCGGGCTTTAGGTTGAAGACATAGGACGAACCGACCCCGGGGGGGCAGTCCTGGCCCGGGGGGGGCGTCGCGATCCGCACGTTGAAACGCAGGAGGCGCTCCGTCGCGGGGTTGTTCGCCATCGAGTAGTTGTTGCGCCTTCCCGGGGCGGTGTTGCGGGAGGCGAGGTCGAAGAGGTGGTGCGTCCTCCATACGGAGGCGTAGGGCTCCGGTATGTCGAACCCGTCGAACCGGATCAGGTCGTAGGCGGGGATGTCGACCTGGAGGTAGTCCCCGGGGGTGAAGGCGATCCTCTCGGCCGGGTCGGCGGCCTCGAGCACGAGCTCCTTGATGAAGGTCGACACGCAGGCGTTGCTCACGACCCGCAGCGCGAAGGTCCGCGGCGCCCTCATGCCGGACCCGCCGGGCTTCAGGACGTTCATGTGGATCCGGCCGGAGCGCTCCTCGATCGGGTAGGTGGCGAGGCCGCGGCAGATGGGGGTGCGCGCCGGGGACCCGTCGGCGAGGTTGAATCGGCCGTTGTGCTTCGGGCACTCGATGATCCCCCCCTTGACCAGCCCGTCGGACAGGTGGGTGTTCCCGTGGGTGCACATGCCGTCGATCGCGAAGAGCCGGCCGTTCTCGTCGCGGCAGAGGGCGTAGCTCTTCCTCCCGTGGTCGAAGCGGATCACGTCGGCCGGCGCGAGGTCGGCGGAAGCGCAGACCTCTATCCACCCCTGGGCGTCCGGCGCGGCGTCCCCGACCCGCGCCGTGCCCGGGTCGGGCCTCCGGGACCTCGGCTCGGGAAGTTTCCGCTTCACGCAGTACGACGGGTCCCTCACCTGCCTCAGGAGGGAGGGGACGATCTCGCGCCACGCCGCGAGGATGCCCGGGTAGGGCGTCGGCATGTCGTCCTTCACGACCTCGTGCAGGCGGGGGAGCGCGTGGTAGGGGACCAGCGGGAACATGTGGTGCTCCACGTGGTAGTTCATGTTCCAGTAGAGGTACCGGTGGACGAGGTTCATGCGCACCGTCCTGCAGTTGAGCCGGTGGTCGAGGACGTTCTCGGCGAGCCCCGCGTGCTGGGTCAGCCCGTAGACCACCATGAGCCACGCGCCATAGATGTTGACGAGGCCCACGTACATGAGGGGCAGGATGCTCCGGGTCGCGACCGCGAGCCCGACCACGCCCGCGTAGATCAGCAGGCAGACGCGGGCCTTGCGGTATATCTTCGGGAATTCGGTCGGCGGGATGAACGTCCTCTCGTCGTCACCCATCCGTCCGAACGAGTGCATCACGATGTGCTTGAAATACTTCGGGTAGACCGGGAGGTTGAAGAAGCCCAGGATGATCATCCCCAGGTTCGGGGGCCGGGGCACGGCGATCTCGGGGTCGCGGCCGACGATGATCGTGTCGCTATGGTGGCGGGTGTGGCTCCACCGCCACACGGTCGACTCGCGCATCACCATGAAGGACGCGATCTCATAGAGCGCGATGTTCATCCAGTCGGTCCTGAAGGCCGTGCCGTGCCCGGCCTCGTGCCAGCGAGAATCGGAGGTGGTGGCGTAGAGCATGCCGTAGACCGCGAAGGGCAGGATGGCCCACCACGATCCCCAGAGGGCGTACCCCGCGCAGCCCGACCCGAGGATGAGGGCGAACCAGAGGATCGTGTCGCGCAGCGCCGGGCCGTTGCGCCGCTCGAGGAGCCTCCGCATCACGGGACGCGGGACGGGGGACTGGTACCAGTCGGCCTCGGCGAGGCCCGCCTCGACGGCGCGGGCCGCGTTCACGCCGACCAGGCTGTAGTCCAGCGTGGCGGGCGGGGGCGTGAGCACCGGGGATCCTGGGTTCTCGCTCATCGCGGGGGCGGGGTCAGGTGTTCCAGCCTCGCTCGATCTCCTCGAGCGTCCTGCCCTTCGTCTCGGGGACGAACCTCCAGACGACAAGGATCAGCACGGCGCAGAACGCCGTGTACACGTAGAACGGGAACGCATGGTGGAAGTGCTGGACGAACCACGAGCCCTTAGCGTCCATGAGCGGGAAGGACTGCGTCACGAGGTAGTCGGCTGTCCACAGGAAGAAGGTCGCGAGCCCGAGCGCCCTGCCGCGCACGGGGGTGGGGAAGATCTCGACCAGGATGACCCATGTCACGGGCCCGACCGAGAGGCCGAAGGCGGCGATGTAGACCAGGATGAAGGCCAGCATCCACCCGCCGGTCGACGCCGGGTCGGCCACCGACTGCGCCATGACGCCCATCGCGAGGAGGGCCAGGCCCATCCCGGCCGTCCCGAGGAGCATGAGCGGCCTTCGGCCCCACCGGTCGACCGAGGCGATCGCGACCAGCGTGAAGATGACGCCGGAGCCGTTGATGATCACCTGCTGGAGGAGGCCCGCGTCGACGCCGGTCGAGGCGGAGAGGCTCCTGAAGATGGTGGCGCCGAAGTACATGAAGACGTTGATGCCCGTGACCTGCTGGAGGACGGCGAGCGCGATGCCGAGGACGAGCGGCCTCCGGAGGGTGGGGGAGAAGAGATCGACGTGCAGCGCCTCGTCCCTCGCGATGGCCTCCCTGATCTCCGAGCTCTCCGACTCGCAGAACCCTGCGCCGCCCACGCTCGTGAGGACCGACCGGGCCTCGGACTCGCGCCTCATCTCGATCAGCCAGCGGGGGCTCTCGGGGATGCGCAGGAGCAGGACGGCGAAGAGCGCGGCGGGCGCGATGCCCGTCGCGAACATCCAGCGCCATCCCGTCGCGATGAGCCACGCCTGGTCGCCGTGGCCGGCGATGAAGTAGTTTATGAAGGACGTCGCGGCGATCCCGCAGACGATCGCGATCTGGTTCACCGCGACCAGGCGCCCCCGGACCCCGGCGGGGGTGATCTCGGCGATGTACATGGGCGTCGCGATCGAGGCGATCCCGATGCCGACCCCGCCCAGGAACCGGAAGAGGATGAAGGTCCAGATCTCGCTTGGGAGCGCGGTGCCGATCGCCGAGGCGAAGAACATGGCGGCCGAGAGGAAGAGCGGGAGCCTGCGGCCGAACCGGTCGGAGAGGGCCCCGACGAAGACCACGCCGGTGGCGCACCCGATCAGGACGCAGCCCGACACCCAGCCCTTCATGAGCGCGCCGAGGCCGAACCTCGCGGTCAGCGGCTCGATCGCTCCCGAGATGACGCCCGTGTCGTAGCCGAAGAGCAGCCCCCCGAGGGCCGCCACGAGGCAGATCGGCAGCAGGTACCGGAAATTGACGGTGACCGGCGGTTGGGGCTCGTGCATCGCGGGGTGGGGTGTCGGCGTGGCGCCGGGGGCGGAGCCCCCCTCACCACCAGGATCGTCCGACGTAGGCGGGCTTCGGAAGATCCCAGCTGGGGGCGGAGGGGGCAAGCTTGGCAAGCACGTCGGCGAGCAGCGGCGAGCCGGCCGGGGGCTCGCCCAGGTCCGGGACGGCCATCAGCTCGCCGTCGCGAAGGGCCGACGCGTGGGCGATGATGCCGGGGACGTTGTAGCGCGCGGCCGCCCACACGTGGTTGGGCGGGAGCGTGCCGGTCGTGCAGGCGCGCACGAAGTCGTCCACGAGGAAGAGGTGGGAGCCGTGGTGGCCGGTCGGCATCACGGCCAGCTCGGGGGGAAGGCGCCAGGTGGGGTGCACGGGCGCCATGCCCGAGTGGAAGTCGTGCTGGGTCCCGTCCTTGCCCTCCGCGTCGGCGCCGTTCCCGGCGGCGGCGCGGCTGCAGCGCAGGAGGTCGTTCAGGGGCGTCACCTCGCGGGCCCGGTTCACCCAGACATCCCCCTCGGGCTGCTCCTCGAAGCATCCCTCGGTGCCGAAGAGGCTCAGCCGCACGGAGCGCCCGCCCCAGTGGCCCACGCGGCGCAGCTCGTTGATCCGGGCCGAGCCCCCGTCGCTCGTGCGGAAGAGGGCGGTCTCGTTGCTGAACGCGTTGTCCCACTGGTTGAGGCCCTTCCCGAAGATGCCGTCCCCGCTCCCGTCGACCTGGCCGAGGCAGGACACGCGCGTCATGTGGGCGCCGGTCACGCTGACGATCATGCTCATCGTGTGGGTCGGGTAGAGCATGGGCGGGACCCCCGCCGTCCTCTTCCAGTCGGGTCCGCCGCTGTACTGGAAGGCCTGGTAGAACCCGTGGGACATGTCGTGCATGTACTCGCCCTCGCCGTAGACGAACCGGCCGAAATTGCCCCGCCTCCACATCTCCCGGCAGAAGATCGCCGAGGGGTAGTAGTAGCTGGTCTCGCCCAGCATGTAGGTGAGCCCCGTGCGCTTCACGGTCTCGACCAGCTCGCCCAGGTCCTCGACCGTCACGCCCGCGGGGACCGACGAGTACACGTGCTTGCCGGCCTTGAGCGCCGCGATCGCCTGCCGCCCGTGCATCCAGCGCTGGGTGAAGATGGCGACCGCGTCGCAGTCGCTCGCGAGGAGCTCCTCCATCGAGGCGTAGGTCTCCGTGACGCCGGCGAGGGACGCCTCGCTCCTGAGCCGCTCGGGAAGCAGCTCGGCCATCGAGACCCCGCGCACCTGCGGGTGCGCCTTGAAGAGGGGCGCGAACGCTCGGGCAAAGCTCCCTGCGCCCAGGATTCCGACCTTAATGGGCTTCATGGGCGGGGCTGCGGCCGTGGGACTTGGGCATCGCGGCGAGTATAGGTCGATTCCCTCCCGGTTGCCTCCTACCCAGCGGCGAAGGTCTCCCGAAAAATAAGGTCCCCCCCGCCGTGTTACGTTCCCGTGGCACGGCGCGGGAGCCGGGCCGCCTACTTCCCGACGGGATCCGGTCCCTTTGGGAGGAAGTCGAAGCTGACGAATTTCTCGAGGGGGACGGGCGCGTCGAGCAGCTTGAGCTCGACCAGGGTGCCGACGATCTCCCTCATCCGCCCCGGAGTGATCTGCCCCATCCGCTCGCCGCGGGCCGGGTCTCCCTCGACGAGCTGGTAGCGCTTCATCGCCGCGATCGAGTAGTCCATGAGCGCCGGCGACTGGGAGGGGTTCTCGGCCTGGATCCTCGCGCGTGCCTGGGCGGCGTCGCCGTGGAGGTACTCGGTGTAGCCGCGGATGGTCGCGGCGACGAAGCCCCGGACCGCGTCCGGGTGCCTCTCCGCGAAGGCGCGGCTCGTGAAGATCACCCGGTAGGGGTCGTAGCCCCCGCCCGCGATCAGGAGCGCGCGGGTCTTCACCCCGTTCAGCTCGGCGAAGTAGGGCTCGTTCGTGATGAAGCACTGCTGGATGAACTCCCTGTTGGTCATGAACCGCCCGACGCCGTAGTCCATCGGGATGATGCTGAAGGAGACCCCGTAGTGCCTCTGCACGAAGTCGATCCAGTGGGCACCGGGGCCCCCCATGACGGTCTTCCCGTCCAGGTCCTTGAAGGTCCTCACGGAGCCGTCCTCGTGCATCATGATGGCCTGGGGGTCGTGCTGCATCTGGGCGCAGACGATCAGGAGCGGCAGGCCCTGGTTCACGGCGAGGATCACGTCGTCGCACCGCCCCATTGCGAATTCCATGCGGCCGGTCCCGACCGCGGGGAGCGGGTAGACGACGGGGCCGCCCGCGAGGATCGTGACGTCCAGGCCGGCGTCCCGGTAGTAGTTCTTCACGAGCGCCTGGAAGTGGCCCCCGTGCTCCGGTGAGGGGTACCAGTCGAGCTGGAACCCCACCTTCATGGGCGGCTTTCCCCCGCCGGAATCCGCGCCGGCGGAGGGCTTCGCGGCCTCCGGCTGCCGGCTGCATCCCGCGGCGAGCGCGGCCGCGAGAAGAAGGAGGCGCAGGCAGTGGCGTGCGGGCATTTCGGTTGTGTCCACGAACCTAGGTCCTGTCCTCATTCCAATCCTTTTGTTCCTTAATCACCTGGAGGACCAGGGGCACCGTCGCGGAGCGGGGATTCGCCGCGACGACGGGGCTCATGAAGGTGCGGTAGAGCGCGGTCGCCAGGGACGGCGGGAGCGGGGTCCCCGCCGGCGGTCCCGCGGGCGCCGCGCCCGCCCGGACCAGGTCGGGAAGGAAGGACTGGAGGAACGCCAGCGCCATCCACAATTTCCTGCAGTTCTCGGCCCTGGCGGGATTGCCCGCCTGCACCCGGTCGAAGTATTCGGACACCCGGGGAAGGTCGCCCGCGGACAGTTCTCCCCTCGAGAACCAATGTTCGAGGTCCCGGCTCCAGTCCTCCGGCGGATAGAGCTTTTCAACTTCGTTGGCTGAGGGCGTGGCCATGCAGCTTTCGGTTTTGCCGCGTCTTGTAGCGAATGGGTTTCTCCGTTTGTCCGACTCCGTCCGTTCGTGACTCGAATTGCATTCCGGCGGAGGTTGCAACAAAATCCATCCCCGTGCACCTCTTCCGCCGCGCCCGGATACCGATCGCCTGCCTGCCGGCGCCGCTCAACGCGCCGGCCGGGAGGGCTGACGACGCACAGGAGCCCTGGCGCGAATGCGACGTTCTTGTAGACGGCAGCCGGATCGCGGAGGTGCGGGACTCCGTGGTGCCCGGGGCCGGGGACGCGTCCGGCGCCGCCGTGACCGACCTCGGGGGCGTCCTCGTTTTCCCGGGGCTCATCGAGGTCCACACCCACCTCGACAAGTGCCACACGTGGGACAGGGCCCCGGGCCTGCACAGCGACTTCTGGGAGTCGAACGCCGCGCTCAGGGTCGACAGCGCCCTCTGGACCGAGGAGGACGTCCACCGGCGCGCGGACTTCGGGCTGCGCAGCGCGTGGGCCCACGGAACCTGCGCCCTGCGCACGCACGTCGACACGAACCTGGGGAAGGGGATGGGGGCCCATGCCGCCGTGGCGAGCCTGCGCTCCGAATGGGCCGGCCGGATCGCCATCCAGACCGTCAGCCTTTTCAGCTTTGAGGACATCTTCAGGGGCGGGATGGAGCACGCCATGGATCTGACGGCCAGGCACGGGGCCACCGCCTTCGGCGGGTTTCCCCAGCCCAGCCCCGATCTCCGGCGCCAGCTCGACCGCCTGATGGCGGCCGCCTGCGAGCTCGGCATCGGCCTCGACCTCCACGTGGACGAGAGCTCGCTCGCCGGGGCGGAATGCCTGAGGGCGACCGCGGAGGCGGTCCTCAGGAACAGGTTCCCCCATCCCGTGGCCTGCGGCCACAACTGCTCCCTCTCCGTGCAGGCGCCCGAGCGCGCGCGTGAGACGATCGCCCTGGTGAAGGAGGCGGGCATCGGGATCATCTCCCTGCCCCTCACGAACCTCCACCTGCAGGGGCGCGCCCGCGCCGCGGCCCCGCCGGGCTCGGCATTTGGAGCGCCCCGGACGCCGCAGTGGCGCGGGCTGACGCTGGTCCACGAGTTCATCGAGGCGGGCGTCACGGTCGCCTGCGGGGGCGACAACGTGCGCGACGCGTTCATCGGGTGGGGCGACTTCGACATGGTCGAGGTCTACGTGGAGAGCGTCCGGCTGGCCCACCTCGACTCCCGCCTGGCCTTCTCGCCGTCGGTGGTCACGACGGGCCCGGCGGCCATCATGGGGCTCCCCGGCTACGGCCGGGTGGCGCCGGGGTCGCCGGCCGACCTGGTCGTGTTCCCGGCGCGCAGGCTCTACTCCCTCCTCGCCCGGCCGTGGGCGCCGCGGCGCCTCATCCACGGGGAGGCGTTCAGGGAGGCCGCCCTTCCGGACTACGGCGAGCAGGAGCTCTGGCCGGGCGCCTGAGCGCCCCTGTCAGGACTCGACCCTGCGCCGGAAGGCCTGCGGGGTCGTCTTCACGAGCCGCACGAACGCCGCGTAGAACGAGCTCTGCGAGCTGAAGCCGCTGGCGAGGGCCACGTCGATCACCTTGTCGTCCGTCGTGAGGAGGAGCCTCTGGGCATGGGTGATCCGGTACTGCAGGAGGTAGTCCCTGATGGTGACTCCGCAGTGCCTCCTGAAGAGCGGCATCGCATAGTTGGGGTGGACGTTCGCAGCCTTGGCGATCTCCGCCACCGTGAGGTTCTCCTGGAACCGCTCGGCCATGCACTTCGCCATGCGCTCCACCCGCTGCAGCCCGACGGTGGATTCCCCCTCGCTCCAGCGCGTCGACGCGTCGGCCACCTTCGAGTACGCCTGGTCGGCGAGCCAGAGGAAGCACGCCTCGAGCTCGAGGAGGAGCCGCCTCTGCTGGGGCCTTGTCGGGTTGCGCAGCTCCTTGACCCAGGCGCGCAGCTGGAAGCGGTCCCCGAAGGTCGCGGGGGCGAACCACCAGTTCCCCTCCATCAGCTCGCGCACGAAGCGCTCGGGAAGCCCCCAGGCCCAGACCCACGCGAGGGGGACGGTGATCCAGGCCATCTCGGTGCCCGGGTCGACCTGGACCAGGCTGTGCGGCGTCGATCCCCAGAAGAGCGCGAGCCGCTTCGACTCGAGCCGGCGCATGGATCCGCGGTGCAGGTAGGTGACCCCGCCGCGGAACACGTAGTTCAGCTCGACCTCGTGGTGGTGGTGGATGAGCCCCATCGGCTTGGGGAGGCTCAGCAGCCTGGCGTTCAGGCCGAAGGTCTGGAATCGGACGTCGGTCATGGCCTTATTTTGCAGGAATCGTGCCCGCGGGCCCCGCCGAACACAAACGACAAAAGGGGCCGGGCCCGCGAATGCATCGGGAGAGACCTTATTTTCTAGGAAGGCTTTTCCCGGGGCGAGGAGGCAGGCGGCGGGGATTCCCCCTATACTGCCGGCGATGCTCCACGCTCAGGTGGAGTGCCCGCACAATGAAATCCACCGACCTCGGACCCGGCGCGCAGGAAGCCCCGAGGGTGTCGTCGCTCCACTTTCCAGAAACCAAGAACAAGGCCGTCAACGCTCGCGCCCCGAAGTGTGAAGGTCTCCAAGCATGACAGCGGCAGTCTCCTAACCAACTAAAATGAACACGACCACCACCAAGCTGATACGTGCCAGTTTCGCGACGGCCTGCGCGGCAGCCGGCCTCGCAGCCGGGCTAAGCGCGCAGAGCTCCACGCCCCCCCCGGCCGCGGACAGCACCCCGGTCTCAAGCACGAAGGTGACCACCCTTGCGAAGTACGTCGTGAGCGACGTGCCGATCGAGGACCAGGTGCTCCCGACGGTCCGCCCCCTGGGCGACGTCATGGGCGATGACCGCAACATCCTCGACATCCCGCGCTCCGTCTCGTCGGTGAACACGGCGCTGATGGAGGACCGCATGGTCAAGAACGCCATGGATTTCGGGCAGTTCGCACCCGGAGTCTACTCCGCGGCGCAGTACGGCATCCCGTCGGTCCCCTTCATACGCGGCGACCTCTCGCAGATCTACATGGGCGGCCAGCAGGTGCCGTTCTCGCGCAACTCGACGCCCCCTAGCTTCAACGGCGTCGACGCGTTCAACATCGTGAAGGGCCCGGGGTCCGCGGTCTACGGGCCCCAGACCGAGGGATCCGGCGGCTACGTGGACTTCGTGATGAAGGAGCCGTTCTTCGACCACCAGCGCACGAACGTCAGCCTCACCATGGGCTCCTGGGCCAGCGGCCACTCCTACTCGAACCCCGAGGTGACGATCGACACCGGCGGCCCGGTCTCCGACAAGCTCGCCTACCGCGTGAGCTACCTGAGCCGGTACGGCAACGGGTACTACCTCAACGACCACGACCAGACGCAGGATGTCTATGCCGCGCTCACGTACCTGCCCAACCCGAAGGTGAAGCTCGAGGCATGGGCCCAGGTCTACGAGGACCGGACGAACGAGATCGCGGGCGTCAGCCGCGTCACGGAGGACTTCATCAAGAACGGCAACTACATCGCGGGCCCCGCGTCCCCGACGACGACCGGCCCCACGGCGTACTTCGGCTACGACATCATCACGTTCCCGAACCCGCCGCCCTACACGTTCGGCAGCGCCACCGACGGGTCCTTCGCGACCGTGAACCCCGCAACGGCGCACACCGTGAAGCTCCCGGGCTACATCGCGCTCATCAACCCCTCCGACGTCGCGCGGGCGTTTGCCGCGCAGGGCCAGTTCAAGGCGACCGTGTCCCTCACCCCGGAATCGTCGCTGGTCAACCGGCTCTTCCTGAGCACCGGGCACTCGAACAAGTCCGAGGCGGGGGGGTACAGCGAGTACGTGCCGAAGGACATCTCGATCCAGGACAGGGTGGAGTACCTCGACAAGTTCACGGTCGGGAAGTTCGACAACAGCGTCATCACGGGCATCGACTTCAGGTACATGGAGCTGACCTCCTACCAGGACTACCAGACCGAGCCGCTCGGCTACTATGACCTGACGCAGCCCCTCTCGCTCATCAGCTACCCGGGCTACGCACTGGAGGGGAACACCTGGGGCGGCGGCATGCGGGTCCCCGGCACCACGGGCTACAGCGCCGCGCCCGGCACCGTCGCCAACGTGCTCGAGGACGAGTACGACACGGCGGCGTTCTTCCAGGACGACATCAAGCTGACCTCGAAGATCACCCTCACGGCGGGCTACCGCTTCGACAACATCTCGGTCCACGGCGAGAACCCGCCGTTCATCCAGTACGGCTACTACAACAGCTTCTTCACCTACGTCCCGCTCGCGGCCCCGGTCAACATCCCCGCCGGGGGATCGTCCGCGACCTATACGGGCTACAACAACAGCAGGACCGTCAACGACCAGTCATTCTTCGCCAGCCTGACCTACAAGCCGACCGAGGATTCGACGTTCTACCTCACCTACGACCACGTCGACGCAGTCCTCGGGTCGTCGAACTTCGGCGGCGTCGATGCGGAGTACCTCGACCAGACGCTGAGCACCAAGAGCACGCTCTACGAGGCCGGCTACAAGCAGAGCTTCCTCAAGAACACGCTCTACTTCGCCGTGGACGTGTTCCAGCAGCTCAAGTACGGCTCCCAGATCACGGGCGGGAAGTTCCCGATCAAGGACGACGGGATCGAGTTCGACCTCGTCTACCAGCCGAGCAAGGCGTGGAACTTCAACGCGAACCTGACCTTCCAGGACGCCACCGCCTACGGCGTCTTCTTCCAGACGACCGGCAACTACCTGGACATGTTCTCGTCCCAGACGTCCGTCGACGGGAAGGTCGGCACGGACAAGGGCTCGCCGAACTTCACGCTCTACTTCCCGCCGGGCGGGCGGATGCGCGCCCCCGGCATCCCGCAGCTCCAGGCGAACGCTTTCGTCGAGTACACCTCGCCCATGGGCTGGGGAATCGGCGCCGGCCCCCAGTTCATGGGCAAGGGTTATGCCAACGACCAGGACACCCTCTACATCCCGGCCCAGGTCGAGGTCGACGGGTATATCTTCTATGGCCGGCGCAGCTGGGACGTCCGGGTCAACGTGAACAACGCGCTCAATGCGCGGCTGGTCGACCCGATCGACGTCAGCTTTGCGGGCAACAGCCTGATCTTCGTCCGCCCGCCGATCAGGGCGTCCATCACCCTGCGGCTGCACTACTGAGCCGCCTTGCGGGCGGCACGGGCCGCGCTACTGTGGACAGGCCGCGAACCCGCCGGTTCGCGGCCTGACCTGCCTTAAGGACACCCCGAGGATGCCCACCTCATTCGACAACAACCTTCCGCGCAGGCTGCGCTTCGGCCGGGGACTTAGCGGGGAGCTTGCCGCGGAACTGCGCCGGCTCGGGTGCTCGAGGCCCTTCCTCGTCACCGACCGGGGCGTCAGGGCGGCGGGGCTCGTGGCGAGGGTCACCGGTCCCCTCGCCGGCGCCGGGATCACGTTCGCCGTCTTTGACGAGACGGAGCCCGAGCCGCCCTTCCTCTGCGTGGCCGCCGCGGTGGCCTCGGTTCGGGGCTCCTTCGATGCCGATGTCGTCGTGGCCCTCGGCGGCGGAAGCGTGATGGACACCGCCAAGCTCGTGGCGGCGACCCTCCTTGACGGCCGCGATGCGGCGCTGCTTGCCGGGATCGGCAAGGTCGGGCGGCGCCCGCTGCCGCTCGTCTGCATCCCGACGACCTCGGGAACGGGCTCGGAGGCGACCCCCGTGGCCATCTTCACGGACCCGGGCACCGGGTCGAAGGTGGGGGTCGTGGACCCCTGCCTCGTCCCCGACCTGGTCCTCCTCGATCCCGAGCTAACGGACGGCCTTCCCGCGCTTCCCACGGCGGCGGCGGGCATGGATGCGCTCGTGCACGCCCTCGAGGCGTTCATTGCGAAGGTCGCGACGCCGCTTGCGCGGGGGCTCGCCCTTGAGGCGGCCCGGAGGATCGGACCGGCGCTCCCGGCGGTGTGCCGCGACGGCGGCGACCGCCCGGCGCGGGATGCGATGCTCATCGGTGCCAACCTGGCGGGCCTGGCCTTCGCGAACTCGTCGTGCTGCGCGGTCCACGCGCTTGCGCTGCCGCTTGGCGGGCGCTTCCACATCGCCCACGGGGTCGTGACCGGCACCCTCACGGCCGAGACCATGAGGCACAACCTCCCTGCGATCCGGGAGGACCTCGCGGTTTTCGCGGGCGCGCTCGGGTGGAGGGACGCAACCGCCGACAGCGTCCCCGACCGGTTGGCGGCCCTTGCGGACAGCATCGGGTTGAAACAGGTCCTGGATGCGGCGGCGGTGCCAACCTCGGCGCTCGAGGAGCTGGCAAAACAGGCGGTTGCCAACCGCCGCCTGATGGACCCCAATCCCCGTCCGGTCACCGTGGAGGACGCGGTTGCCATCTACCAAAGGACGCTTGGAACCCATGCCTGACCCTGCCGCAACCCTGCTTTCGGAACTCGGAGTCCGCCCGGGACTGTGGGTCAACGGCGGCTGGCAGGAGGGCGGGGGAGGGGGGACCACCGTCCGCAACCCCGCGACCGGCGCCGAGATAGCGGCGTTCCGCCTCGCCGGCGCCGGGGACTTCCGGGTTGCGATCGACGGGGCGCAGGCGGCCTTCACCGCGTGGCGGAGGGAGCCGGGCGCCGCGCGGGGCGACCTCCTCAAGCGGGCGGCGGCGCTCCTCCTGCAGCGCAGGCGGGGCGTCGCGGAGCTCCTCACCCTCGAGCAGGGCAAGCCGCTGTCCCAGGCCCTGGGCGAGGTGGACTACGCCGCGAGCTTCTTCCAGTGGTTCGGCGAGGAGGCCCGGAGGCCGCACGGCCGGCTCCAGCCCCACCCCCAGCGGGGCCGCGAGTACCGCGTGAGGCAGGTGCCCGCGGGCGTCGCCGGGCTGGTGACGCCCTGGAATTTCCCGCTGGCGCAGGGGGCGAAGAAGATCGCGGCGGCGCTGGCGGCGGGGTGCACGGCGGTCTGGAAGCCCTCGGAGCTGACCCCCCTAGTCGCGCTGGCGCTCGGCTCGGTGCTCCGGGAGGCGGGGCTTCCCGAGGGCGCCCTGCAGGTCCTCCCCGCGCCCGGGCCCCTGGCGGGCGAGGCGCTCACGGCCGACCCGAGGGTTCGGGTGCTCTCCCTTACCGGTTCCACCCCCACGGGCCGGACGCTCCTGAAGGAGTCGGCGCGGCACCTGCCGCGCCTTTCCCTGGAGCTCGGGGGCAATGCGCCCTTCGTGATCCTTCCCGACGCCGACCTCGACGAGGTCGCCCAGGACCTCGTGAAGCTCAAACTCCTCTGCTCCGGGCAGGTGTGCGTGACCGCAAACAGGGTCTTTGTCCCCGCCTCCCTCGAGTCCGCGCTCATCGCGAGGCTCCTGCCCCTGTGGCGGGCCCTCAAGGTGGGCAACGGCCTCGCGGAGGGCGTGGACGTGGGGCCGCTCATCCATGCAAAGGCGTGCGAGCGCGTGCGGGGGCTGGTCGAGGAAGCGCTCGGGCTCGGGGCCGAGCTGGTCTGCGAGAATAGGACCCACGAGGGGGATCCGTCGCTCGGGGGCGGGAGCTTCTTCGCCCCGGTGATCCTCGGGGGCGTGCGCGACGACATGCCGCTCGTGCGGGACGAGATCTTCGGGCCGGTGCTGCCGCTCCTCAGCTACACCGACCTTTCCGATGCCGTCAGCCGCGCGAACGCGACGGCGGCGGGGCTGGCCGCCTACGTGTACGGCACGGACCTTTCGCTTGCCAACGCCGTCGCGGAGGAGCTCGAGGCGGGAATCGTGGGCGTGAACGAATGGCGTCCTCTCCGGGCCGAGATCCCCTTCGGGGGGACGAAGACGAGCGGCCAGGGATGGGAGGGGGGCGAGGAGGGCCTGCGCGAGTTCTGCGAGCTGAAGGTCATCGCAACCCCCAGCCCGTCCCTCCGCCCGGCGGCTGGGGCGAGCGGCACCCGCCCCCCGGGCGGGACCTGACCGCTCCCGTGGCGCCGCTGCCGTCCGGCCTTGTGGGATTCGGGGACATCCTGGATGTGCCCTGGCCTTCCCCTGCGGCGGCGGACGGCATGCGCGTTCTCGACGCTTTGGGGACGCGCAACGCCGGGATTCGAGCCGAAGCCGAACCTTTACGTTGCCCTGAAATCCGACACCGCATCATGATCCCGACACCCCATCCGGCCGGCCTTTGCCGGAGCTGCGAGCCCCCTCCATCATGAGCACCCTTCCCGATCCCTTCCGCGACAAACGAAAAGAGGCGGGAAGCCTCGAGTGCGAGTTCCAGGGCGAGAGCATCCCGATGATCCTGCGCCACGAGGACGTGCGCAAGGCGGCGAAGGACTGGAAAACGTTCAGCTCCGACGCCCCGTTCCGGGTTCCGATCCCGTCCGAGGAGGACGTCAGGACGATGAGGCAGCTGCCGATAGAGACGAACCCGCCGGACCACACCGAGTACCGCGAGATCGTCGAGCCGTTCTTCCGCAGGGCGAAGGAGCCCGCCGTGATCGCGCAGGTTGAGGCGCTGGTCGACGGGATGATCGGGGAGGCGCTCGGCAGGGAATCGATCGAGGTGGTGCGCGAGTTCGCGCTGCCCCTGCAGTCGCGCGCGCTCACCTACCTCCTCAACATGCCGGAGAGCGAGGCGGCGACGTGGATCAGCTGGGGCACCCATGTCTTCCGCGACGGGGGCTCAGGGGAGAAGAAGGGGGCCGCCCTCGAGAAATACCTCCACGGGCAGCTCGACCGCGCCGCCAGGGACCCCGGGGAGGACTTCTTCAGCGCCCTCACGAGGGCGAAGTTCCGCGGGCGTCCCCTGACCCGCGACGAGATGATGGGGTTCGCCAACCTCACCTTTGCGGGCGGGCGCGACACGGTCATCCACATGACCTCCTCGGTGATCGCGTACTTCTGCAGCCACAACGAGGCCCTGGGCTTCCTGCGCGAGGATCCCTCGAGGATCGTCCACGCCAGCGAGGAGTTCTTCCGGGTCGTTACGCCCCTGACCCACATCGGGCGGGTGTGCCCGGTCGAGACCGACGTCCATGGGGTCACCGTGAAGCCGGGCGGCCGGGTGTCGCTCTGCTGGGCCTCGGCCAACCAGGACGAGAACGCATTCGAGGCGCCGGGGGAGGTGCGCCTGGATCGCAAGCCGAACCCCCACGTCGCCTTCGGGATCGGGGCCCACGTGTGCCTCGGCGCCCCCCATGCGAGGCTCCTCGTCCGCACGCTCCTCCAGAAATGCGCCGACCGCCTCTCGGGCATCACGCTCCTGTCGGCGAAGGAGCACGTGGAGAAGGAGGCGGAGTACGAGCGCTCGGTCGGCTACGAGTCCCTGACGGTCAAGATGGCGCGACTCTAGGCGGGGCGACGCCCGCCGCGCCCCTGCGGTCCCTCCCCCCCGAACGCCTTATGCCCCAGAATCCAGGCCCCGACCCGAAGGGTGGCTCGACCGCCTTGAGTATCCTCAGGGCGACCCCGGCGGGCCTGTCCACCCACGAGGATTCCGTGGCGACCGAGGAGCCGCTGGAAATCCAGCTCAGCTACGAGAAGCGCGGGGTGCGCGTGACCAGGAGCGTGTCGGTCACCATGCGAACCCCGGGGAACGACGAGGAGCTCGCCGCGGGATTCCTCCTGGGGGAGGGCCTGATATCGGAACGCGGCCAGGTCGCCGGGATCGCTCCGGTGAAGGAAAACACGGTCCAGGTGAGCCTTGCGCCCGGCGTGGAGGTCGACCTGCGCGCGCTGGAGCGCCACTTCTACACGACCTCCAGCTGCGGGGTCTGTGGGAAGACCTCGATAGAGGCCCTGGGCATGGCACGGCAGGTCTCGCTCCCGGCCGACGGCCCCGTGATGGACTTCGGGACCCTCCTGCGCCTGCCGGAAACGCTGCGAGGGGCGCAGAGCGTCTTTGAGCGGACGGGCGGGCTGCACGGGGCGGCGCTCTTCGATCCCGCGGGCCGCCTGGTCGCGGTGCGCGAGGACGTGGGCCGCCACAACGCGGTCGACAAGGTGGTCGGCGCGGAATTCCTCGCGGGGCGGACGCCCCAATCTCGTGCGGTCCTTGTCGTGAGCGGAAGGGCCAGCTTCGAGCTGATGCAGAAGGCGCTCATGGCCGGCATCCCGATCCTTGCGGCGGTGGGGGCCCCCTCGAGCCTCGCCGTCGAGCTTGCTCGGCACCACGGGGCGACGCTCCTCGGATTCGTCCGCGACGGCCGCATGAACATCTACTCGGGCGCCCACCGCCTCCGCGAGGTCCAGCCTGCGGCGGCGAACTGAGCCATGGCGCCCCCCGAGAACCCTTCGCCGGCGGCCCAGACCCCTGTTGAGCTTGAGGGGACCCGCATCGGGGAGGCCGGCGCCTCGGCGGCGGCGGGACTCAAGGCCGTTTTCGAGACCCTCGCCAGGAGTTACGGGGAGATGGGGGTCCTCCGCGGGACGAGGATGCTGCTCGAGATCAACCAGAAGGACGGCTTCGACTGCCAGAGCTGCGCGTGGCCGACCCCGGACGGGGAACGCCACGTGGCGGAGTTCTGCGAGAACGGTGCGAAGGCCGTCGCGGACGAGGCCACGAGGACCATGATCACGCGCGAGTTCTTCGGGCGCCACAGCGTGGCTGAGCTCGCCGCCAGGTCCGACTACTGGCTGGGCAAGCAAGGCCGCCTGACGGAGCCGATGGTCCTCAGGCCGGGCGCGTCGCACTACGAGCCCATTGCCTGGGACGACGCCTTCGCGCTCGTGGCCGCGGAGCTGAAGAAGCTGGCCTCGCCGGACCAGGCCTCCTTCTACACCTCCGGCCGCACGAGCAACGAGGCCGCGTTCCTCTACCAGCTCTTCGTCCGCGCGTTTGGGACGAACAACCTGCCGGACTGCTCGAACATGTGCCACGAGTCGAGCGGCGCCGCGCTCAGCCCGATGATCGGGATAGGCAAGGGCTGTGTGACGCTCGCCGACTTCGAGAAGGCCGACGCCGTCTTCATCGTGGGGCAGAACCCGGGCACGAACCACCCGAGGATGCTGACGACGCTGCAGGCCGCGCGGCGGCGCGGCTGCAGGATCGTCAGCATCAACCCCCTGCCCGAGCTCGGGCTCGCGCACTTCAAGAACCCCCAGGAGCTCATGAACCCCCTGCGGGTCCCCGGGATCCTCTTCGGGAAGGGCGAGGCCATCGCGGACCTGTGGCTGCCGGTGCGGATCAGCGGGGACATGGCCGTCTTCCAGGGGATCATGAAGGAGATGATTGAGGCCGAGGAGGCTCGGCCCGGGACGGTCCTCGACCGCGCGTTCATCGCGGGAAGCACGGCGGGATCGGAGGAGCTCCTGGCGCACCTGCGCACGGTGACCTGGGAGGAGATCACCTTGGCGACCGGCCTTTCGCGGGAGCAGATCGGCCGCGCCGCCTCGGTCGCCATCGGCTCAAGAGCCATCATCGCCTGCTGGGCGATGGGCCTCACCCAGAACAGGGACGCCGTAGGCACCATCCAGGAGATCATGAACTTCCTGCTTCTCGGGGGGAACATCGGCCGCCCGGGCGCCGGGCCCTGCCCGGTCCGGGGCCACAGCAACGTGCAGGGCGACCGGACCATGGGGATCTTCGATAAGCCCTCGGCGCGGTTCCTCGACAGCCTCGGGGCGGAGTTCTCGTTCAAGCCCCCGAGGGCCGACGGCCTGGACGTGGTGGCCACGATCAAGGCGATGCACGCGGGGCGGGTGAAGGTGCTCTTCTGCATGGGCGGCAATTTCCTGTCGGCGACCCCCGACACCGAGTTCACGGCGGAGGCGCTGCGCCGGTGCGCGCTCACGGCGCAGGTTGCGACGAAGCTCAATCGCTCCCACCTGGTAACGGGGGCGACCGCCCTCATCCTGCCGTGCCTGGGGAGGTCGGAGGTGGACCGCCAGCCCGCGGGAGACCAGTTCGTGACGGTCGAGGACAGCATGGGGATCATCAACCCCTCCCGGGGGAGCCTCAGGCCGGCCTCGGCCGGCCTCCGGAGCGAGCCGGCGATCGTCGCCGGCTTGGCCAAGGCCGTCCTGGGGCCGTCGGTTCCCGCCGACTGGGACAGCCTCGCCGGGGACTATGATCGCATCCGCGACCGCATCGAGCGGGTCGTCCCCGGGTTCGCGGACTTCAACCGGCGCATCCGGCTGGGCCCGTTTTACCTGCCGAACGCCCCGCGCGACGAGCGGAGGTTCCCCACCGCGGGTGGGAAGGCGAACTTCATCGCCCACACCCTCCGGCGCGAGACCCTCGGGCCCGGCGAGCTCGTCATGATGACGATCCGCTCGCACGACCAGTTCAACACGACAATTTACGGGCTCGATGACCGCTACCGCGGCATCTACAACGGCCGTCGGGTGGTCTTCATGAACGGGGCGGACATCGCCGAGCGCGGCCTGGTGCAGGGACAGCTGGTCGATCTCACGAGCCATTTCAATGGCGAGCGGCGCAATGCACCGTCCTTCATGGTGGCGCCCTTCGACATGCCCAGGGGGTGCGCCGCGACTTATTTCCCGGAGGCCAACGTGCTGGTCCCCGTGGACAGCGTCGCGGGGGTGAGCAACACCCCGACCTCCAAGTACGTCGTGATCACGGTCGCGCCGGCGGCGGATCCCGAGACAGGGGCGGCGGCTCTTCGCGCGGAGTGGGCGCAGGGCCCGGGTTAACCGTGGGGTTTCGGCCGCAGCGGCCGCCCAGGTGCCCTCCCTACTCATGCTTCCATGCGGTCTAGCGTCCCCTGAAGGCCGCTAATATTACGTGATTCCATGTGGTCCGCCCAAACGGGGAATCATCCTCGGAGTCGTCCCAGGTGCGCTGCAGGCCCGTCGCGATATTGATGATGAAGGTTTAAGCCATGGCGACGGTCCGCGAAATTCGGCGCACCAGGGTCTTCCTGCCCCGCGGTTGCCGGGGCGGCTGTTGCCGCGGGAGACCTTATTGGATTGCAGCCTGACATTCCGGATGGATTTCCTCCGTTGAGCGAAAGATCCCATTTTCCTTCGCATCAGCGACAACCCATTCTCCCATGCCGCTCTATTGGATGATATCGGACCGCAACGTGCTCGCCGACGGGTTCGGGGGCGACTGCGGGGGATTGTCCTATTGGGTGAGCGATGGGGGTGCGCTCGACTCGTTTGCGAGCTGGACCCGGAAATCGCACGATGACTTCAAGAACGCGCTGATTTCGGCGGCGGACAAATTCCCCATCCTGTCGCAGGCGGAAAACGAGAAGCAGCAGCACGTGACGTTCATGGTGCACGGCTACAACGTGGGATGGGGGGATGCGGCAAAGCGCTACCAGCAGCTTTGCACCAACCTCTTCAGCGGCCCGAACTCGCTGGGGATCTGCGTCAGCTACGACTGGCCGTCGCTGGGAAGCGTTCTCGGCTATCTCCCGGACCGCGAACACGCGCGCGCCTGCGCCTCGGACCTGGCGACGGTGCTGTCGGAGCTTTACAGCTGGCTGCTGGGGAAGCAGCAGGGAGCGGCCGATCCTGCGACGGCATGCAAGGCCAAGCTGTCGATCGTGAGCCACAGCATGGGCAATTATCTCATGCAAAAGGCGATGGCCAGCGCCTGGGCCAGGACGAATCAGCCCCTGCTCGCGAGCCTGATCAACCAGCTTGTGATGGTCGCCGCCGACGTGGACAACGATCTGTTCGAGCCCACGGCAAACGATGGCGCGGACGGCAATGCGGTGGCGAACCTCTGTTACAGGGTCACGTCGCTCTATTCCGGCAGGGACGCGGTGCTAGGGGCGTCGGCCGGGCTGAAGCATTTCGGGACCCGGAGATTGGGGCGCAGCGGACTGGCGGTCGAGCCGCCAACGGGCAAGGACAACATCTGGGATGTCGACTGCTCGGGGTTCTTTCCCCCGGCGGTGGAGGGCCTCCAGATCCACAGCGCCTATTTTGACCAGCCGGAGGTCATCTCGCTCATGGGGAAGCTGCTCATCGGCCTCGACCGGACCGTGCTCGAGGCCACGGGGGCGACAAAGGGAAGCCTCTGGCCCGTGCCGCCCGCCCAATAGGGCGGCATGCTGATTCCCGGTCCGGGCGGCCGCGCCTGCCTTGCCGACTCCCACGCGCTGGAGATGCTAGCCGTGGAGCAGCGGGAGGCGCTCAAGCGAGGCCCCCGTGCGGACGGCGACGAGCGCGCACACCTTGGGGACGTACATCCGCGTCTCGGAGGGCAGGGCGGCCGCGATTCCTGCAAAGTCGTTCGCGCCCCGCGAGGCGAGCAGGCGGCCGACCCGCCCCTCCCCGGCGTTGTAGGCGGCGAGCGCGAGCGGCCAGCTTCCGAATTTCAAATAGAGCGAGCGGAGGTAGCGGGCGCTCGCGCGGGCGGATTTCTCGGGGTCCGACCTGTCATCGGGCAGGAACGTGCTGAGGCCGAGGCCGTGGGCCGTGTCGGGCATGAGCTGGAACAGACCCCTGGCGCCGGACGGACTGCGTGCGGAGGGGTTCAGGCTTGATTCGGCCTCGGCTATCCACGCCAGCTCGGGGGGCACGCCTTCTGCGGAGAAGGCCGCACGGAGCACGGGCATGAGCCCGGCCGCGGCCGCAGGCACCGGGCGGCTGCGCTCGCGTGACATCCAAAGGTCGTAAAGGGGGACGGAGGACGACGGGACGCGAACGCTCGGGGTGCGGGGAGGGGGCTCCCTCGACTGGGCGACCGCCTGCTTTGCGGCCTCGATCTCGTCAATCCGCAGGGCGAGCCAGTCGGCGTAGTCCTCGTTTCCGGGCAACGCCCGGAGCGCCGCAAGCGCGGTGCGCGCCTCGGGCTCGTACCCGGCGAGCTCCTCGAGCGAGTTGCCGTCAAGCGCGCGCTGAAGCCTCGCGGCAAACTTGTCCCAGTCGTCTTTCGTCGGAAAGGTATACTGCTCCTTGACGTCGGCGGGCGCATATTGGTCGAAGAGGCTCTGCCCGAGATTGTAGAGAGCGTCGGCATCCGCGGGCGTCGGGGTCGGCTCGGGGGCCGCAAGAAGGGCGCCGGTAGCCAGAAAGAGGATCCATCGCACGCGTCTGATCACCGCCAAATGATACTCGAGAGTCCCCGCAAGACGAGCCGCGGCAGCCGAATTTCCGGGACGCTTCGAGTCGTGCGCCGGATGGGGCGGGATCGGGACTCGGGACCCATGGCGTTGTCCGAAGAAGCTTGCTGCCAAAACCCACCCGTGTCTTTAGGGTGGGTTCGAGAAGCAGCGATACCCCTGTTCCCCAGACACAACACCGCAAGATCCCGTGCTACCCCGCATCCTCGAGGCGGGTCGCACACCCCCCAATCAGACAGCCCCATGAGCGATGCCACGCGAATCCTGCAGGAGGGAGGCCTTGCGGACGCACGCGCCTCGGAGGAGCTCCTGCCCATGGTCTACAAGGACCTGCGCCGGCATGCGGCCGTGAGGATGGCGGGCGAGGCCCCGGGCCAGACGCTTCAGCCCACGGCGCTCGTGCACGAGGCGTGGCTACGGATGTCGGGCAAGCGGGCGAGCGTATGGCAGAACCGAGCCCACTTCTTCGGGGCGGCCTCCGAGGCGATGCGCCGCATCCTGATCGAGAAGGCCCGGTACAAGGCCAGGCTCAAGCGGGGGGGCAATCCCGTCAGGCTCGACATCGAGAAGCTCGACCTGGTCGCGGCGTCCCCGGACGAGAAGCTCGTCCTGATAGACGAGGCCATTGAAAGGCTCAGGGCCCAGGACCCCGAGAAGGCGCGGGTCGTCGTGCTCAAGTTCTTCGAGGGCCTCACGAACAAGGAGGCCGCCGAATGCCTCGGGATAGCCGAGCGGACCGTGGAGCGGCACTGGGCCTACGCCAAGGTCTGGCTGTTCCAGAGCATCAGGGCTGCGGGCTGAGGCCGACCCGCGGGACGGACACCCGGACGATGAACGCCACGAGGCATGACGAGGAGGCCGTCTTCATCGCGGCGCGCGAGTTCGGTGACCCCGTGGCCCGGAGGGACTTCCTCGACACGGCGTGCCGGGGGGACGCCGAGCTGCGCGCGCGGGTGGAGGGCCTCCTGGCCGCGGAGGCGGAGGCCGAGCAGTTCTTCACGGAGGGCAGCACGGCGATGAGCCTCGCGGGACCCGCGGCGCCCCGCTCCTGGAGTGCGTCGACCGCCGGGGAGGCTGTCCTCCCGGGGCTTGTCGAGGAGGAGTCCGTCGGGACGCGGATCGGGCGCTACAAGCTCGTCCAGAAGATAGGGGAGGGCGGCTGCGGCGTCGTCTACATGGCCGAGCAGGAGGAGCCCGTCCGAAGGCGCGTCGCCCTGAAGATCATCAAGCTCGGGATGGAGACGAAGAGTGTCATCGCGCGCTTCGAGGCCGAGCGCCAGGCGCTCGCGATGATGGACCATCCCAACATCGCCCGGGTCTTCGACGCCGGGGCGACCGACCGCGGGTCGCCCTATTTCGTGATGGAGCTGGTGCGCGGGGTGCGCATCACGAAGTACTGTGACAAGAACCGCCTCGGCATCCGCCAGCGCCTGGACCTCTTCATCCAGATCTGCCACGCGATCCAGCACGCCCACCAGAAGGGGGTCATCCACCGGGACATAAAGCCCTCGAACATCATGGTCGCGATGCACGACGGCGTGCCCGTCCCGAAGGTGATCGACTTCGGGATCTCCAAGGCGACCGACGCAAGGCTTTCGGACAGGCTCTCGTTCACGGCCTACGCCCAGGTCATAGGCACCCCCGACTACATGAGCCCGGAGCAGGCGGACGTGAGCGGGCTGGACATCGACACCCGCAGCGACATCTACAGCCTCGGGGTGCTGCTCTACGAGCTCCTGACGGGAAGGACGCCCTTCGACACGAAGGAGCTCCTCGGGGCGGGGATCGACGACTTCCGGAGGACGCTCCGCGAGAGGGCCCCGCCCCGGCCCTCCGAGCGCCTCCTGACGCTTGAGCGCGCCGACGTCGTGGCCGCGGCGCAGTGCCGGCAGACGGACCCCTCGAGCCTCTACTCGCTGCTCCGGGGCGACCTCGACTGGGTTGTCATGAAGGCGCTCGAGAAGGACCACAGGCGCAGGTACGAGACGGCCAACGGGCTCGCGATGGACATCCACCGGCACCTGGGCTGCGAGCCGGTCACGGCGCACCCGGCGAGCGGGCTCTACCAGTTCAAGAAGCTCGTGCGAAGGAACCGGGTGGTGTTCGCGACGGGCGGCGCGGTCGCGGTCGCGCTCGTCATCGGCCTGGGGACCTCGACATGGCTCTTCCTCAGGGAGAGGGAGGCCCGCCAGCGCGCCGTGACGGCCGAGCAGCAGCAGGCGCACCTGCGCATCGAGGCCGAGTCGAGGGCGAGGGTGACCCAGGCCGCGCTCCTCGTCAGCCAGGGGAAGTTCGACGAGGCCGACCGCCTCCTCGGCGAGGTCACCCTGGCGCAGCCGACGGTGGAGGGCGCCGCCGTGCTCCGCTCGGTGGGGGAGTGGCACGCGCTCAGGGGGCACTGGAAGCTCGCCGCGGACCGGTTCACCCGCCTGATCCAGGTGGACCTGCTGGACGGGTGGGATGTCTACACCCTGGACTACCTGAGGCTCGGCCCGGCGTTCGTCGAGATGGGCGACTCGGTCGGCTACGAGCGGTTCCGCGAGGACGCCGTCGCCCGGTTCGGGGGCAGCGGGTGCCCCGCGGGGGACCGGATCCTGAAGATCTGCCTCCTTGCGCCTGCGGACGGCCGGCTCCTTGCGCTGCTCAAGCCGGTCGCCGCAGACGCCGCGAGGTCGTACTCCGAGTCCGACCAGGCCGGCGACGGCTTCAAGGCCGCATGGGACTGCGTCTCGCTGGCCCTCTGGGAATACCGCGAGGGAAACTTTGCCAAGGCGGCGGAGTGGGCCAAGCAGTGCCTCTCCTATCCGGAGAAGAACGCGCCCCGCGCGGCGACGGCCGAGACGATCCTGGCCATGGCCCAGTTCAGGTTGGGCAAGCCGGACGTGGCCGCCGCCCAGCTGCCGGCCAACGAGGAGAGCATCGAGGGACGGCTGAAGGGCCGCCTGGACCTCGGAACACCCGTCCAGGGTTTCTGGTTCGACCGGGCGTTCGCAAGGATCCTGTCGCGGGAGGCGAGGGCGCTGATAGACCCGCACGGCACCTGGCAATAGCAGGGCCGTGCTGTCGGCTTTGCCCCAGGGAAGGCGCATGAGGGGCAGGGCAACCCCCCGCCACGAACACGGGCGGAACGCCCGGGCAACGTGCCTGCAATATCCCCCGTCCCCGTCCGTCCTCCCCGGGGCGCGGCGCCTTGGGCGCGCGCCGGGGCCGTGCCCTGGCTTCGACTTGCCGCCGCGGGGCTGGTCCTCCTTGCCGCGCCGGGCCGCGCGCTCGCGGCGGACTGGGCCCTCACGGGGGCGTTGGGCGCGCACGACCCGGGCATCATCAAGGAGGAGAACACATGGTGGGCGTTCTCGACCGGCCCCGGGATCCCGGTGAAGCATTCGCCCGACGGGCTCGCCTGGGCCCAAGGGGCGCCGGTCTTTCCCTCGGAGCTGGCCTGGTGGCGGACCTATGCCCCCACGATGGGGCCGAACGACGTCTGGGCCCCCGACGTGCACCGGTTCGCGGGGCGCACCTGGTGCTACTACTGCGTCTCGGAGTTTGGGAAGAACAACTCGGCCATCGGGCTCACCTCCTGCAGCAGCGTCGCCGTGGGGGACTGGCGCGACGACGGCCTAGTCCTGGGCTCGGCGGCCGGGACCGACTCGTTCAACGCGCTCGACCCGGACCTGGTGGTCGACTCGGCGGGAAATCCCTGGCTCGTATACGGCTCCTATTTCGACGGGATCCATGTCGTTCGCCTGGACCCGGCGACCATGAAGCCGACCGGGAGCGCCACGTCGATCGCCTCCAGGCCCAACGGGATCGAGGGCTCCAACATCGTCCTCCACGGGGGATACTACACGCTCTTCGCCTCGATCGACCAGTGCTGCCAGGGCGTGAACAGCACCTACAAGATCGCCTTTGGAAGGTCCCTGGCGATCACGGGGCCCTACGTCGACCTGTCGGGTGCCGCGATGCTGGGCGGCGGGGGGACTGTGCTCGACTCCAGCGGCGCCCGGTGGAAGGGGCCCGGGGGGGAGAGCGTCTATGACGACGGGAACGGGTGGGTCATCGCATTCCACGCCTACGACGCCCAGAACAGCGGGGCTCCGACATTGATGATCAGCGACCTCTACTGGGACGCGGGCGGTTGGCCCTCCCTGGCGGCGCCGGCCCCGCCGGCGGCCCCCGTCTTCACCACCCAGCCGTTGTCGGTCGCGGTGGCCGGCGGGATGGTCGCCCTCGACGCCTTCGCGAGCAACGCGCCGGCCTACCAGTGGATGAGGGGCGGCACGGTGCCGGTCGCGGGCGCAACGGGCCCCATCCTGGTCCTGGACGACGCCTCCTCAGCCCTGGGCAGCTACACGTGCGTCGCCACGAACGCGGCGGGCACGGCGACGAGCACTGCGGCGGTCGTCTCCCTTGCGGGTTCCTCCGACCCGGGGCGGATGATCAACCTCTCGTGCCGGGCGCTCGTCGGCACCGGGGCCAATATCCTGATCACCGGGTTCGTGGTGGGCGGCCAGGGCACTTCGGGATCCGTGCCCGTGCTCATCCGCGCCTCAGGGCCCGCGATCGCGGCGGCCCCGTTCAACGTCTCGGGCACCCTTTCGGATCCCGGCCTCCAGGTCGACATGCTGGGAGGCGCGGGCGGGGCCGTGCCGGTGGCCTCGAACTCGGGATGGGCCGGGTCGCCGGCCATCTCCGAGGCCGCGAGTTCCGTGGGGGCCTTTGCCTGGGGAAACCCCTCGAGCGCGGACTCGGCGGTTGAGACGACGCTTGCAGCCGGGCCCTACACGGCTGAGGTCTCGGGCGCGGCGGGGGACACGGGTGTCGCCCTCGCCGAGGTCTACGACGCGACACCCGGCGGTTCGCGGGTGGCGTCGTCGCCCCGGCTTGTGAACCTCTCGGCGCGGGTGGCCGTCGGAACCGGGGCCAACGTGCTGATCGCGGGGTTCGTGATCGGGGGATCCTCGGCCAGGACGGTGCTGGTCCGGGCCTCCGGTCCCGCGATCGCGGCCGCGCCGTACAACGTTCCCGGGACGCTGCCCGACCCGCAACTGACGCTTGCGAGGCCCGGCCCGGGCGGGGTGGTTTCGGCAAACACCGCATGGGGCGGCGCCGCCGCGATCACTGGGGCGGCCGCCGGGGTCGGCGCGTTCGGGTGGAGCGACCCGGCGAGCAGGGACTCGGCGATCCTCGTGACGCTCCCGCCGGGGGCGTACACGGCGACGGTCGCCGGGGCCGCCGGCGACACCGGAGTTGCCCTGGTCGAGGTCTACGAGGTACCTTGACGGCTCCACCCCCATGAGATTCCCGTCGGCCGGTCTTGCATTCGCACTCATCCTCTCGGGCGCCGCCTGCGCGTCGCGCGCTTCCTCGCTCGCTTGGGAGAGGACCGTGCAGGAGGTCGCGGCGAAGCCGGGCCAGGAGGTCGTCAACTTTGACTTCCCGTTCCGGAACACGGGCGGCGCGGCGGTCACCATTGTGTCGGCGGAGGGGAGCTGCAGGTGCCTGGCCGTCGAAGTCCCGGCGCCCACGGTCGCCAGCGGGGCGGAGGGCCACGTGCTCGTGGCCTTTTCCGTGGGCGGCGCCAGGGCCGTGCAGGAGAAGTCCGTCACGGTCGTGACGGACGAGCCGGGACGGGTGCCCGTGACGTTGGTCCTGCGGGTCGCGCCGCCGGCGACGGGCTAGCAGCGGGTTCTCGCGGCCGCGAACCGGAGTCGTAACGTGGTTGATCGCAGTTCATTATAATTTAACCTGGGTTTCACGCGGGGCGCTGTCGGGTTTGCAGGACGGATGGCGCATTAGGGTCGATCCCCTAACTCCAAAACACCGACACCCGCCCCATCCATGACCACGATCGCCGACACCCTGCCCGGAAGGTCAATCCGCCGCCCCGAGGCGCGAACCACGTTGCTCCTCACCCTCGCCCTGCTCGGGGCGTCCCCCGCACTGGCCCAGCAGGCCCAGGCGCCCGCCCCGGCGGACTCGAATGCCGCGCCCGTTGTCATGGAGACGATGACGGTGTCCACGGTCCGGGCCAGCCTGATCACGGCCCAGGAGCTGAAGCAGAACGACCCCAACCTGATCGACTCCATCGTCGCCCAGGACATCGGAAAATTTCCCGACAACACGGTGGCGGAGGCGCTCCAGCGGATCCCCGGGGTCCAGGTCTCGCACACCGCGGGGGAGGCCAACAGCGTCGTCATCCGCGGCCTGCCCAACATCGAGACGACCCTCAACGGCTATGAGGTGTTCACGGGCACCGGCCGCGGCGTCGCCTTCCAGGACATTCCGGCGGAAATGCTCGCCGGGATCGACGTCTACAAGTCCATCGGGGCCGACAAGATCGAGGGCGGCGTCGCGGGGCTGGTGGACATCCGGCTGCACCGCCCCTTCGACTTCTCGGGCCCCGAGTTCGCGGTCACCTCGCGCGGCTACTACAGCGACCAGGCGAGGAAGGACAGCTACAACGTGAGCTTCCTGGCCAGCGACCGCTGGAAGTCGGGCAACACCGAGTTCGGCATCCTGCTCGACGTCTCGCAGTCCCGCCAGCTCTACGAGGACCAGATCGCGGACAACTACGTCCACTTCGGGGCGAACGGGGAGCAGTTCGACCTGGCGACGGACTCGACCGGCGCCCGCGGCTACTATGCCGACAACTACGGGCTCCAGCTGATCCCGGGAAGGCGCACCCGCCCGGCGGCGTCCCTCATGCTGCAGTGGAAGAACGACGACGGCCTCTCCCTCTACTGGGACAACCTGTTCACAGGCTACCGCAACGACCACCAGGTCGACTTCTTCATCCCGATCCCGAGCTGGGGCGGCTACACCGACACGGTGACGCTCTTCCCCGCGGGCTACGAGGGCTACACCGTCCCCGAGACCTATGACAACCTCGCGACGCCCGCCCGCTTCGTGAAGAGCTTTGTCGCCCACAACACGAACACGATCGCAAGCGAGCAGTCCTTCAGCGACAAGACGAACACCTACCAGGGCGCGGTGGGCGGGGCCTGGGACAAGGACCGCATCAAGGTCGACGGGGAGGTGAGCTACAACTTCACGACGGTGAACACCCGGGGCATGATCCTCGACACCCTCGTCGTCACCCCGACCCTCGCGGTGACGTACAACCTGAACGCGCCGACGTCGATCAACATGTCGGGCGTCGACTACACGAACCCCGCGAACTTCCACCTCCTGCAGTACTTCGACCAGTGGGGGCGCGACCACAGCATCCAGTACGCCGCGAAGAGCGACTTGATTGTGAAGCTGGACTCGCCCGCGCTCAAGTCGCTCAAGTTCGGCGTCCGCTACTCCGACCGCAGCGTGGATTCCCACTCGGACAATCCCGGGAGCACGGGCCTGCCGTTCCCGCTGGCGACGAGCGTACCGGGGCTCGAGAGCCTCTCGCCGTCGGCCCCCTTCGTGTCGTCGAGCCAGCTCAACGTGCGCCAGTGGGTCGCGCCGAACCCGGGCTTCATCCTCTCCAACGCCGACACGCTCCGCCAGCTGGCCGGCCAGCCGACGGGCCTGCCGCAGGTGGACCCGTCGCGCACCTTCCTCGACTCCGAGAAGGACTTCGCGGCGTACGCCCTGGGCGTGTACCACGCGGACCTCGGGGGGATGCCGCTCGACGGGGAGTTCGGGCTGCGGTTTGTCGACGCCCACGACGGCCTCGGCGGCTACGAGCGGCAGAACGTGAACGGGTCGTCCACAGGGCCCTTCGCGCTGACGACCGTCAGCACCTCCCGCTCGGACGTGCTCCCGACCGTCAACGGCCGCGTGAAGCTGACGGACACGCTCCTCCTGCGGGCCTCGGTCACGAAGACCGTGACCCGCCCCGACTATGCCAGCCTCAACCCGGCGGTGTCCCTGACCTCGCCGGGGCCGACGCTCCCGGGACAGGGCTCGGGCGGCAACCCGAACCTCGATCCCATCCGCTCGACCAACTATGACATGTCGCTGGAATACTACCCGGCGAAGGCAAGCCAGGTCACGGTGGCCGGGTTCTACCGGACGATCGACGGCTACATCCAGAACTACGCCGGCGAGGAGACGATCAACGGCCACCAGTACAGCGTGACCCGCCCGCGAAGCACCCACAACGGCACGCTCCAGGGCCTCGAGGCCGGCTATCAGCAGTTCTTCGACTTCCTGCCGGACGCCTTCAAGGGGCTCGGGATGCAGGCAAACTTCACCTACATCGACGGGAAGACGGAGAGCCCGCTCACCGCGCAGAAGACCCCGCTCGCCCAGGTTTCCCGCAAGAACTACAACGTCGTCGGGATCTACGAGAGGGGGCCCGTCTCGATCCGGCTTGCGTACAACTGGCGCGACCGGTTCATCGACAGCTTCAACCAGCCCGGCATCCAGCCGACGACCGTCTGGGTCCAGCCGAACGACCGCCTCGATTTCTCGATGGACTACGACATCACGAAGAACCTGGCGCTCACCTTCGACGCCACGAACATACTGGACCACAAGTACCACGACAACTTTGGCAACCTCTCCATGTTCACGCGGGACGTGCGCAGCTACGACCGGACCTACGGGATCGGCCTGAGATACCGCTACTAGGGCCCGCCCCGGGGCAGCCTGCGCGAAACGGAGCCGGCCCGGCAGGGCGGCGCCGGCCCCTGCGTCCCCGCCCGAGCCCGTTGATTTTGACCCCGAAATTCTCAATATCCGACCCGAACCGATGAACACGCGGAGGCTTCTCCCCCTTGCAGTCCTGCTCGTTGCGATCCCCCTCGCTCACGGAGGGGCCGTCCTGCGGGTGCAGGCCGGCCAGCCCGGCGCGCGGATCAACCCGGTCATGTGGGGGGTCTTCTTCGAGGACATCAACTTCGGCGCGGACGGCGGGCTGTACGCTGAGCTGGTTAAGAACAGGGGGTTCGAGTTCCCGGAGCCGCTCATGGGGTGGACGACGATAAGCCCGTCCCTCGCCAAGGGGGAGGTGACCGTCCGGACGGATTCCCCGTTCGCGGACGCGAACCCGCACTACGCGAGGATCGTCTCCGAGGGGACGGCCCCGCTGGGGCTCTCCAACGAGGGGTTCCGCGGCATGGGGGTGCGGAAAGGGGAGGGCTACGCCTTCTCGGCGCAGGTCCGCGCGGTCTCCGGGGCGCCGGTGCTTTCCGTCCGCCTCTACGGCGGGGACGGCGCGGTGCTCGAGACAGTGGAACTCAAGGGCCTCGCCGCGGGATGGCAGAGGGTCACCGCGACCCTTCGGCCCGCGGACACGGACGCCAGGGCCCGCCTGGCGGTCCTCGTCATCGGCAGGGGCTCGGTCGACGTGGACTTCATCTCCCTGTTCCCGGAGCGGACCTGGAGGAACCGTCCCGGCGGCCTGCGCGCCGACATGGTCCAGTCGCTGGCCGACATGCACCCGGGCTTCGTGCGCTTCCCCGGGGGATGCATCGTCGAGGGCAGCGTTCTTTCCCGGCGCTACCAGTGGAAGAACACCCTCGGGCCGGTCGAGGGCCGCAAGCTCGTCGTCAACCGCTGGAACTACGAGTTCGTCCACCGGCCGACTCCCGACTACTACCAGTCGTTCGGGCTCGGCTTCTACGAGTATTTCCAGCTCTGCGAGGACATCGGGGCCCAGCCGCTGCCGATCCTGAACTGCGGCATGGCCTGCCAGTTCAACTCCGCCGAGGTGTGCCCGCTGGACCAGCTAGACACCTACATCCAGGACGCCCTGGACCTGGTCGAGTTCGCCAACGGTCCGGCCGAAAGCACCTGGGGCGCGAGGAGGGCCGCGATGGGCCACCCGGAGCCCTTCGGGATGAAGATGCTCGGCGTCGGGAACGAGCAGTGGGGCCCGCTTTACTATGAGCGCTACGAGAGGTTTGCCCGGGTGCTGAAGGAAAAACACCCGGAGATCTCGCTCGTGTCCGCGGCGGGTCCCGAGCCGGCTGATGCGCGCTTCGGCCTGGCGTGGTCAAGGCTCCGGGAGCTCCATGCCGACATCATCGACGAGCACTGCTACGCGGCCCCCGACTGGTTCTTCTCGAACGCGCACCGCTATGACCGGTACGACCGGAGCGGCCCCAAGGTCTTCATGGGGGAATATGCCGCGCAGAGCGTCGCGACCGTCAACGTGAAGAACCGGAACACCTTGGAATGCGCCCTCTCCGAGGCCGCCTACATGACCGGCCTCGAGCGGAACGCGGATGTGGTCCGCATGGCGTCCTACGCGCCGCTTTTCGCCAACACCGAGGCATGGCAGTGGACGCCGGACCTGATCTGGGTGGACAGCCTGCATGTGGCCCTCACCCCGAGCTACTGCGTCCAGAACCTGTTTGCACGGAACCGCGGGGACCGGGTGCTTCCGGTCGAGCTGTCGCAGGAGGACGGCAATTCCGGCCGGGGGCTGTTCGCCTCGTCGGTGCTGGACGAGGGCACCGGCTCCGTGATCCTGAAGCTCGTGAACGCCAACCACGCGGACTCGAGGCTCACCGTCCGGCTCGAGGGGGCCCGCACGGTGGCCGCGGGGACGATCACGACCCTCGAGGGGGATTCCCCGCAGTCCACCGACTCCCCCGCGAGCCCCGGGAGGGCGGCCCCCGGGGAGCGGAGCTTCTTTCCGTCGGGCCCGGTCTTCGACGTCATGCTGCCTGCGGATTCGTTCACGGTCATCCATGTGGGCGCCTCAAAATGAGGGGCCGCCCCCGGGCCCCGTTTCCCTCGCCGCGCGGCTGACCACGTCGGCGGCCTCCGCTGCGTGCGCCTGCCTGGCGCTCTGGGCGCCGTTCGCGGCCGCCCCGGGTGCGGCGGCGGCGGACTGGCCGCTCACCGGGGCGCTGCGGGTGCACGACCCGTGCATCGTCGAGGACGGGGCGACCTGGTGGGTCTTTGGAACGGGGCCGGGCATAAGGTCAAAGTCATCTTCTGACGGGTTGAACTGGACGGACCGCGGGCCGCTCCTCAAGTCCGAGCCGGCTTGGTGGCGGACCTACGCCCCGTCGATGGGAAAGCTGGATGTCTGGGCTCCCGACGTCCACCGATTCAACGGGAGGTTCTGGTGCTACTACAGCGTCTCGGAATTCGCGACGAACCATTCGGCCATCGGCCTCCTGTCCTGCGAAAGCCTGGCCACGGGCGCCTGGCGCGACGATGGCTTCGTGGTCAGCTCCGTCGACGCGACCTCCGCCCGCGCCACGTCGGATCCCGAGCGGCGGCTCGATCCCTCGGGAAGGCCCTGGTTCAACACGATAGACCCGAGCCTGGCGACGGACGCCTCAGGCGCGCCCTGGCTCGTGTTTGGCTCATGGTTCGACGGCATCCATGTCGTCCGGCTCGACCCGGCGACGATGAAGCCCGCGGGGCCTAGCACCGCGGTCGCCTACAAGCCGAACGGGATCGAGGCCCCGAACATCCTGTACCGGGACGGCTTCTACTACCTCTTCGTCTCGGTCGACAAGTGCTGCCAGGGGGTGAAGAGCACCTACAAGATCGCCTATGGGCGGTCCAGGGTGATCACCGGGCCCTACGTCGACCGCGCGGGGGCGCCGATGCTGGAGAGCGGCGGCTCGATCCTCGCCGCGGGCGGCACCCGGTGGAAGGGCCCGGGGGGGCAGACCGTGTACCAGGGAGCGAGGGGGTGGATCGTCGCCTACCATTCCTACGACGCCGAGCGGAACGGCGCCCCGATGCTGAGGATAAGCGACCTCCTCTGGGACGCGGGCGGGTGGCCGACCCTGGCGGAGCCCCGGTCCTAGCGCGGCGCCTCAGGAGACCGCGTACTTCGCGCGCCTCTCCGCCAGCTCCACCTGGATGCGGGCGCCGAGCTCCTTGCCGATCGGATAGGCCGACAGGCAGAGAAGCCCCAGCACGAACGGAACCGCGGAGAAGAGGGTGGCGCAGAGCCTGATGCCGAGGAGCGCGTGCTCCGTCTGGTGGGCGTTCGGGACGTAGTCGTAGAGCGCGAGGAGCCAGGCGCTGAGCGCGCCCCCGAGCCCCAGCCCCGCCTTGAGCGCAAAGAGGATCCCGGCGTAGATGAAGCCCGTCGCCCGCCTGGAGTTCTTCCACTCCGAGAAATCGGCGACATCCGCGATCAGGACCCAGAGGAGCGGGACCGTCGGGCCCCATCCGATCGTCCAGAGGATGGAGAGCCCGAACAGGAGGTTGATGGAACCGGGCGGGACGATGAAGATGACTGCCGTCACCAAGGTGGAGAGCGACATCCCCGCGAGGAACACGGTCTTCTTCCCGAACCGGTCGGAGAGGGGCTTTGAGAGCACGATGCCGACGATCTGGACGATGTTGCCGGCCATGAGGAAGACGCTGAGCGCGACGGACGCCGAGTTTGAGCCGTCGGGCTTCGCGATGAGTCCGAGCGCGTCCAGGGCCGACTTCCACCACGACGGCGAGCCGGCGCCCGTGTCCCCCAGGCCCACTTCGCCGAGGAACGCCTTGAGCTGGATGGGATCGAGGTAGTAGGCGAAGTAGTAGTTCATCGAGCTGCCCCGCAGGACGAGCGTGATGAAGATGAGGAGGGTGAGGATGAACATCATCACCCAGGGGAAGCAGGTGAAGACGTCGACGACGTCGCGCTTGAGGGAGCTCTTCTGCCTGGGGTCCGGCAGGACCCGCTCGCGGGTCACCGAGAAGGTCACCAGGTACAGCACCACCATGGTCGCCCCGAATATCGCCATCGTCATGGACCACCCGCGGGCGGAGTCCCCGTTGCCGAGCTTGTCCACGAGCGGGAGCGCGAGCGCGGTGATGAGGAACTGGCCGGAGAGCGCCGCCACGAACCGGTACGACGCGATGCTCGTCCGCTCGCCCGAATCCGGCGTCATGACCCCCATGAGGGCCGAGTACGGCGTGTTGTTCGCCGAGTAGAGCATCATCAGCAGGATGTAGGTCACGCTGGCGTAGACCAGCTTGCCGGTGGGGCTGAAGTCCGGCGACCTGTACACGAGCCAGAACACGAGGCCGAACGGCACGGCCGTCCACAGGATCCATGGCCGGAACTTCCCCCAGCGGGTCATCGTCCGGTCGGCCAGGGCGCCGACGATCGGGTCGATCACCGCATCGGCGCCGCGGACGAGAAGGAACAGGGTTCCCACCGCCACGGCCGACAGCCCCACCGTGTCCGTGTAGAAACGGGTCTGGTAGAGGATCATCGACATGAAGAAGAAATTCGTGGCGATGTCGCCTAGGCCGTAGCCGAATTTCTCAAGGCGGGGCAGTCTCGTGGTCGGGGTGCTCAAGGGTGTGGGGAGGGCTGGGGTCCGCGGCGCACGGCTGGCGGGGGCAGCGCGAGCTCCGGCGAACGGTGGGGTTGGGGAGCGTCCCTGTTAGGGGTTTCCCTGGATCTGCGCAAGGATTTGCCGAGTGGTGTCGTTCGGGGGCCGGACCTGGAGGTAGGCCTCGACCTGGCGGAACGCCTCGTTCCGGCCGTCCGGAACGCCGAGGAGCGCGATCGCAAGGTTGAGCCGGATCTCCGCGAAGCCGGGCATGAGCCGTATCGCCTCCTTGTACTGTTCGACCGCCTCCTCGGGCCGCCCCTGGGCGTTCAGCGCCAGCCCGAGGTTGTTGCGCACCTCGGCGCTCCCGGGGTTCAGGCGCAGCGCCTCCCCGTACTCCGCGATCGCGTCGTTCAGGCGGTCCCGGGACTCGGAGTATGCGTCACCCAGGTTTGCGTGGGACTCGGGAAGGTCGGGCCTTAGGCGGACGGCCTCCTCGTACTGGGCAATGGCCTCCCCCAGGTGGCCGGGCTCCTTCAGGAACGCCGTCCCCAGGTTGTTGCGGGCCGCGACGAACTCGGGCTGCAGGCGCACCGCCTCCCGGAACTCGGCGATCGCCTCGGCGGATCGGCCGGGCCGGGCGGCGAGCGCGGCGCCCAGGTTGTTGTGGGCCTCGGCGAGATCCGGCTTCAGGCGGATCGCCTCCCGGAACTCGGCGATCGCCCGGTCGGCCTCCCCGCGGTCCCCGTAGCACAGGCCGAGGTTGTTGTGGGCCTGGGGATATCCCGGCCTCGAGCGGAGCGCCTCCTGGAACTGGGTGACCGCCTTTCCAGGGTCCCCGTGGTCCCGGTACCACACGCCGAGGCCGTCGCGGGCCATCCAGCAGTCCGGGTTCTCCGCGAGGGTCGCCTGGAAGAGCGTGCGCGCGTCCAGGAATGTCCCGCTCTGCGCGTTGGCGACGAGGGCGAGGACGGCGACCCCCGAGGCCGCGAGCGCCCAGCCGAGAGCCTGGAGCCCCGGGGCCGCCCGGCCGATCAGGATTGCGAGGCCCGCGGAGGCCGCCGCGATGATGCCGAGCGTCGCCTGGTACTGGAAATGGTCGGCCACGTACGAGAAGAGGAAGGGGTAGACGTTGAAGAAGCCGAGCGCCGGGAAGAGCGTGCCGGCGAAGAGGAGCCACGCGGCCAGGGGGCCGCGCGAGCGCCGGCGCACGAGCCAGAGGACCACGGTCAGAGCGAGCGCCGCGGCGAGGTACGGGGCCCAGCCGCCGGCCTGGGCGCGCACGTCCCACCGGGGATAGATGAGGGCCAGGGGGGACGGCCAGAGGAGCTTTCCCAGGTAGAACCAGAGAGCGCGCCCGGCGAGGAGGCAGCGCTCGACAAGCGTCAGGTCGAACGCGGCGCCCTGCGCGCCCCCGATCGTGCGCTCCACCCACGAGGTGAGGAGGCCGCTGGCCGCGGCCGCCGCGAACCACGGTACGAGGGGGGCCGCGTCCCTGCGCCACGAGAGGGCGCCCCTCTCCCACCAGAGGACGACGAGGAGCGCCCCGGGAAGCGTCGCGGTCACCGACTTGGTCAGGAGCGCCATGACAAAGAGCGCCGTGGCGAGCCCGTAGGCCCTCGCCGCATGCGCCGTCCCCCGCTCGCGGTCGAAGCGGAGGTAGGCCATCGCCGATAGGAGGTAGAAGGCCAGGGAGAGCGTGTTCTTCTGCTCGGAGATCCAGGCGACGGACTCGACGCAGACCGGGTGGACTGCGAAGAGGATGCCCGCGAGGCGGGCTCCGGGGACGCCGAGACGCTGGAGGATGAGGACCAGGAGGAAGGCGCAGAGCGCGTGCAGGAGCACGTTGGCGAGGTGGTAGCCGACGGTCGCGTCCCCCCAGGCGATGTGCTCGAGCCAGAACGCGCTGTGAAGGAGCGGGTAGTACTGCTGCGTGGCGTGGAAGTCGGTCCATATCCTCCACAGGCCCCCAAGGGACTGGAGGCCCGGCCGGGTGATATGGGCATCGTCGTCCCAGACACGTGCGCCCCCGAGGGCGGGCCAGTAGACGACGAGGCTGACTCCGAGGATCGCGGATGCGGTCAGCCAGGGGTTGTCCCGGGGCGTTGGGGATGTGCGCGGGCCCTCCATCCGGGGACTCTACCGGGCGCGATTCGCCGGGTTCAATCCCGGCGTGGTGCGCCCCCTCAGGTCTCGAGCTGGAACCTCGGGAGGTCGGGCAAGTCGAGGCTGCGGCGAAGCTGCACGACGAAGGCGAAGTAGCGCTCGGGGTGCTCCTGGCCGCTGTACATCCGCTCGAAGGTCGTGCGCCAGAACTCCGTCCACGTGTCGATGCTGCCGGGCGGCGGCAGGCCCTTGTACTCGCGCCCCACCTCGGCATCCAGGGCCCCCGAAAGGATCCTCCAGTTCCTCGGGCTGTCGAGGACAAGGACGTTGCCCTCGGGCTGCCTGCGCGTGTCGAGCCCCGTCAGGGCCCAGGTGGGCACCATGTCCGCGGTGGCGCAGCCGGGCCCGAGGACAAGGAGGGCGAGAATGATGATCGCGAGGCGTTTCATGTTTCCGGTCGCGGCGCCGAGCCGCGCCTCGACCCTATATCTGGAGCTTTCCGAGGTTCAGTGAGGCAATCCCCTCGACGGGCTTCCCGCGGGCCAGGGCGGGCTTGAACCGAAGGCTCTTCACCACCGACCTGAGGAAGGGATCCTCTATCGCCCTCGAGCACTGGGCGTCCGCGTAGGGCTCGTCCGCAAGCCCGTCCTTGGACACCCGCGCGAAGAAGGTGTCGGCATATTTTCCCGCCGCGAGGCGCGTGGGGAGCTCGGCGGGCAGCCTTCCCATCGCGGCCACCGCGGGCAGCGTCTCGTTCGCGTGGGAGCTAATGTACTCCATCTTTACGTACTCGAAGGCCTCGTCGCGGGTGAGCTCGACCCGCCGGGACGAGATGTTCGTCGCGATCTCCTGGCCGCGGTCGTAGAGGTGGAGCTGGAAGTCGACCAGCTCGTAGTTGAACGGGAACCCCTCCTCCGTGAAATGGACGTGGGTCGGGTGGGAGTAGATCGGGTCGAGGGCCTGCGCGTAGACCAGGTTCTGGACGACGCCCGGCTTGCTTCCCGGTGTGCGGAAACGGGTCATCGTGACGACATAGGGGGTGTTCAGGGTCCTCGGGGACGCGACATCGAACTCGATGTCCATCGCGTCCATCCCCTCGGTCACCAGCCGCCCCGCGGGCTCGTCGCCATTCGCGGTCTGGCTTGCCGCCGAGGCGGCGCCCTGCTGAGCGACGGCGATTACTCTCGCCTGCGAAATGGCAGCAGCGGCCGTATACTGTGCGATGAAAGCGCCGACGTCGGCTCCAGTATAACCACCCTTTGGAACCACATAGGGAGCCCCCTTGGATGATCCCGCTTGGATTCGCAAAGCGGCGTCGCCGAATTGGTTGTCCGACGCTGCGAAACCGGCCATTGGCCCGAGCGCCTTGTTCGTTGCGGTATCGGCGACGTGCTGGGCGTTCGCCGACACGGCGAGGAGGTCCGCGTTTGTCGAGGCCGCCTGGGAAAGGCCCCGGGTCAGGAGGACGCTCGGGTCGTTGGCGTAGGAATAGGCGGGCACCCGCCTGAATCCCTCCAGCGTCGCGGCGACCTCGGTCAGCTTGAGGGAAGGGGTGATCTTGAGGTTGAGCGGCGCCCTCTTTGCCGAGACGACCTCGTCCTTGCCGTTGATGACGATCACCCAGGACGATCCGATCACGTTGCGGACGGGATAGAGGCTCTTGTCGAGGTTGACCGAGATGTCCGCGCCCATGAAGAGCGTATGGGTCTTGGCCTCGCCGACGACCACCGGCTCCATGACCACCGGCTTCATGATGACCCGAGGATTGTCACTTGTCTCGGCCTGGGCCCGCAGGGCGAGGACGAGGAGGACGAGGATCGGAAGCGGGAACCTGCGCGAAGCGGTCCTGCGAACCGGGCGGGTGGGTGGGTGGGGTATCATGTTCAGTCCGGGGCGTTGCCTTCACTGCATTCTCTGCCTGCTCCGTGCCAGGCGGCGTGCCCTATATCTGGAGCTTTCCGAGGTTCAGAGAGGCAATCCCCTCGACGGGCTTCCCGCGGGCCAGGGCGGGCTTGAACCGAAGGCTCTTCACCACCGACCTGAGGAAGGGATCCTCTATCGCCCTCGAGCACTGGGCGTCCGCGTAGGGCTCGTCCGCAAGCCCGTCCTTGGACACACGCGCGAAGAAGGTGTCGGCATATTTTCCCGCGGCGAGGCGCGTGGGGAGCTCAGCGGGCAGCCTCCCCATGGCCGGCACCGCGGGGAGCGTCTCGTCCCGGTGGGAGCTGATGTACTCCATCTTTACGTACTCGAAGGCCTCATCGCGTGTGAGCTCGACGCGCCGGGACGAGATGTTCGTCGCGATTTCCTGGCCGCGGTCGTAGAGGTGGAGCTGGAAGTCGACCAGCTCGTAGTTGAACGGGAACCCCTCCTCCGTGAAATGGACGTGGGTCGGGTGGGAGTAGATCGGGTCGAGGGCCTGCGCGTAGACCAGGTTCTGGACGACGCCCGGCTTGCTTCCCGGTGTGCGGAACCGGGTCATCGTGACGACATAGGGGGTGTTCAGGGTCCTCGGGGACGCGATATCGAACTCGATGTCCATCGCGTCCATCCCCTGGGTCACCAGCCGCCCGGCGGGTTCGTCGCCATTCTCCGTCTGCGCCAGGGCCGCGTGGGCGACGCCGCCCTCGTACATCGCGGCAATCTGCTGGCTGGACATATTCACCAGCATCATGTCGGAGGCTCCGGAAATCACGGGACCGATCTGCCCCGGCACGGCCTTAGCAGGGTGGGTTATCGCGGGATTGACCATGGCGCCATAGAGCAGCGCCTTGTCCCCGAACTGGTTGTCGGCCCCGGCGAAGGTGGCGGCCGGCCCGAGCGCCTTGTTCGACACCGTGTCGGCGATGTGCTGGGCGTTGGCGGACACGGCGAGGAGGTCCGCGTTCATCGAGGCCGCCTGGGACAGGCCCCGGGTCAGGAGGACGCTCGGGTCGTTGGCGTAGGAATAGGCGGGCACCCGCCTGAAGCCTTCCAATGTCGCGGCGACCTCCGTCAGCTTGAGGGAAGGGGTGATCTTGAGGTTGAGCGGCGCCCTCTTTGCCGAGACGACCTCGTCCTTGCCGTTGATGACGATCACCCAGGACGATCCGATCACGTTGCGGACGGGATAGAGGCTCTTGTCGAGGTTGACCGAGATGTCCGCGCCCATGAAGAGCGTATGGGTCTTGGCCTCGCCGACCACGACGGGCTCCATGACGACCGGCTTCATGATGACCCTAGGATTGTCACTTGTCTCGGCCTGGGCCCGCAGGGCGAGGACAAGGAGGACGAGGATCGGAAGCGGGAACCTGCGCGAAGCGGTTCTGCGAACCGGGCGGGTGGGAGGGGGGGGTATCATGTTCAGTCCGGGGTCTTGCCTTCACTGCACTCTCTGCCTGCTCCGTGCCAAGCGGCGTGCCCTGTTTCTAACACCCTTTCCCCGAGGATAAAGCGGAATTGGGCACTTTCGTGTAACCGCCCCGTTACCGGCATAGTGGTTGGGGGTGCCCAGTCTAAGGGGCTGTCGGGCGCGGGGAATTGACGCAGGCAACCAACGGCGAGATCGGGTTGGCGCCCGTCCCATCCATGGATTAGCTGGGGAGACGATGAAGCTAGCCGCCACCTCCGGCACCCTTCGGGTGGCCGCACTGATCGCCCTGCCGGCCGGGGCCCTGGGATCGGTCGGCCTCACGCTTGGCGTGGGCCACCGGAACGATTCCCGAATCCTGGTCCTGCTCTTCGCGGGCTGGGTGCTTTCGCCGTTCATCGCCGCGGCATGGGGGAGCCTGTCTTCCCGACGCTGGCCGGCATCGGCCCAGGCGGCATTCCACGGCGCGGCGGTGGTCCTCGCGCTGGGCTCCCTGGCCGCCTACGGGATCGCCGTTTGGGGCGACCTCCGGGTCAAGCCCGCCCTCCCGTTCCTCGTTGTTCCGCTCGTGTCATGGGTGCTGATCGCGGCATTTGCCCTGGTTTTGAGGTTGAGGAGGGGCGGCATGAAGGCACCGGGCCCTCCCCAGGCATAGGGCCCGCGGGGTCCTGTCACTCGATCCCCACGCATCCCCTGACCGAGTCGACCAGCACCTGGGCGTCATAGCCCACGCCCCCCTTGAAGACGGTCTCGACCTTGCGGATCTCCTGGATGGAGGCGGACGGGTCGCCGGCCACCACCACGAGGTCCGCAAGCTTTCCCGCCTCGATGGACCCGACGTCCTTGTCCACCCCGAGGAACCGGGCTCCGTTCAGGCTCGCCACATGGATCGCCTGCACCGGGCTGAAGCCCGCCTCAACGAGGAGCTCCACCTCCCTGAGGCTCCCGAACCCCGCGATCGCGTTGCCGGCCCCGGTCGGGTCCGTGCCGGCGACGAGCAGCCCGCCCCGGTCGGAATACACCTTCTCGAGCTTCATCAGGTTCTCGAAGACGGGCGCGAAGCCCGGCGCGCCCTTCCGGTTGTACCTCGCGTAGCCCGCGAGGTAGTTCTCCCGCGCGGGCTCCGACATCACCTCGAGCTCGCGCGCGCTCAGGAGGGGCCGGCCGGCAACGAACCCCTCGAACACCGAGAGCGTGGACGTGATCGCGACGCCCTTGCCGATGAGCTTTGCGACCAGGGCGTCGAACCCGGGCGAATCCGCCCTCAGGGTCTCGAGGCTCTGGTCCATGACGGTCGGCAGCGGGATCTCCCCGACCTTCTTTCCCCTGACGAAGTCCGTCGAGGCGAAGAAGCCGTGCTCCAGGTCGTCGATGCCGAGGTCCGCGGCCTCGCCGTAGGTCAGCGCACCGATGTGGCCGGTGGCCTTCATGCCGCGCTTGTGGGCCGCGGCGATCGCGGCGCCGGCGACCTCCGGCGTCACATGCATGTAGAGCTTGATCGAGGTGAATCCCTGGTCGGCCCAGTAGTTGACCAGGCTTACGGCGTCCTCGGGGCCCGAGACCGCGTGCAGCTGGGCGATGGGGGAGGGCGGGCCCTCGATGTAGGGGGCGGTCAGGTGGATCCGGGGGCCGGGCATCTCCCCGGCCTCGACCCTGCGGCGGATCTCCATGTCGGCGTAGGGCTCGACGGAGCCGCCGGTGCGGATCGTCGTGATGCCGCAGGCCAGGTAGAGCCTGGGGAACGAGTAGTCCATCTGGTTCGTGTGGAAGGGGTGGCTGCCCACGCGCACGGCGTAGTACATGTGCTCGTGCAGCATCACGAGGCCCGGGATGACCGTCTTGCCCGAAAGGTCGATCACGGTGGCCCCGGCCGGCACGGCCACGGAATCCGGGGCACCGAGCGCCGCGATCCGGCCGTCCCTGATGACGATCGTCTGGTCAAGGGACGCGGGGGTGCCGAGCCCGTCGATCACGCGCGCATGGACGAGCGCGACCACGGGCGCCTTGACCGAAATCTCCGGCCGCGCGTCGGCCGCGCGGAGCGCGGGACAGAGGGCGAGGGCGGCCGCGCCGAGGCTCGCAAGGATGATGGGAAGGGTCTGGGGGGCTCGGCTCATGGGATTCCTGGGATTTGGGTTCGGGCTCCGGGTCGTCGGGCCCGGCGGTTCGCGTCGGAGACCCTGCCTCCGGCGGGCCGCGTTGTCCATCCCGGGGTGCCCCCGGCCCCGCGGCGAGGAAACGGATTGCCACCGGCTGGGGCGCGGCCGAGTCTCGCCGATCAGGAAATCCACAATGTCGGCATCCCCTACAAGCGCGGGCCGGGTCGACCTTGGCGCCGAGCCCCATCTGTTCCGGGCCCCCGTGGTGATCCTTGCGGGGGGCGCCGACCGGGAGGGCAGCGCCTCCATCGAGGCCGCGCGGCGGCTCTACCTCGCGTGCTTCTCCGGGTTCACCGGGACCCTGGTCTCCGGGGGCACGCTCTCGGGCGTCGCGGGCCTGGCCGGCGAGCTGACGGCCGCCTATCCGCAGATCACCTCCATCGGCTACATCCCCGAGAGGCTGCCGGCGAGCGCGCGGCGCGACGAGCGGTACTCCAGGTTCCGGACGTCCCCGACGGACACGTTCACCGTCGCGGAACCGATGCAGTCGTGGGCCGACATGCTCCTTTCGGGCGTGGACCCCCGGTCGGTCTCGCTGCTCGGGTGGGGAGGCGGGGCGATCGCCGCGCAGGAGTACCGGGTGGCGCTCGCGCTCGGGGCGCGCGTGGGGCTCGTCGAGGGCAGCGGCCGGTCCGCGGGCGACCTCCTCGCCGACCCCGCGTGGGCGGGCTCCCCCAACCTTTACCGCCTGCCCGCGGTGGCGGCCGCCCTCCGGGCGTTTATCCTGCCGGAGCTGCGCGACAGGGGAGGGAAGCCGACGTGAGCGGGTCCCACGCGGCCCCGGTGCACCACGAGAGGCCCCGCTACCAGTGGTGGGCCTACATGGGCATCGGCCTTGCGGCCGTGACGCTCGGGCTCTGGGGCTACTGGGGCCCCGAGAACTCCCAGGCGGCGGGGGAGGTATCGCGCCTGGCCGTCGCCAGCACCGTGGCCTACGACACGCTCCTCCTCTTCGTCCTCCACCCCGCCCACGTCGAGGGAGCCCACGGGTGGAGGATCGAGGGTGCGAAGTGGCTCGCGGCGATCCTCTCCCTCTGGACCGTGACCGGGGCGCTCAGGCGGGTGTACGCGATGGAGCTCAGGCATTTCCGGCTGGGCTTCAGCAGGGACCACGTCGTCGTCTGCGGGGCGGGCTGGCGCGGGCTCCCGCTCGCGGTCGACTTCGCGCGGGCCGCCGGCCCGGGCTCTCCCAGACGGGCGGAGAAGGTGATCGTCATCGAGAAGGACCCGGCCTCGCACGGGATCGCCGTGTGCGAGAAGCTCGGGATACCCTACCTGGTCGCTGACGCCACGGACCCGGGCGTCCTCAGGAGCGCCGGGGTCCACAAGGCGCGCATCCTCGTGGCGGCCTGCGCGGGCGACGGGACCAACCTCGAGGTCGCGATCCGCGCGGGGGAGCTCGCGCGGGACAGCCGCCCGCAAGGCTCGCCCCTAAGGTGCTACCTGCACATCTCCAGCCTGGACCTGAGGACGGCGGTGCGCCGCCGCAGCTTCGTCTCGACCCACGAGAAGAGGATCGAGATCTCGACGTTCGGCTTCGACGTCTACGAGAACAGTGCGCGGCTCCTCTTCGCGGAGCACCCGCTCGACTGGAAGCCGATCGGCGCCGACAGCCCGCTCCAGGTGAACCTGCTCATCATCGGCCTCGGCGACATGGGCGAGAACGTCCTGATCCAGGCGGCCCGGATCGGGCACTTCGCGAACGGGCGGAGGGTCCGGGTCACGATCGTCGACCGAGCGGCCTCGGCCCGGGCGGCCGACCTGAAGGAGCGCTACCCGCAGCTCGACCAGGTCTGCGACCTCGACTTCCGAAGCCTCGAGGCGAGGGATCCCGCGGTGTCCGCGCTGGCGTCCCGGATCATGTCCGACCCCGGCAGCCTCCTGACGTGCGCCATCTGCCTTCCCGACGGCGCCCTCAACATGGCGCTCGGGCTCAAGCTGATCGACGAGAGGGCGTTCCACTCGACGCGAAGCCCGATCCGGGTCCGGGTGCCGACCCGCTCGGGCCTGACCCTCCTCCTCTCCGAGGAGAGGCAGGAGGAATTGTTCGGGGACCAGATCCGGCCCTTCGGGATGCGGGAGGATGTCTGCAACCGGCACACGCTCGAGCAGCCCCAGATGGAGGCCATCGCCCGCGCATTCCACGAGGACTACGTGCGGCGGGAGTCCCTGAAGGCGGGGGCAAAGGGCGGGAACTCCTCCATGGTCTCGTGGGAGGAGCTCCCGGACGACCTCAAGCGCTCGAACTACCACGCCGCGGACCACGCGGAGGTAAAGATACGGGCGCTCGGCTACCGCATCGCGGAGTCCCCCCGGGGGGTGGAGCCGGTCACCGCGTTCACGGACGGGGAGATCGAGATCCTCTCCCGCATGGAGCATTTCCGGTTCTGCGCGGAGCGCCTCCTCGGCGGCTGGCGCTACGACGCGAACGGCAAGGACGCGGTCAACAAGACGAACCCGACGCTCGTGCCGTGGGACGGCCTCAACGAGGCCGAGCGCGACAAGGACCGCGAGCAGGCGCGCGAGATCCCGCAGATCTTCTCGAGCGCGGGGCGCGTGGTCTGCCGGTAGGGCCGGCGGGCGGGAACCCCCCTATGGGGCGGGCGCCGGCGAGGAGGGCGCCGGCCCTCCGTCGACCGTCGAGGCCTCCATGATCTCCACGCGGGTGCCGTCGGGATCGAAGCAGTTGACCTGCCGCTTCCGGTTGACGCCCGCCTTCACCGCAGTGGTCGCCTTGCAGCCCGCGGGAAGCGCGCGTCCCCGGAGGGTCGCCTCGGCCGCGCGGACGTCCGGCACCTCGAGGCAGAGGTGGTTTAGGACGTGCAGGCTCTCGACCGACGGCGGGGCGCGGGTCAGCATGAGCTCGATGTAGTCCTCTCCCTCGGGGAGCCTCTCGTTGACCCAGCTGAGCATGATCCCGTCGCTGCTTCCCCTCCAGAATTCCCGGAGGCCGAGGACGTCGCGGTAGAACCCGAGCGACCGCCCGAGGTTGGCGACGGTGACGCCCGCATGGCTGATCCGCGCGGCGATGCGGGAGGCGGGGACGTTCCTCCCGCTGTTCCCCACGGTCCATCCGTCCGGCTCATACTGGACGAACTCCACGATGTGGCCGTCCGGGTCCTCCGAGAAGAAGTTCAGGTTCCCGATCCTTCCCTTTTTCACCCGGCCGGGCAGGGGCCCTCCCCCGGGGCTCCTGACTCCCCTCGCGGCCAGGTAGCCAAGCATCGCCTGGGCGTCGTCGGTCTCCAGGGCGACGTGGTAGAGGCTGTCCCCGTTTGCCGGGGGCTTGCCCGCCAGCGGGAACAGCTCGACCGTCTGTCGGTCGTTCACCTTTATCCAGGCGATGCCGACCGAGCCGTCCTTGTTGGTCAGCGAGTACGGCTCGTCGAAACCGAGGTAGCCCCTGTAGAACTCCCGCGACCTCGCGAGGTCCTTCACCCACAGGCCCAGGTGCGATAGCCCGGTTATCCTCGGGCGCGGCGGGGCCGGCTCGGCCGCCGAGAGGACGGCCCAAGCGGGTGCGAGAAGGAGGAACGCCCTGGCCTTCATGTCCTCCCGGGCGAGGCCGTCATCCCACCTTGACCCATGCGTTCTCCCGCGCGCCCCGGTACATGGCCTCCATCGCGACGACCCGCGCCGCGGCCTCCCCCGGTGTGACCAGCGGCTGGTCCGCCGACCCCGCCAGCGCGGCAAGGAACTGGTTCATCGGCGCCTTGGGCTCGGCAGGGAGCTTCAGGTAGGGCTCGGAGCTCTTCGCCCCGGCCCTGGCGCTGTTGTAATAGAGATGGTCGTTGATGATCACCGCGTGGCCCTCGGTGCCGCTTATGAGGAGCTTGACCGGGTCCTCGATGTCCACCCAGCCGGCCGCAAGGGTGCCGATGACGCCGTTCCCGAACTTGATCAGCGCCTCGCCGGTCTCGTCGCAGTCGCCGTAGTTCCCCGTGACGGGCCTTATCACGGCCGTGGCCGACTCGGGGGCTCCCATGATCCACATGAGGATGTCGAGCTTGTGGGTGCCCAGGTCCCCGAATGCGCCGACCCCGGAGATCCTCGGGTCGGCCATCCAGCGCCATTCGGTGTCAAACCACCGGCCGAGCGAGCCGTTGTGGCAGTTCGAGCCGCGGACCCGCGTGATCTTCCCGAAGTTTCCCCTGGCGACCTGCTCCCTGAGGAAGATGTGCTTCGCGTCGGTCCGCATGAAGTAGCCGGTCGTGAAGATGAGGCGGGCCCCCTCGATTGCCGCCGCCATCTCGAGGCTCTCCCTGCCCGTGATGCCGAGCGGCTTCTCGACGAACATGTGCTTCCCCGCCTTGGCGGCGGCGAGGACGAGGTCGTGGTGGCGGTTGGTCTCGGAGCAGATGACCACGCCCGAGATCTCGGGATCGGACAAGATGTCGCCCGGTCCCGCGACGACCCGGGCGCCGAGCTCGGCGGCCCACTTGCCGGCGCGGGCTGCGTCGTGGTCCCAGACCGACTTCACGGCCACGTCCGCCCGGCCCTTCAGGATCTTCACGTAGCCCGGGGTGTGGATGTGCGCCGCGCCCACGAGCCCGAGCGTCAGCCTCGCCCCGGGCTCCGCCCGGGCTACGGAGGGGAGCGCCGTGGCGAGGACCGCCACTCCGGCGGTGGTGATGAATTCGCGGCGCGTGAGGTTCGGTTCAGTGGGCATGGGATTCTTGGGGGTTGGGCGCAGGGCCTGGCGAGAAGGCGCGAAGTGTGGGACCGGGCGGGGTCGCGGGCAATCCTATGCACCGCGCCAGGGGCCGTCAGTTGATCCCCATCGATTCGCAGCACTTCGTGAAATTGTAGCCATAGATCGACAGAGTGATGGCCAGCTGGAGCTGGGTCGGCCGGTGGAAGAGGGTCCAGGCGACCAGGCGCCAGTACTGGAAGCGCTCGCGGCCCATGACGCCCAGCTTCACGCCGGACAGGGACAGCGCGAGGACGTGGCGCCAGCTCAGGGGCGCCGTCACCTTCGGCCGCTTGTACTCGCGCAGCAACGTGCGGATGCGCTGATAGTAGAGCTTTGGGGAGTAAATGCGCCTGAGGATGTCCCGGTATCCGTCCATCAGGAGCTGCGGCGCCATCCTCGGGAGAAAGTTCATCGTGCCATCGACGTTGTTGCCGCTCGAGTCCCCGATTAGCCTGCCCTCGCCCTTCAGCCGGGCGTGGAGCTTCGTGTCGGGAAGGGCGTTCAGGAGCCCGACCATCGCGGTCACGATTCCGCTCTTCTGGATGAAGTCGACCTGCCGCTGGAAGATGCTCGGCTCGTCGCTGTCGAAACCGACGATGAACCCGCCCTGCACCTGCAGGCCCGCCCGCTGCATCCGCTTCACGTCTGCCACGAGGTCGCGCCCCTGGTTCTGCCGCTTGTTGCACTCGGCAAGGGCGGCCGCGTCAGGCGTCTCGATCCCGACAAACACTGTGTCGAAACCCGCCTCGGCCATGAGCCGCATGAGCGCCTCGTCATCGGCCAGGTTGATCGACGCCTCGGTGTAAAAGGGGACGCCGCAGCGGCGCGAGCGCTGCCACTCCACGAGGGCGGGCAGCAGCTCGGTGATGAGCGTGCGCTTGTTGCCTATAAGGTTGTCGTCGACGAAGAACACGGGGCCGCGCCAGCCGCACCCGACGAGGCTGTCGAGCTCGGCGATGATCTGGCCCGCGCTCTTGGTGCGCGGGCGGTGGCCGAACTTCGCCGTGACATCGCAGAACTCGCACTCGAACGGGCAGCCGCGGGAGTACTGGACGCTCATCGAGGCGTAGCGGCCCAGTCGCGCAAGCCCCCAGCAGGGGACGGGGGTGGTGTGCATGTCGGCGTATCCGCTCGTCCTGTAGACGCGCTTCGCGCATCCCGCCTTCAGGTCGCTGAGGAACTGGGGCAGCGTGATCTCGGCCTCGTTAAGGACGAAGTGGTTCACTCCGGGGAACTGCTCGTGCTCGCTCGTGAAGAGCGGCCCACCGGCGACGATGGTCTTCCCCGCGGCCCGGCTTCGGTCGATCACGCCCTGCGCCGACCCGCGCTGGGCGATCATGGCGCTCACGAGGACCAGGTCGGCCCACTTGAGATCGGAGTCCTTGAGCGACTCGACGTTCATGTCCACGAGCCTCGGGTTCCACTCCCTCGGGAGCATCGGGGCGATCGTCAGGAGTCCGAGCGGGGGAAGGGAGGCGCGCTTCCAGACGAATTTCAAGGCATGCTTGAAGCCCCAGAAGGTCTCAGGGAACTCGGGATAGACCAGCAGCACGTTCACGAGGCTTTTGATTCTATTGCCGGCCGTGGCCGAAGGGAAGCCCATTAGGGGCGCGCCCGGGAATGGCCGCGGATGGGGCTTTATCTGGGCGGCGGGCTCTGCACATGATGGCGCATCGAACGGCCCATGCCCGCACCCCCCACCGAAAGCCGATCGGCGCCCCCTGCTGGAACGCGGGGCCACCCGCCCACCAGCGCGAGGCTCCGGTCGTTGGTCGTGCTGCTTATCCTCTGCGCGACCGCGTGGACCTTCGGGCATGTCGTCGGGTTCGAGGCGCTGCCGCTCGTGGACGACGACACGAACATATTCTTCAACCCCCACATGTCGACGCCGGGCGGTCCCGCCCTCGGATGGATGTTCACGAACCTGGACTATGTGCACCGCTACATGCCGCTCGGCTGGCTCGGGTTCTCGGTGGTCTACTCCCTCTCCGGCCTCGATCCCGCCGGCTACCATGTCGCCAACCTCGCGCTCCACGGGGCCGACGCCTGGCTCCTCTTCCTGCTTGTGGCCCGGATCCTCCGCCGGTTCCTGCCCGGGGAGGCGGAGGGGGACCGCCTCCTTGCCGCGGGCGCGGCCGCGCTCCTCTGGGCCCTGCACCCGCTCAGGGCGGAGTCGGTGGCGACCTGCTCGGGCCTTTTGTATTCCCAGGCCCTGTTCTTCGCGCTCGCGGCCGTCCATGCGCGGCTCTCGGAGCACGAGGCGCGGGGTCGCGGCGCGTCCGGCGCCGGGTGGCTCGCCCTCGGCTTCGCCTTCTACGCCGCCTCTGTGCTGACCTATCCGGTCGCTCTCTTCCTTCCGCCCGCGCTCCTCGTCCTGGATCTCGCCTGGGTGGGCGGCGTCAGGAAGGGCGTCCTTGTCGGGTTTGTCGGGTGGGGGCTCGTCGCCGCGGGCTCGGTGGCCCTGAACATCGTGGCCCGCTTCACGGTTACATCATACCTTCTGCCCGGTACCCTGAGGCAATTCGGGGTGCTCCAGCGTGCCCTGCAGGCCTCGTATGTCTACGCCGTGTATGTCCTCAAGTCCTTCTGGCCGCCGGCGATCCCGAGGATGCCCGACACCATCCTCTTCGACCTGGACCCGCGTGCGCTGTCGTGGTGGCTATGGGCCGCCGCGGTTGCCGCGATCTCCCTCGGCGCATGGGCCCTCAGGAGGCGGGCGCCCTTCGTCGGCCTCGGGTGGGCCGCGTACCTCCTCATCCTCGTGCCCAACCTCGGGCTCATGGAGAACCCGCACACGGTCGCCAACCGCTACACCTACCTGCCGGCCTGCGTCCTTGCGGTCGTCCTGGCGTTTGCGCTTCTGCGGATCCGGCCCGCGCTCAGGCCCTTGGCCTGGGCGGCGTGCCTCGCGATCGGCGGCGCGCTCTCGCTCCAGGCGGCGCGGGAGGCGGCGGTCTGGGAGAGCACGCACGCCTACCTGGTGTCGGTCCGGGACGGGACGAGGCTGGATGCGGTCCGCGAGATCACGATATCGCGGCTTGCGCTCCTTCAGTTCCTGCGTGGCGACGTCCGCGGCGGGCGCTCTGGCGCCTGGGAGGAGCTGCAGCGGGCACCCGCGACCGAGGGCGTCATCCTTGTCTGGAAGGAGATGGCCCCGGCGAGTCCGCTCCCCCCCGAAATCGCCGGGCGCACGCTCCAGGAGTGGCCCGCCGCCCCGTGGGCCGTTGTGGAGCTCGACCTGGCGCAGAGGCAGGTGAGGGAGGGGAGGATCGACGATGCGCTCGCTCACCTCGACCAGGCCCTCGCGCTCAGCCCGGACTACGCGGACGCGCGGTTCAACCGGGCTGTCGTCCTAGCCGAGACTGGGCGGATGGGCGCCGTCCACGACTGGCTCGTCTTCCGCGGGAGCCCCGGGGCGGGGGACCGGGGACGGGAGGCATTCCTGGCGTCGAAGATAAGGGCGCTCTATGAGGCGCGGGGGCTTCATCCCCCGCGAGCCCTCGCGGGGGCCTAGCGAGGGGTGTCGGGACTTCTACACGTACTGCCGATAGGTGGGTTGGAACATGCGCTTTCGGATGTCCGCCCTGATGTTCCTGGGGCGCCGAACCCGGGCGACTTTGGAATCGTGCGCGACACGCGCCACCGCGGTCGCGACCTCGAGCGACACCTCGCGGATCGTGCCCAGGGGTGGGTAGACCCGGCCCTCGGCAAGGTCCTCGGGCCGCACAAGGGAGGCGAGCGTCGTCGCGGCCGCCAGGAACATGGCGTCGGTGACCTCGGAGGCCTCGGTGACGAGCGCGCCCAGGCCCACCCCGGGGAAGATGTACACGTTGTTCCCCTGGCCGGGCACGAGGCGCCGGCCCCCGAGATCCACGGGAGGGAAGGCGCTTCCGCTGGCGAAGATGGCGCGCCCCCCGGACCAGGCGTAGGCCTGCTCGGCGGTGCACTCCGACTTGGAGGTGGGGTTGGAGAGGGCGAAGATGACAGGCCTCTCGTTCTGCGCGGACATCGCCTCGACGACCTCGCGCGTGAACGCGGACGCCACAGCCGACACGCCTATGAGCGCGGTGGGTTTCAGCTGCCTCACCGCATCGGCCAGGGAGGCGACCGGCTCATGCTCGTGGGCGTAGGGAAGCTTGTGCGCCGCGAGCGCGCCGCCACGGCCGCGGGTCACAAGGCCCTTCGAGTCGACGAACCAGCATTTCTTGCGCGCATCCGCCTCGCTTAGGCCTTGCGCCTTTGCCGCGGCGACGAAGAGACCCGCGATTCCGGTCCCGGCCTCCCCGGCCCCGAGGAAGAGGAGGCGCTGGTCCCCGAGCGATCCCCCCGTGATGCGGAGCGCCGCGATGAGCCCGGCAAGGGCGACCGACGCCGTTCCCTGGATGTCGTCGTTGAAGCTGGGGAGCCTCGTGCGGTAGCGCTCCAGGAGCCCGAACGCCGTGGTGTTCCCGAAGTCCTCCCACTGGAGGAGCGCCTTCGGGAAGACCTCCTTGACGGCGCATACGAATTCCTCGACGAAGGCGTCGTATTCCGGCCCGCGGAGGCGGGGCTCCTGGACCCCGATATAGGAGGGGTCGGAGTGGAGCGCCTGGGTGTCGGTCCCGACATCGAGCGTGATCGGGAGCGTATAGCAGGGGTGGACGCCCGCGCACGAGGAGTAGAGGGAGAGCTTCCCGATCGGTATCCCCATTCCGAGGGCGCCCAGGTCACCGAGCCCGAGTATCCGCTCGCCGTCGGTGACGACGATGAGGCGGGCCCCGGGGCGGGGCCAATTGCGCATCACCTCGGCGATGCGCCCCCGGTCGCGCCGGCTGATGAAGAGTCCGCGTGCGCGGCGGAAAATCTCCCCGTAGTGGATGCAGGCCTCCCCGACGGTGGGTGTGTAGATCAGCGGGATTATCTCCTCCAGGTGCTCCATGACGAGCCGGTAGAAGAGGACCTCGTTGCGGTTCTGCAGGTTCACGAGGTAGATGTACTTCTCGATGGGGTCGGCCTTGCGCCGCAGCGCCGCCAGGGTGCGCTGGAGCTGCTCCTCGAGCGTGAACACCCGCGGAGGCAGGAGGCCCCGGAGGCCCATCGCGTCGCGCTCGGCCTCGGTGAACGCGGTGCCCTTGTTGAGGAGCGGGTCCGTCAGGAGGGCCTTCTCCTTCCTCAGGGGCCTCGGCCTGTCGCCCGTGGCGGAGATGCGCGAGAAGAGCTGGGCGAGCGGGGTGGGCTCAGCGTGGGCGGGCGCGGGAGGGGGCAAGGTGTCCATGGACGGCATGTCCAACGCTACCCCAACTGGACCGCCAAGCCTCAGCGTTTTTCGACAATACCTGTGCCGATATTGTCTTGCCCGGGCGGCCGGCCGGGGCCCGGGACGGGCTCGCCAAGGCTGCCCAGGCGGGATAGCCTCCCGGAAAACCCACGAACAACATGAGCACTCCCATCGTCGCCCAGAAGTCCCCATATCCCGTCGCCGTCGAGGCCGGCAAGACCTATGCCTGGTGCGCCTGCGGGGGAAGCAGGGGGCAGCCGCTGTGCGACGGCTCCCACAAGGGAACCGGGTTCGCGCCCACGATCTTCAAGGCGGACAAGACGGAGACGGTGTACTTCTGCGGCTGCAAGAACACGAGGGCCGGCGTCATGTGTGACGGCACCCACAAGGCACTTTAGGTTTCCGGGCAACCCCGCGCGCCGCGGGGTCAGGGGGCCGCATCCTCGACGATGAGGACCAGGCACCGGTCGGGCCCGACCGACAGCTCCACCGGTCCGGACCGGGCCGGGAGGGGCCGCGCGCCGGTGAACCGGTTCTCCTCGGTGTCGAGCATGCGCATCCGCGCGCCATCCGGGCCGACTTGAAGCCGCAGCGCGCCCGACACTGCGCCGCTGGCGGGGTTGGCGACCAGGACGAAGAGCGTGCGGCCGCACCGGACGCCGTAGACGGGGAGCGGCGGTCCCGCCCAGGGGCACTCGACCTCCCGGTAGTCGCCGTGGCCCGCGGCGAGCATGAGCTCGTGGACGGCGCGGACCCGGGCGAAGTACGCGGTCAGGTGCCGCGAGTCGAAGAACTCCCACCACCAGCTCATGGGCAGGACCGGTGTGGGGGAGAACAGCCCGAGCCAGAGGCCGAGCTTGAAGTCGCGGTCCATGTCGGGCGCGAAGTCGTTGAAGTTCTTGCTCCAGTCCCACTCGTACCCGAACTCACCGATGGCGTACGGCTTCCCGCCCAGGCTGACCTGGCGCCGGATCACCGAGGGTATCGAGAGCGTGTTCCGGTAGATGTGCCGCTGGTTGAGGTCCAGCCCCGGGACCCGATCAAGGCCCGCGACCTCGCGGTGCGAGATGCTGGTCGTCACCGGCCTCCCGTAGGGGTCGATCGACTTCAGGTAGGCGCTCATCTGCGCGTGCCAGTCGACGACCACGCTGTCGGGGATGCGCTCCGGCTTCTGGCCGTACATCGCGTTGTCGACCTCGTTGAAAAACTCCCAGACGGCGAGGTGCGGGCTCCAGCCCCACCGCGCCACGAGGTAGCGGAGCCTGTCCCGGTAGCGCGCCCTCGCCCCCGGGTCGGTGAAGAAGTCGGACGGCTTCGCGGCCGGCCCGCCGTTGCGGGCGTTGTAGCCATTCAGCTCCCAGAGCCCGCCCAGGAGCGCGCCGTGGGTGTCGAGCGTCAGCATGAAGTAGGTGTCGGTCTCCGCCGCGAGGTCGACCAGCTGGTCCATCCTGCGGGCTGCGGAGGCGTTGAACGGCCGCCCGTCGTCCGCGTAGCGTGAGGTGTCGATCACGTGGTGCCACTCCAAGGGCAGGTTCCACGGGCACATCCATGTCCGGAAGAAGTTTCCCCCGCTGCCCGAGAGCTGGCCGAGCAGGTACTCGTAGTTGAACCGGGGGTTCTCGTGGAGCTCCTTGAAGTAGCGCGAGTCGTCCCCCGAGCGCGACTCCCAGCAGAGGTTCTCGCCGATGCCGCGGAAGGGCTCGCCGTTGTCGAAGCGGAATATCCAGGGCCCCGCAGGGTGGAGGAAGCCCCTCGCCCCCGACGGTGCCGCCGCGAACTCCACGGGGACCGGGGGCTGCCGGGCGCCGCCGACCTCCAGCACGAACCGCCCGCGGTAGACGCCCGCCTCGGCCGCGGCGTAGCGGGCGCGCCAGACCGAGGGCTTCCCGGGCTCGCCGCGGTCGTAGTAGCCGGGCACGGAGAGGCGGCGGCCCGAGGGGGCCATGAGCTCCAGGTCCAGCGTGATGTCGGCCGAGCGGTAGGGGTTCTCCCACGGGGCGGAGAGCATCACCACGAATTCCGTGCGCCCGTACCGGACCGGGTTCGCGGTGAGGCGCGTGACGCTCTCGATCTGCGCGCCCGCCGCGGCGGGCCACAGGGCTGCAGAAAGGAGGGTGAGGCGAATTCGCCTCCAGGGGTGGCTTTTCTGCATGGGGCGCGCGGACAGGGCCGTGCCGCGGGCGAGGGAGGCTACCGGCGCGGGTCGCCGGCCATCAAGACCGATCGGCCCGCGGCGGTCCGCCCGATCGCAATAAATGCACAGCATCTATCAATCGGCGCGGAGCCCGCGGGGCCCCTCGGGGATAATGTAACGGTGGACAAAAGATGAAACCGACCCTCCTCCTCCCGCAGCATGGGGAAGATGCGTGTCAGGGCGCCAACGCGCGCCCCCTGACCGGAGACTAAATTTATGGTCCTCGCGCCCGCCCACAGAAGAACCAACGCAGCTACGCGCGTCGCCCAGCAGCTCGGGAGCGACAAGCGCTTCAAGATCCTCGAGGCGCACATTAAGAAGTTCCAGCAGCGGCACGACGCGCTGATCGAGGTGCTGCACAAGGCGCAGGAGCTGTTCGGGTTCCTCGACGACAATGTCCTGCAATTCGTCTCCGACGAGCTCCGGCTCCCGACCAGCCGCGTCTACGGCGTCGCGACGTTCTACCACTACTTCAAGCTGAAGCCGCAGGGCCTGCACACCTGCGTCGTCTGCCTCGGGACGGCATGCTACGTCAAGGGGGCGAACAAGCTGCTCGCCGCGGTCGAGGGCCGGACGGGGATCTCGGCAGGCGAGACGACGCCAGATGACAAGGTGTCGCTCCTGACAGCGCGGTGCATCGGGGCGTGCGGGATCGCACCGGCCGTGGTGTACGACGGCAAGGTGGCCCCCAAGCAGACGCCGGAGGACGCGCTCAGGCACCTCAACGAATGGATTTAAGCCATGCAACTGGACGACCTAAAGGCCCTTGCGGAGAAACAGAGCGCGTCGCGCAAGAAGATATGCCTGCGCTCCTGCATGTCGGCGGGCTGCATGTCCTCCCAGGCCGACGTCATCAAGAAGAACCTCGAGACCGAGGTTAAGGCCCAGGGGCTCGAGGCCGACGTGGAGGTGCGGCGCGTGGGCTGCATGGGCTTCTGCGGGCAGGGCCCCCTTGTCGGGATCGACGGTGTCGGCCCCGAGAGCGGCCTTTACGAGCTTGTTAAGCCCGAGGACGCCGCGTCCATCGTGGGGGAGCTCAAGGGCGGGAAATGCGGCGTTCTGCGAGGGGATCCCCACCATCCCTTCTTCGCCAAGCAGATGAGGATCGTCCGCGCCAACGGCGGCATTATAGACCCGGAGCGGATCGAGGACTACATCGCGGCCGGGGGCTACCAGGCGCTGCACAACGTGCTGACCGAGATGAACCCCTCGCAGACGATCGAGCAGGTGACGCGGAGTGGCCTGCGGGGTCGGGGCGGCGCGGGATTCCCGACCGGCCTCAAGTGGGCCACGGTTGCGAAGTCGCCCGGCGCCAAGAAGTACGTCATCTGCAACGGGGACGAGGGCGACCCGGGGGCGTTCATGGACCGGAGCATCCTGGAGAGCGACCCCCACCTGGTGCTCGAGGGCATGGCCATCGCGGCCTACGC